>JBHOQW010000211.1:0-17748 GCA_042408665.1 Dehalococcoidia bacterium
GGCCAGCATGGTTTCCGCGGAGCGCACGGAACAGGCGAACAAGTACGTCAAAGAGAAGATGCTGTTCCTGCCGCGCATGTTCGCGGTGATGAACACCGCGGCGCCGGAGGCGGCGGAGCGGTTCGCCGATTTCTACGACACTGTCTGGAAGGACGGCGCCCTGCCGCGCAAGGTCAAGGAGCTGATCTTCACCGCCATCGGTGTGGCCTATCGGTCGCCGGCCTGCCTGATCCACGTGATCCCGGCGATCGAGGCGGGGGCCACGGACGGCGAGATCTTCGAGGCGGTGACGATCGGCACGCTGGCGGCGGGGTTCGTGCCCAACGGGCCCGGCATCCCCTATGCCTTCCAGTACGCGCTCAAGGTGCTGGAGGTGGCGCAGAAGTACCGCGCCGGCGAAAGCTGGGAGTACATCCAGCCGGCCGAGTTCAGGATGTGAGACCGACCGGCTCCCCGATACGTGACCCGCGTCGCGGCGCGTGCCGCGTGGTGCGTGCCGCGTATCCGGGGAGCACGGCGCTCATGCTCACGGCCAACGGCTGAGAGGAACCCATGGATGAAGCGCGGGCCCGCGAGGTGGTGCGGGCTGCTATCACCGACCCAGAGCTGCTCGAGGCCCTGCGCCTGCTGGTCGAGCGGCGCTATCAGGAAGTGCCGTTTCTGCTCCATGCCTTGCAGGACGAGCCCGCCCGCTTCGTGCCGGCGGCGCTGCGCGCGGTAGGACCAGACGGTGTACTGGACCGGCGCACCGCCGAGCTGGTGGCTGTGGCCGCGGCGGCCTCCCAGATGTGCGAACATTGCCTGCGCGTGCACATCGAAGAGGCGCTGGCCAACGGCGCCACCTACGACGAGGTTCTGGAGACGCTGCTCATCGCAGCGCGGATCGCGGAATCATCGACCAACGCCGTGTCCCTGCGCGTGCTACGCCGCATCGCGGCGGCGCATGGGGCGCCCGCCGGCGGGGGGTCGCCGCATGAGTGAGGAGCGCGCATTTCCCGCGCCGCCCGCCCCGGCCGGTCGAGGCGGCGGTAGCGGGGCACCGCCCACCCCAGAAGAGGTCGAGGCGGCCAACGCCTACATGCATGCGCGCATGCTCTTTGTGCCGCGCATGTTCCGGGCGATCAACCGCTACAACCCGGCCATCGGCCGGGCCTTCGCCGATTATTACGAGGCGGGCAAGCGTGACCGCCACCTCGCCCGCGCCGTCAAGGAGCTGATCTTCACCGCCATCGGCGTGGCCACCGCCTCCCCGGCCTGCCTCATCCACCTGATCCCGGCCATCGAGGCGGGGGCCAGCCGCGCGCAGCTCCAGGAGGCCGTGCTCATCGGCGTGCTGGCCGCCGGCTTCATCCCGGACGGCGCCGGCATTCCTTACGCTTGTCAGTACGCCGCCAAGGTGCTGGAGACGGCCGACCGCTACCGCGCCGGCGAGCCGTGGGAGTACGCTCGGCTGCCGGAGTTCAGTTTCTAACCCTCACCCTGCCCGTCGGGCGCCCGGCCCGCGGGGAAAAACAACACCGGCATTCCGCGGGCCGCGGATGGCGGTGCGGGAGCGCGCGGAGGTCCTCGAGGCCGAGCGGCGGATCGGGGGTGGGGAGCGCTGTCGGCCGCGCCGCCGTCAGCCCGCCGGCTCGGCGGCGCCGGCCGCGGGAGAGGGCTCCCAGGTGAGGCCGTAAGGGAAGTTCTCGCGCCGGCGGGCGATGAACGCCGGCGCCGGTGGTTCCCGGAAGAAGGCGCGCACCACCCATTGCTCCGGTCCCACCCGTCGCCGACCCACCAGCGAACCGGCGTATCCGGTCGCCAGGGCGGCGCAGCGGCGCTCGTATTCCGCCGGGTTCTCGCCGGCATACACGAGCCGCGCCCCGTCCTCCGCGTAGACCAGAAACAGCATGGTCTCGCTCACGCCTTCCAGGGTAGCGGTCGGTGCCGTCGGGCGCACGTCAGGTGGCTTTTCCCATGGGCGCGGGCGTGGAACAATCCCAGCGAGAGCGTCGGCCGGCGCCGCCGCGCCCGGCCGTCTGCCCCGGAGGGGAGCGATGGCACACCCGATCAAGTTCGGCACCGACGGCTGGCGGGCGATCATCGCCGAGGATTTCACCTTTCGCCACGTGCGCGCGCTGGCGGCCTCCATCGCCCGTTATCTGAAGGAGACGGGGCTGGCGGCGCGCGGTCTGGTGGTGGGGTTTGACACGCGCTTCGCCTCCGACCGCTTCGCCGAGGCCGTGGCCGAGGTGGTGACCGCCGCCGGCGTGCCGGTGCACCTGGCGGAACGCTTCGCGCCCACGCCCGCGGTGTCCTACGCCATCATCGCGCGCCGGGCGGGCGGCGCCGCCGTGATCACCTCCTCCCACAACCCGGCCATGTGGAATGGCGTCAAGTACAAGCCGGAGTACGCCGGCTCCGCCTCACCGGAGGTGGTGGCGCGCCTGGAGGCGCCGCTGGACGAGATCCTGGCCGCCGGCGAGCCGCCGCGCCTGCCCCTGCACGAAGCGCAAACCCGGGGGCTGCTCACCCGCTTCGCGGCGGCGCCGCCGTATCTCGCCCGCCTGGCGGAGCTGGTGGACCTGGAGCGCATCCGCCGGGCCGGGCTGCGTATCGCCGTGGACTCCATGTACGGCGCCGGCCAGGGCTACCTGGCCGAGCTGCTGTCCGGCGGCACCACCACCGTGACCGAGCTGCACGCCGTCCACAACCCCAACTTCCCCGGCATCGGCGCACCGGAGCCAATCCCGCGCAACCTGGGCGAGCTGGCCGTCGCCATGCAGCAGCCACCCGAGGAGCCGGGTCGCCAGACCCGCTTCGACGTCGGCATCGCCACCGACGGCGACGCCGACCGCCTGGGCGTGATGGACGAGCACGGCGAGTTCGTCAACCAGCTCCAGACCTTCGCCCTGCTGGCCTACTACCTGCTGGAGGTGCGGGGGGAGCGCGGTGCCATCGTACGTGCCCTCACCACCACGCGCATGGTCGATCGTTTGGGTGAGATCTACGGGGTGCCGGTCTATGAGACGGCGGTGGGCTTCAAGTACGTTGGTCCGAAGATGATGGAGACGGACGCCCTACTGGGCGGTGAGGAGTCGGGCGGCTACGCCTTCCGCGGCCACATCCCGGAGCGCGACGGCATCCTGGCCGCCCTCTATTTTCTCGACCTGATGGCGCGCACCGGCAAGCGCCCGACGGAGCTGGTGCGGTTGCTGTTCGCCAAGGTGGGCGAGCACTATTACGACCGGGTGGACATCCACCTGGAAGAGGCGCAGAAGCCGGCGATCATGGCCGCGGTGAGCAGCAGCCGGCCGCGGGAGATCGCCGGTTACAAGGTCACCGGCATGAGCACTCTGGACGGCTACCTGTTCAACCTGGAGGGTGGCGGCTGGCTGCTGATCCGCTTCTCCGGTACCGAACCCCTGATGCGCATCTACACCGAGGTGCGCGACAAGGGGCGCGTCCCGGAGGTGCTGGAGGCGGGCAAGCGGCTGGCCGGGGTGGCATCATGAGCCAGGCGCGGCCCGCCAGTCCACCCAACGCTGGGGTGTGATGCGCAGCAGTGGTCGCCCTTCCAGGGCCATGGCGCGGTACTGCGGGTAGCGGGCGCGCAGCGCGGCCAGCGCGGCGGTCCGCTCTGCCGGCTCGTTCACCAGCGTCGCCGTTCCCCGCACCTGGAGCCATGCCAGGCGCGACCAGTCCTCATCGTAGTCGTCCACGACCAGGCAGACGGCCGGGTTGGCCTGCACGTTGCGCACCCGCCGCAGGCGCTCCGGCGCCACCCGCTTTGGCTTCTCGTCGATGGCGATGTAGATGTGGCCGCCCAGGAGCGCGAAGCAGACGGGCACGTTGTGCGGCTGACCCCGGGCGTCCACCGTGGCGAGGTGGCCGACGCGGTGGGCCAGCAGAAAGGCCGTCTGCTGTGCGGTCGGCGGCGTGGGTTCGTCCGACACGGCGAGCTCCTGCTAGGATGCGCTCAGCGCCAGCAGTATATGCGGGGAGGGCGACGCGTGCGCGGCGGGTACGCGACGGATGAGGCGGCGGAGACCGGCGTGAGGCACGGCGTCGCGCCGGTAGCGCTGGACACGTATTTGGAGCTGTTGCTCGTCACCCTGATCTGGGGCGGCGGCATCGTCGCCATCAAGGTCGCCTCACAGGGGTTTGCGCCGCTAACGGCGTCGACGCTGCGCACCGGGCTGGCATCCCTGGCCTATGTGCCGTTGCTGGCGATGCTCACCCGCGGCGCGCCGCGACCGCGACGCGATGACCTGCCGGTGTTCGTGCTGCTGGGGCTGCTCGGCTTCTTTCTGTTCAACGTGTGCTATTTCGCCGGTCTGGCACGTTCCACCGCCACGCACGCCTCCCTGATCTGGGGTGCCAACCCCGTGGTCACGGCGGCGGCCGCCGCTGGGGCCCTGCGTGAACGGGTGGGGGCGCGGGTGCTGGCCGGGGCGGTGGTGTCCACGGCCGGGGTGGCCGTGATCGTGCTGAGCAGCACCCGTCCCACCACGGCCCACGGCGCCACGCTGCTGGGCGACCTGCTGCTGGTGGGGGAACTGCTCTCCTGGATCGGCTTCAGCCTGGTATCGCGGGTGGTGATGCGCCGGTTCACGCCCTTGCAGGCTACCGGTTATGCCTGCCTGGCGGGGTTTCTCATGCTGGTGCCGGCGGCGCTCGTGGAGGGGATGACGCCCGCCTCTCTGGCCGCGGCGCCGGCGCGCGCGTGGATCGCCATCCTGTATTCGGGGACGGCCTCGGTCGTGCTGGCCTACATCCTCTGGAACCGCGCCCTGTTGCGCCTGGGGGCCACGCGTGCCGCCCTGTTCTCCAACCTCACGCCGCTGTGGGGCCTGCTGCTGGCGCACCTCATCGAGAGCGAGACGCTGGCGCCCGTGCACGCCCTGGCCGCCCTGCTGATCATCGGCGGGGTGCTGCTGGCTACCCTGCGACGCACCGCCTAGCCAGGCGCGCTCTGCATGGGCAGAGGCCGCCCACCCAGCCAGGGGCTTAAGGCTTAAGGGGTGTGGCTGCGCTACCATACCGGTGCAGGCCGTCGCCGGGCCAAGAGGAGCGCGCATGACCGCAGCCCGGGAAGCGCTGACGCCCGCCCTGCTCGTTCGCGCCTACTGCGCGGGTTTCTTCCCCATGGCCGACGCACGTCATGGCCGCATCCGCTGGTACTCGCCGGACCCGCGCGCCGTGATCCCGTTGGACGCCTTTCATGTGCCGCGTTCGCTGCGCCGCACCATCCGTCGCGGCCTCTTCGCGGTGCAGGTGAACACGGGGTTCGGGGAGGTGATCCGGGCCTGCGCCGACCGTCCCGAGACCTGGATCTCAGACGAGATCGTGCGCGCCTACGAGGCGCTGCACGCCCTCGGCCTGGCGCACAGCGTGGAGACCTGGCAGGAGGGACGGCTGGTCGGCGGGCTGTACGGCGTGGCGCTGGGCGGCGCCTTCTTCGGCGAGTCGATGTTCTCGCGCGTGACCGACGCCTCCAAGGTGGCGCTGGTGGCGCTGGTCGAGCGGCTGCGCGCGCGGGGCTTCGTATTGCTCGACACCCAGTTCCTCACCCCGCACCTGGCCCGCTTCGGTGCGGTGGAGATCCCGCGCGCGGAGTACCTCCGCCGGCTGGACGAGGCGCTGCGCTTGGAGCGGCGCTTCGCCTGAGCGGCCTGGGTCAGGGGCGGGGGGTGCGCACCGGCCGGTAGAGCTGACGGCCGCCCTCAAAGAGGCGTTCCACCATCCCCTCCATCACCATGTGCTCCAGGTGGGCGAGCGTCTCGCCGATGGCGGCGCGCTTCATCCAGGGGCCGAAGGAGGCGAAGTCGCCCGTGACCCACTTCACCTTCATGGCGACCTCGTAGGCGGTCTTGGCCTCGCCGCTCAGTGCGGCGAGCATCTCTTCCATGCGCGCCTGGTGGTGGGCCTCCAGCTCGCGGATGCGCTCTGCCAGGTCGGTGAACTCGTACTCGTGCGCGGGCAAGGCCAGCTCCACGTCGTACGCCTTCACCTTGCGCAGCGACGTGATGTAGTCGTGCAGGGGGTTGCCGGGCTGCTCCGGGTGCAGGGAGACGTTGGGGGAGATCGTGGGCAGGATGTGGTCGCCGGTGAGCATGATGCGGTGGCGGCGATCGTAGAAGCACATGTGGCCGGGCGAGTGCCCCGGCGTCCAGATCACCTCCCACTCGTAGCGGCCGGACTTGATCACCTCACCGCCGTGCAGGAGGGTGTCCGGGTCGGCCGGCACCACAAAGTCGCGCACGGGCATGGAGGCGGAGCGCAGGTCCGCCACCTCGTCGGCGGGCGCACCGTGGCTGAGCAGCCACTGCTGCATGCGCTCCAGCAGCCCGTCCGGCCGCCGGTAGCGGGTGTCGATGAAGCCGCGCTCGGGGGCGCCCAGCATCAGCTCGGCGTCGCAGTCGCCCTTGAGGCGGCCGGCGAGGCCGTAGTGGTCCGGGTGGACATGGGTGAACACCACCCGGCGCAGCTCCTTGAGCGGCACGCCCAGGGCGTGGAGCTGCGCCATGAGCGCGCCGTACGCCTCCGGCGCGTTCCAGCCGGAATCGACCAGCACATAGCCGTCGTCGCCCTCGATCAGGTACGGCAGCACGTACCCAAGCGGGTTGTTCGGGATCGGCACCTGGAGCTGATGAAGACCGGGAAGGATCTGTTTGTACGGCTTTGCCACGATGACACCGTCCCTCTGCCGGTTGGCGCCCGGCTCCCGGGTCGCTGCCGGCGTGTTCACCCTGAGCATGGCGGTTTCGCCGACTTACGGCAACGGTGCCCGACGTGCGGTCATGTTCAGGCGGACGTAGTCGACGGTACGCGCGGCGCCGGCGGTGGCGTCCTCGTCGACTACCGCCGCCGCGAAGGCGTCGTGCAGCGTGGCCGGTAGGACGTCCAGGTAGGGGCCCAGCACCACGGTCTTGAGATAACGGGCGAAGGCGTCGACGTCATCGAACCGCACCGGCTGCGGCTCCAGCCAGGCCGCCACGTCCGTGAAACCGGCCGCCTCCAGGCGGGCGCGGGTCTCCTCCGGGCCGGCGTAGGTCCAGGCATCGGCGCGGGCCGCGGCGTAGGCGGAAAACGGCGGTCGGCTGAGGGCGCGGTCCGCGCAGGCCATGACGTGCGCGATGTTGCCGGCGCCGCCGCACTGGGCGGCCAGCCAGCCGCCGGGACGCAGCAGGCGCGCCAAGTTGGCGAACAGCGCCGCGTGGTCGCGGATCCAGTGGAAGGTGGCGTTGGAGAAGACCACATCCACGGGCTCGGGCAGCGTCACGGTGAGCAGGTCGGCCTCGACCAGCCGCACGCGGTCGCCGTAGGGGGCCAGCGCCGCGCGCGCCACGGACAGCATGGCGGGGGAGCGGTCCACCCCGTACACGCGGCCGCGGGGCAGGCGCTCCAGCAGCAGGCGCGTCGCCCGCCCGCTGCCGCAGCCTGCGTCCAGCACCACCTCGTCCCCGCGCAGGGGCAGGCGGTCGAGGATGTCCTGCGCCCACCGCTCGTGCGGCAGGGCGACCTGGTGGTAAGTGACGGCGTCCCAGTCACGCTGGCTGGCCACGGCAGCCTCCGAGAGCAGTGTGCCACCAGGATAACCAGGATAGAGGAGCGGCGCGCGAGCGGGCGACGTCCGCCGGCAGGGTGCGCCGCGCCGGCGCCTCGGTGCGCGCTCACCGGCAACGCGAAATCGTGATATTGTTGCCGGTGACTCGGTCGGGGCATCGTTCCATGGCACGGAACACATGGTTCGACGTCCACGACACAGCACGGGAGGCGAGCGGTGAAGTTCGGCATCTTCTACGAGATCTCGGTGCCGCGCCCCTGGGGGCCGGAGACGGAGAAGACGGTCTATGACCGCTGCCTGGAGCAGGTAAAGCTGGCCGACGAGCTGGGCTTCGACACAGTCTGGGCGGTGGAGCACCACTTTCTGGAGGAGTACAGCCACTGCTCGGCGCCGGAGTTGTTCCTCACCGCCTGCGCGATGATCACCAAGCACATCCGCGTGGGCCACGGCATCGTGGTGTGCGTGCCGCAGTTCAACCACCCCGTCCGCATCGCCGAGCGGGCGGCGGTGCTCGACATCCTCTCCGGCGGGCGGCTGGAGTTCGGCACCGGCCGCTCTGCTACCTGGACGGAGCTAGGCGGCTTCCAGGCGAACCCAGACGAGACGAAGAAGACGTGGGATGAGTTCGTGCGTGTCATCCCCAAGATGTGGACGCAGGAGCGCTTCGCCTACCAGGGGCGCGCTTTCTCCATGCCGGAGCGCGCCGTGCTGCCCAAGCCCTACCAGAAGCCGCACCCGCCCATGTGGGTGGCGGTCACCAGCCCTGGCACGGAACTGGACGCCGCCGCGCGCGGCCTGGGCAGCTTGGGGCTCACCTTCGCCGGCTTTGCCGAGCAGGAAAAGAAGATCGCCGAGTACCGCCGCCGCATCCGCGCCTGCGAGCCGGTGGGCGAGTTCGTGAACGAGCAGGTGGCCACCGTCAACTTCCTCTTCTGCCACGAGGACTTGGCCTACGGCGTCAAGACCGGCCAGCGCCTGGCCAACACGTTCAACTACCTGGCCGCCCAGCTTCTGACCGCGCGTGAGGCCTACCCCACGCCGGCTTACCCCTTGCCCGGCCTGCTGCCGCAGCTCCGCCAGGAGGTGGCCGGGCCCGGTGATCCCGCCGGCGCGCCGGAAGGGCTGTGCATCGGCGACCCGCAGCGCATCATCGACGTGATCAAAAAGTGGGAGGCGATCGGCGTCGATCAGATCAACTTCCTGCTCAACGCCCTGGAGACGGTGCCGCAGGAGGAGGTGCTGAACAGCCTGCGCCTGTTCGCCCGCGAGGTGATGCCCGTCTTCAAGGGACGGGAGCGGGGAGCGGCGGCCGCCCCGCCGCCGGAGGGAACGCCCGCCCGGATGCCGATGCCGGTGTGAGCGCCATGCGCCCGCGATCGGCGCCGCTGTCGTTCTAGGCAGAGAGGAGCTTCATATGCCGCTGTTCGGTGTGCGCGAGATCGCGCCCCTGCTCCGTGACGCCCCGCTGATGGAGGGGTTGGACACGGCGCCCGAGACGCTGCCCGGCGTCGAGGTGCTGCACGTCATGTTCGAGACCTCCTCCGCGACCATGCTGGATCTGCTGCCCAAGGCCCTGAGCCCTACCATCCCGCCCACGGTTACATTCGTTTTCTGGCGCTGCCCAGATGGGCCGCTCGGCCCGTTTACCCTAGCCCAGGTGCGCGTCGGCTGTCGGGCCGGCGTGCGCCCGCGCGGTTTCTTGCTCCAGGCGTACTGCGACGCCGAGCCGGCCGCCGCGGCCCTGGCGGCGCGCTGGGGCTTCGCCTGCCAGCCGGGCACGGTGCGCCTGCGGCGGTACTACGACCGCATCGTGGGCGCGGTGGAGGCCGATGGCCGCACCGTCCTGCAGGTGTCGCTCATCGACCCGCAGGTGATTGTGGGGGTTGAAGTGCAGTACACGGCCAACATGAACCTGGCCCGCGTGCGCGACGGTCAGGGCGAGCGCGTGCGTTTGGTGCAGGTGGACCCGGAGTACACCCTGCGGCGCGTCGACCGTGGCCGGCCCCAGCTAGACGCCTTTGTGCCGGAGGCCTGGCACGCTGAGGGGGTGACACCGGTATACTCGGTCTCGGCCTCAGCGGCCGTGTGCGACATCACCCTACCGCGCATCCGCTACATCGTGGACCCGGAGGTGCCGGCCCTGCAGGGCACCGAGCGGCTGGCGCGGTAGGTGGTTCCGTACAATGGGGGCATGAGCTGGCGCGCGGCGGCGCACCATGCCCTCATGTGGGCCATCCGGTACACGCCGTTGCCGTGGGACCTCAAGCAGTGGGGCATCAACACCGTCTTGCGGCGCACGGTGGTGGCCGGCGTTGCCCTCATCCCCGACGCGGACGGGCGCATCCTCCTGCTGCGCGCCCGCTACTCCGGCCGCTGGATCGCGCCCGGCGGGGCGGTGCACCCCGGCGAGGACCCGCTCACCGGCACCCGTCGTGAGTGTCGCGAGGAGCTGGGATTGGAGGTCGAACCGCAGGCGCTGGTGGGGTTGTACGCGGTGGCGCACACCGGCGTGCTGTTCGTCGCCTTTCGCTGTGCGCCGCTGGCCGGCCCGCCTCGCCTGAGCGCCGAGCACGAGGCCTACCGCTACGTGCCGGTGGCGGAGTTACCCTGGCACCTGCGCGTGATGGCGGAGGACATGCGGCGCGCCGCCGAAGACGGCCCCGCCGTGCGTACCCTGGGCTGAGCGGTGTGCGCCCGTGGCGCAAGGGGTTGGGATGTGAGCCGTGACCGGGTAAAATGTCGGCGCCATGAAAGGTCCGGTAGCGGGACAGCAAGGCGGACGGAGGAGAAACCCATGCCGGCGCTCGATGGAATTCGGGTTCTCGACCTGACGCAGTACGAGGCGGGGACGTCCTGCACCCAGTTGCTCGCCTGGCTGGGGGCGGACGTGGTCAAGATCGAGCAGCCGGGGGTGGGCGACCCGGGCCGCCATACGGAGGGCGGTGACCAAGATTCCCTCTACTTCCTCAGCTACAACGCCAACAAGCGCAGCGTCACCCTCAACCTGCGCCACGAGGAAGGGCGCCGCCTCTTCCTGGAGCTGGTGAAGCGGTTCGACGTCGCCACCGAGAACTTCACCCTGGGCACCATGGAGAAGCTGGGGCTGGGCTACGACGTGCTGCGCGCCGTCAACCCGCGCATCATCTACGGCACGATCAAGGGCTTCGGCACCTACGGCCCCTACGCCCAGTACAAGTGCTTCGACATGATCGCCCAGGCGGCGGCCGGCTGTTTCAGCGTCACCGGCGAGCCGGACGGTCCGCCCATGCGCCCCGGCCCCACCCTGGGCGATACCGGCTCCGGCATGGCGCTGGCCCTGGCCATCCTGGCGGCCATCATTCAGCGCCAGCGCACCGGCGAGGGGCAGATGATCGAGGTCTCGATGCAGGAGGCGAGCGCCAACTTCATGCGCACGCACCTGGCCCAGCGCGAGCGTTTGGGCAACCCCATCCCCCGCCGCGGCAACCAGGGCGGCCGCCTCCAGCCTTACGATCTCTTCCCCTGTGCGCCCGGCGGCCCCAACGACTACGTCTACATCATGGTCGCCACCTCGCGCATGTGGGACCACTTCTGTCTGGCCATCGGCCGGCCGGACCTGGCCGCCGACGGGCGCTTCGCCACGCCCAAGGCGCGCGTCGCCCACCACCGCGAGCTGTACGAGGAGGTCGCTGCCTGGACGCGGCAGCACACCAAATGGGAGGCGATGGAGATCCTGGGCCGGGCAGGCGTGCCCTGTGGGCCGGTGCTGGACACGAAAGAGCTGCTCGAGAACGAGCACATGCGCACCCGCGGGGCGGTCGTCGAGGTGGAGCATCCGGTGCGCGGCCGCTGGGAGTTCATCGCGCCGCCGTTCCGCCTGAGCGCCTCGCAGGTGCCGATGCAGCCCGCGCCGCTCCTGGGCCAGCATACCGAGGAAGTGCTGGCGGCCGAGCTGGGCCTGCCTCCGCAGGAGCTGGCGCGCCTGGCCGAGATCGGTGTCACCGCGCCGCGCCAGACCGTCGCCGCCGCGGCCGACGACTGAGCCGACAGCCGTGGGGAGTGACACGGGAGAGGGGGATGACGTCCGAGCGGCCGGACGACCGGTGGTTGGAGGCCTGGCTGGCCCTTGTCACCGCCCGCTACGGCGACCGCATCCCGGCCGCTGAGCTCGAGCGGGTGCGGGAGTCGGTCCGGGGGCTGCGCGCGGCGGCCGATGTCCTGGCCGCCTTCCCGCTCACCAACGCGGATGAGCCCGATGTCCTGTTTCGTGTCTACCGCGGGGAGGACTGAGCGATGGCGCCGGACGCGCAGACGCTTGCCACCGCCTCCCTGCGCGAGCTGGGCCACATGATCCGCACGGGTGAGGTGACGCCCACCCAGCTTGCCGAGCACGCCCTGGAGCGGCTGGAGCGGGACGGCCGCCGTCTCAACGCCGTGGTCACGCTCACACCGGAGCGGGCCCTGCGGGAGGCACGACGCGCGGAGGAGGAGCTGCGCGCCGGCTATGACCGTGGCCCCCTGCACGGCATCCCCTACGGCGCCAAGGACCTGCTCGCCACGGCCGGCATCCCCACCACGTGGGGGGCCGCCCCCTTCAAGGACCAGGTGTTCCCGTATGACGCCACCGTGATCCGCCGGCTGGAGGCGGCCGGGGCGGTGCTGGTGGCCAAGCTGGCGATGGTGGAGCTGGCAGGCGGCATGGGCTACGACCACCCCAACGCCTCCTTCACCGGGCCCGGCCTTAGCCCCTGGAACCCGAACGCCTGGAGCGGCGGCTCCTCCAGCGGCTCCGGCGCGGCGGTGGGCGCGCGGGCGGTGCCGTTCGCCATCGGCTCGGAGACCCACGGCTCGATCCTGACCCCCGCGGCCTTCTGCGGCGTCACCGGCCTGCGGCCCACCTACGGGCGCGTGAGCCGCTTTGGCGCCATGACCCTCTGCTGGACGATGGACAAGCTGGGGCCGATGTGCCGCTCCGCCGACGACTGCGGCCTGGTGCTGGAGGCCATCGCCGGGCCGGACCCGAATGACCCTTCCACCGCCGACCGCCCCTTCCGCTACGCACCCGAGCATGCCCGGTCCGGTGGTTTCCGGCTAGGAGTGCTGGCCGGCGCCACCGACGACGCCCAGCCGGAGGTGCGCGCCAACTTCGAGGCAGCGCTCGACGTGCTGCGCGAGGTGGCCACCCTGGAGGAGGTGCGGCTGCCCGAGCTCCCCTATCAGGCCGTGGCGCGGATCATCATTGCCGCCGAGGCGTCCGCCGCCTTCGACGACTTCATCGCCGCTGGCCGCCCGGCGGAGCTGGCCGCCGAGGCCGACCGCGTGCTGCCGTACACCTATGAGGTTGTCACGGCGCGCGACTACCTGCGCGCTCTGCGCGTGCGCCGGGTGATCGCGCGGGAGCTGGACGCCCTCTGCGCCCGCTACGACGCGCTCGTGGCACCCACGCTGCCCAGCGTAGCGCCACCAGCCGGGGCCTCGTTCCTGGGGGTGTTTCGGAGGCCGGGGGTGCCGATCGGGGCGGCGGGCAACGTGGCCGGCCTGCCGGCGGTGAGCGTGCCCAACGGCTTCGGCGCGGACGGGCTGCCCACGGCCATCCAGTTCGTGGGCCGCGCCTGGGAGGAGAACCGCATCCTGGCGGTGGCGCGCGCCTACCAGGAGCGTACCGACTGGCACCGGCGCCTTCCGCCCGGTTTCGGCGGCTGATCAGGCGCGCGAAGGGAGGCGTGGAGCGTCCGGTGATCCCCCGCCATGTGGTTTCTGGCCGCCTGCTCGCCGTGACGGCGGCGCTGCTTCTGGCCCTGCTTGCGGCGCGCGGTGCCGCTCAGCCGGCCTGCCTGGCCCCGGAACAGGCCCAAGCCCACGTAGGCGAGCGCGCCTGCGTGGAAGGGGTGGTGACGGGGGCGGTGTTCGCCCAGCGCAGCACCGGCCAGCCCACGTTTCTCGACCTTGGGCCCCAGTTCACGGCCGTGATCTGGATCGAGGACCGGCCCAAGTTCAACCCGCCGCCGGAGACCCTGCGCGGCCGCCGCGTGCGCGTGTCCGGTCGGATCGAGACCTTCCGCGGCAAGGCCCAGATCGTGGTGCGGGACCCGGAGCAGCTCGTGCTCGCCGGCGCCACGGCACCAGCACCTTCGTCCCCCTCCTCCCCCGTGCCCCTGTCCGCCTCGCCGACGCTTATCCCACAGCCATCAGCGGCGCCGCCGGCGACGTCCACGGCCGTCGCACCGGCGGGGCAGGCACGGGTGCGGGAGGCGGCCCCCACACCCGCGGCGACGGCCCCACCGGCCACAAATGCGGTGAGCGCGGAGCCGAGAGGCGGAGGGGCGACCACACCGCTGGTGGCCGCCGGGGCGGGCCTGCTGGCGCTGGGCGGGGGCCTGGCCGCCTGGCAGCGGCTGCGCCGGCGCCCCCCGGCCGGCTGACCGGCAATTCGGGCCAGACGGGGCGAGCGTTGCCACCATAACCAAGGAGGGAACATGGACTTCGGCGTTGAGGCGGCACGCGAGCGGGTGCTGGCCGCGATGCGCTCGGGCCGCTGGGAGCAGGTGGAGGAGCAGCTCACCCGGTACGCGGCGGCGGTGCGCGCCGAGGAGCGCTATCGAGCCATCGGTGAGGCGCTGGAGGCGCTGCGGACGTGCGGCGGCGAATCCGGGGACACGCCCGTGCGCGACTGCCTGGCGGCCATCGAGCGGCTGCGGTAGCCGGCCGCGGCTCGTTTGCACCTGCCCGCGGCGCCGCCGCTCGGTGTGCGGGGCCGCCTACCCTGCTCCTGCCTGTTCGGGTGATTGCCGGCGGTGGCCGGCGTTGCCGACACTCGATCCGGCCGCCCGACGCGCGGGCCGGGCGAGCACCCTTCTGTGGAGGGCTGGATGATGCATCGGCTGATACGGCTGGCAATGCTGGCCGGTGTGGTGGCGACACTGGCGCTCTCGGGCGGTCAGGCGCTCGCGCAACCGCAGCAGACGGAGACGGTAGAGCTGTTTCCGGTGTGCAACAACGTTACCCTCACCTGGCCGAGCGGCACGCCGATGACCGAGGTGGCGGCCGCCATCACCCCCGTGAGCAACCTGCGCGCCATCTGGCGCTTCAACAACACGCAGCAGCGGTTCGAGGGCTTCTCACCCCAGTTCCCGGAGCAGAGCGATCTGCGCACCGCCAACCGCCTGGATGCGGTGTTCATCTGCATGTCCGGTCCGGGGACGCTCACCCGCCCGCTCATTTAGGCCGCTCCGCCCTGGTCCGGACCTTCGGTTCCCCCTGACGGCGCCGGCCGCTATGCTGCGCGGTATGGAGCGGCACGAGCGTACGGCACAGGCACGGTTCCTGGACAGCAACCCATTTCACCGCCTGCTGGGGGTGGAGCTGCTGGAGCAATCGCCCGGCCACGCCCGCCTGCGCCTACCCGCGCGTGAGGAGCTGCGGGGCGGTGTGGCCGGGTCGTTGCACGGCGGCGTGCTGAGCGCGCTGGCCGATATCGCCTGCCTGGCGGCTATGCAGGGGCTGTTCGACGGGCGTGGTCGGCCGGCGGGCACCGCCGAACTCAACATCAGCTACCTGCGTCCGGCGCTGGGGGCGTCCGTCATCGCCGAGGCGCGCGTGCTCAAGACGGGCCGCACGCTGGCCGTGATCGACGTGGACATCACCGACCCCGACGGCCGGCTGGTGGCCAAGAGCCGCGTCTCCTACGCGCTCCGGCCGGAATGACACGCCCTTGCCGATAGCGCGGTCGCGCCGGTGCTACCATGATGGGGCAATTTGCACGCGGTGGACCGCGATGATGCTAGGTGGCGGTCGTACGCGATGTAGCGGCGCGGTTGCAGCGCAGGGTGGCCCGCATCCTCAGCGTGGGCCTTGCCCGGGCATGGCGGCGGGACGAGGGCGAACCGTACCGCCACTGGCTGCAGGTCAACAACGTGCACCTGGCCGATGATCATCCGCTCTGGCGGCATCAGCGAGGTTGATGTGACGCGTTGGCCAGCGTCGCCAGGGCTGGCGCCGATGCCAGGGCCACGTCGAGCATGCGTTCGAGCGCGTGCTGAAGGTCCGTACTCGCCAGCCAGTCGGTCGCGCCACTGGTGTTGGCGACGGTGAGCAGGCAGCCGGCGTGCGCCCCCCGCAGGGCGGCGACGGTGAACAGGGCGCTGGCCTCCATCTCAACGGCGAGCACACCGCGGGCCGCCCATGTGTCTTGGTGCCACGGGTTCGGGTTGTAGAACACGTCCTCGGTGGCGACCAGCCCCACGCGCGGGGAGAGGCCCAGCGCGTGTGCGGCGTCGACCAGCGCGCGGGTGACGGCGAACGAGGCCGCGGGGGCGTAGGGATCGCCCTGGAGGTACTGGGCCGTGGTGCCGTCCAGCGGGCAGCTCGCCGTGGCGATGACCAGCTCGCCCGGCGCCACGCCGCCGATCCCGCCGCAGGTGCCCACCCGCACCAGCACCCGCGCGCCCAGGCCCAGCAGCTCTTCGGCGACGATGGCGGCCGACGGGGCGCCCATGCCGGTGGTCTGCACCGAAACGCGCACGCCGGCCGCCTCGCCGGTGAAGCCGAGCAGGCCGCGGTGGCGATTGTAGCAGACCGGCCCGTCCAGCCGGGCCGCCAGCCTCTCGGCGCGGGCCGGGTCGCCCGGGAGAAAGACGACGGGCGCGATGTCCTCCGGGCGGGCATGGATGTGGATGGGCATCGTGTGACCCTTTCTGTCGTGCTCTGCATCCCGGTTTCTGGTCGCATATCCCGTCTCGCGTATCGCGCGCGGGCGGTCTCGCCGCACGTGATGCGTACGGTGCGGCACGCCCAGACACACCGTGGAACGGCGCCACACCCGACACGGGACACGCGATCCGCGCCACTCCCTACGGCTCGCACACCACGCGGAAGCCGTAATCGTTGTAGCGGAACGTGGGGTCGAGGCTGCTGCGGGCGGCGTTGCGGCAGACCTGCACCTGGTGGCGCCAGGAGCCACCCCGGGAGGCGCGGCGCGTGCCCGCCGACGGGCCGGGTGGATCGACGGCGGGAGAGACAGCGTAGTACTCCGGCGCGTACCAGTCACGGCACCACTCGTGCACGTTGTAGCCCATGTCCAGCAGGTCGTACCCGTTGGGCCGCGACAGCCCCACCGGGTAGGGGCGCGGCTGGCGGACGCGCGCCAGAGCCAGGTCTGCCGTCCAGCCGGCCGGGTCGTCGCCCCAAGGGTAGGTCTCGCCCGCGCGGCCGCCGCGCGCCGCCTTCTCCCACTCCGCCTCCGTGGGCAGGCGAAAGCGACGGCCCGTGACCTCGGAGAGCCAGGCGCAGTAGGCCACGGCGTCGAACCAGCTCACGCCGACGACGGGCTGGACTGGGGCGTTGAACGCCGGGTCGTACCAGAAGCGGGGCGGCACGTGGCCGGTGGCAGCGAGGAAGCGGGCGTACTCGGCGTTGGTGACGGGCAGGCGGGCGAAAAGGATGTCCGACACCCACACGCGGTGGGCGGGGCGCTCGTCCTGCCGGCCCCGGTCGTCGCCCATCACGAACCAACCGGCCGGCACGAGCCGCAGGTTCGGGATCACGGCGGGGTCTGTGGAGACGCTCATCGCTGCCCTGGTCGGCGTGAGGCCGCGCCTGCATCCCACTGTACGGAGGCGAGGGCCGGTGCCGCAATCGGGGCTCAGCCGGTGAGGAAGGCGTCCACCTCGGCCAGCAGCGCGCGCAGTTGCGTCGGGCCCGGCAGGTGACCCATGGCGGGGATGACGCGCAGGCGGGCGGCGGGCAGCGCATTGGCCAACGCCTCTGCCGCGGGGACTGGGATCACCGCGTCGTCCGCGCCATGCAGGAGGAGCGTGGGCAGACGCACGGCGGACAATAGGGGCCGGGCGTCCACGATGCCGACCTCGCTCAGCAGGCGCGGCATGAAGCCCGCGACCAGGCCGGCGCGGAAGCGCGTGACGGCGTCGTCCGTGATGCCGGCTGCATCGCCCAGCGCCGCAAGCTCGCGGATCACCGGGGCGGCCGGATCGAGCGCCGCCAAGGCGAGCATATCTTCCACGGCCATGCCGGCGGGTGTGTCCGGCCCGGCGAGCAGGCGGGCGAACGGCGCCTGCAGGATCAGCCGGGTGACGGGCGCCGCGCTCCGCGCCGCCAGTGCCAGCGCCGCCAGGCAGGCGTCGGCGTGCGCCCACAGCGCCACCGCCGGCGCGGCCAGGGCCTCCAGCACCGCCAGCAGGTCAGCGGCGAGCTGCTCGGGGCCG
>JBHOQW010000225.1:0-3083 GCA_042408665.1 Dehalococcoidia bacterium
TACTCGCGCGCGCAGAGCAGGGGGCCGGTGGGCTGCGCGATCGGGTCGTTGGGGGCGAGCGGTTCGGGCGGGATGCCGGTGTTGGCGCGGCGCTGGCGGCCGTCCGGGTCCCGCTCGCCGATCGTGGCGATGAGGACCGTGGAGGGGCCGGGTTGCTCAGTCATGGGTGGCCGACCTCCTCACCACGGCCTGCCGGAGGGGCGCGGGCTGCTCGTGGTCCTCCGCCGGCGGCAGCACGGCGGCGCGCACGCAGCCCATGCCCATCGCCGTCTTCTGGCCCACCCCCGCGAACTCGGCGAAGGCGGCCAGGGCGGCCAGCAACCCGGCGTAGCTGGGCTCCGGCCGCACGAGCGTGAACTCGGCCATGCCCACGAAGGCCGCGAAGCGCCCCTCCATCTGCACGGATACCGATTGCAGACGATGCCGCCGCAGCGCCGCGCACTGGCTCACCGTGGCCTCGGCGCCCGGACCGAGGTCGATCCCGCCCCAGGCCTGCCACCGCTGGAGCAGGGACAGGAAGAGCACATCGGGCACCGGCAGCGGTAACGTGCGGCCACGGGAATGAAAGGTGGTGGGGGTGCGAAACTCCAGGCGCACCGGCACGGGCCGCGCGGCGCGCAGGAGATGGCGCTGCACCAGCGCCGCGAACGTCTCCGTACGCGCCGCGACCAACCCCTCGACAGCCAGCCAGCGCCCGTCCAGCAGCACCCGTCCCTCGGCGAGCAGGCGCTGGGCCAGATCGGGCAGGTAGTGGGCCACCCGAGGCCCGCCAGAGAGGACCAGCTGGTAGCCCGGCGGCTCCGGCGCCAGCGCCACGGCAAACGGGCGCTGACCCCCGGCGGCGTGCAGGGCATCGACGAAGCGTTCATCGTGGCGGGCGAGGGCGCCGTAGAACCAGGCGTTGAGCGCCCGGCCCAGATGCGTCCGCGGCGGCGCCTGCTCCCACCGGCAGCGAAACTCAAGGCGGGCAAGCTCGATCATGACCTGTCTCCGCCACCGCCGCCCTGCAGCGGCGTGAATTGCAGGGACACCAGGCCCAGGGGCACCTCGCGGGCATGGTCGTTGATGCGTACACGGGCCACCTTGTAACTGCGGGGGAAGGGGGCATCGCTGGGCGCCCGCCCGCGGCCCAGCCGCAGCTGGTTGGCGAGCGGGCGGCGCAGCTCGCGCGGGATGAGCGGGCCAATGGTGTGCGCCAGCCAGCCCGTCCCCCAGCCGAGCGCGATGAACGCGTTCTGCGATTGCGCTTGGAGCCCGGCCCAGGGCGCAAACGGGTCATCCGCCCATTCCTCTTCTGCCTTGAGCGTGTTCCGGCCGTCCTCGCGCAGCACCTCGGGCAGGCGTCGGAAGAGATCGCGCACGCCGTCCACCGTCTGAAACCGGCGCAGGAGGTCGAGATCGAGCGAGATCGTGCCCAGAAACCCCGCGCCGCGCAGAACGGCCTCCACCCACACGGACAGGACCGGCGCGCCCGAGCGGTCCACGCGGCGCACCTGCGTCTCCACGATGGCCACGGCCGGCGGCCGGTTGGGCGGCGGGTGGAAATCGCTCACCCGCAGCACGCGCAGCAGGTCGCGGTTGGCGCCGGCGGCGTCGTCGCGGTCGTCAAGCGCGGCCTTGCGGAAGACGCCTTCGTCGAGCGGGCTTCCTTTCGTGCCCGGCGTGGCCGACCGGGCGAAGTCCGCCGCCTGCTGCGCCGGCACGAGACGACGCAGGAGGGCGGTGCGGATGGCGCCTTTGAGGCTGGAGCCGGGGATGTACGGTCTGCCGTCCGCGTCCCGGATCAGCGCCAGCACCTCGCCTGGCGTTGCGTCCCGGCGGAACCGGTGCAGCGGCAGCTCGGCGGCCGTGGCCTGCCGGCGGCGGGCTTCGCCCAGGGCGCGGGCGATCATGCCGTCGCGGGCGGCGGCGATCTCGTGCTCCGTCATGAGCGCCAGGGCGCGGTCGATGTCGATCACGCGCGCCCGGGTGGGGGCGCCGAACGGCTCCAGCACGAAGTCGGCGCCCTCGCGCAGGCGCGTGCCGTCGCCGATGTGCAGGGCAGTCTGCACGGTCAGCGTCACACGCCAGGTCGAGCAGAGCGTGGTGGTCATGGCAGGCGCTCCTCGTCCAGGAACAACCCGAACCCGTAGCGGAACACGCGGTGGCGCCGGCCCGGGTCGCCGGGCGTGACGTCGACCAGGCGACCCACGGGCGCGGGCAGCGCCGGGGACAGGTACGACCCCTCGGCCACCATGAGCACGCGCAGCGAGCGCTCCGACAGCCAGAACGGGGAGCTGATCCAGCCGAAGCGCTCGTCCAGCCGGTAGCCGAACCGGCGCTCCGGATGGAACAGGCCACGTTCGACCTCGTCCGGCCGCGGCGACACCCAGGACAGCAGCGGGCCGCGCGGCTCAGCGGTGAGGGGCAGGAGGGCGGGCTCGTGCCGCTCCAGGTAGAAGGTGCCGGCGCCACGCGACCGCCGGCCGCCGATGCCGGTGTGGGCGAGCAGCGTGAGCCAGCGGTGGATGAGGTCGAGCATGGCGGCGTCCTGGGCGAGGACGTGCACGGCCCAGCGCAGACGCGGCACCTGGGTGAACCGCTGCCGTGGCGCCGTTCGCGCCCGCGCCGCCCCATCGCCCGCGTAGGCCACCATGGCATGGTGGTAGAGCGCCGAGGCGCCGGAGGCCCGGTCCAGGGTGACGCCGGGGATGGTGACCGCCTCCCACGGGGCGCCCACGGCCGGCGCCGGCCCGCGGCAGAGCAGCGGCCCCCACGCCGCCACGTCCAGTGGTCGCCCGTCGAGCCAGGGGAGCGCCCCCACCTCCACGTACGACACGCGCTTGATGGCCTTGCGCTCGGTTTCCTGCTCACCCAGGGGCGGGGCGGGCGCACCCTCGCCGGCCGGCGGGCGCAGGCGGTGCGGTCGGGGGACAAACGGCGTGCGGCCGTCCAGGTGGGGAAGGGCGGAGCTGAGGAGGAACGGCGGGTCACCCGCCCGGCAGCGCTCAACCAGCTGCTCAACGTCGTCATGCAACAGGGCGGCCGCCCACAGCAGGGCGCCTGCCAGCGTGTCGCTGGCCGGCAGGGCGTCCAGGTGGCCG
>JBHOQW010000226.1:0-3674 GCA_042408665.1 Dehalococcoidia bacterium
CCGTCGCTCCTCGCCGCCGCCGGGGCCCCGCTGCCCGGCCGGGAAGCGGCGCCGGACGGCTGGACCGCAACCGGCATCGCCGGGCTGATCCGGGCCCTCCGGGACGCCGCGGCCGACCCCGACAGCGCCGCCGGCCCGCTCCCGCTGGAGCTCGCGGTCGTGGCGTGCGCCGGCCACGGCGGGATCCCCGCCGCCGTCCGGCATCCGGCCTTGCCGGCGGACGCGGACGGAACCGCCACCGCCGCCGCCGAGGACGGCGGTCCCGAGGATGCCCCGGAGACGGCCGTGCCCGCGGCCGGAGGGGCCGCGGGGGAGGATGAGGACGTCACCATTCCCGACACCGAGAGACTCCTCGTGGCCGTCCGTGAGGCGGTGCTGGCGGACGGCTCCCGCGATCAGCTCCACCGGCGGGCCGCCGCCCTCCTCACGGGCGCCTGCCGGATCGTCTCGGTGGACCGGCGGGAGCTGGTCCTCGGCCTCCCGCCGAGCTACACGTTCCACCGCACCGAGCTCATGAAGCCGGAGCCGCGCCGGATCGTGACGGCCGCCGCCCGCCGCGTCCTCGGCCGCGAGGTCGCCGTCCGGTGCGCCGTGCTCGCCGACGCGGAGGAGGCGGCCGCCCGGAGCCACCTGGTCCGCGAGGCGCTCTGGCAGGGCGCGCGGCCGGTCCGGGAGTGAGCGGCTGCCCCGCTTGCCGTCGATGACCATAGGCGGCGAGGTAACCACCCTGCCGCTGGATGGTCCTGCTCATGGCATGCTGGTAAGGAGGGACGAGGTACATGCCCATGAGCGTTGAGGAACGCCTCGCGGGCCTGGAGAGCGCGTACGGCCAGGTCACCGCGCGGCTGGACAGCATCGACCAGCGGCTCGGCAGCCTCGAGGACCGGTTGGCGGCCGGCATTGCCGAGCTGCGGCGCGAGACCCACGCGGGGTTCGCCGCGCTCAGGACCGAGACGGCCACCAGCATCGCGTCGGTGCACGCCCGCATCGACGCGCTGGACGGGCGCCTCACCAGCTCCCTCACGACGCTGGACCAGCGCCTCACCGGCGCTATCGCGACGCTCGGACAGGAGACCGACCGGAAGCTGAGCGCCCTGGACCAGAAGTACGACCGCCTTGAGGTGAAGTACGACCACCTGGAGGCACGGATGCAGCGCCAGTTCTTCTGGCTGCTGGGCGCCATCGGCGGCTCCTTCGCGCTCCTCTTCACCACGCTCATCACCACCATCGTCCGGGGCGGCTAGCCGCCCGCCCGGACCCGACCCACATCACCGCGGAGGCCGGGGAGTACCCCGGCCTCCGTCCGTTCCTTTCCCACGGTCCGGCCCCATGACCCCGGCCCGGCTGCCGCCCCGCCGTCCACCACGAAACAGGAGGGTGCCATGCGTCACGGACAGCCCGACCCGACCGCCCGGCTGGAGCCCGACGACGTGCTCCTTGCGGTGAACCGCTACGTCCTCACCACCGCCATCCGCCGCCGCGCCCAGTACCGCGGCTACATGGCCGACTACGACCGGGCCATCGCCCTGGTCCGGCACGAGGTGGAGACCGGCCACGGCCCCATCTTCTGCTCTTGGTAGTGACGGCACAACGCGGGGAACCCCGCCCGTTCCGTGCACGCCGGCGGGCGTGCCGCGAAGATAGAAGTGGCAGCCCGCAAGAGATTGCAGCCCTGGAAAGGAGAAGCAGTATCCATGGGTGACCTGAAGCTTTCCGAGAACGCCCTGCGCGTCCTGGAGTCCCGGTATTTGGCCAAGGATGAGCGGGGCGAGATCATGGAGACCCCGGAAGAGCTCTTCCGCCGGGTGGCCCGGCACATCGCCTCGGCGGAACGGGCCTTCGGGGCGGACGAGGCTAGGGTCCGGGAGGTGGAGGAGAGGTTCCACGAGCTCATGACGAGCCTGGACTTCCTCCCAACTCCCCCACCCTGGGGGAACGCCGGGCGCCGGCTGGCCCAGCTTTCCGCCTGCTATGTCCTCCCGGTCCCCGACAGCCTCGAGGGGATCTTCGACGCGATCAGGGCGCAGGCCATGGTCCCCCAGTCGGGCGGCGGCACCGGGTTTGCCTTCTCGCGGCTCCGGCCCGAGGGGAGCATCGTCGGGAGCACCGCCGGCGTCGCCTCCGGGCCCGTCTCGTTCATGAAGATCTTCGACGCCGCCACGGAGCAGATCAAGCAGGGCGGCGCCCGCCGCGGCGCCAACATGGCCATCCTCCGGGTGGACCACCCCGACATCGAGAAGTTCATCACCGCCAAGGCCGACATGGTCTCCCTCACCAACTTCAACATCTCAGTGGGCGTCACCGAGGCGTTCCTGGAGGCGGTACGGGAGGACCGTGAGTACGACCTCATCGACCCTCGGACGGGGGAGCCCGTGCGGCGGGAGCGCGCCCGGCGCATCTTCGACCTCATGGTGGAGAACACCTGGAAGAACGGCGATCCCGGCATGGTCTTCCTGGACCGGATGAACAACTCCCGGTCCAACCCCGTGCCCTCCTACGGGCCCATCGAGTCCACGAACCCCTCGATGCCAGCAGGGACGCTCGTTGGGACGAGTGACGGCATCGTTCCCATCGAATCCCTCGAGGGGAAGACGTTCTTCGTGAAGGCGCTCGATGGCCAGTGGGCACCGGCGGAGTGCTTCCTTTCGGGGGAAGACGAAGCGATCTACGAGATCGACTTCGGTTGCGGCCGCGTCACGTACGCGACCAAGGAACACCGGTGGCCGGTCCTGGACATCAGCGGGGGCCGGCGGCCCTGGGCGTCCGGTGACGCTGTCCTCGTGAAGCGTGCGACGGCCGAGCTCTGGGTCGGCGACTACATCCCGCTGCACCGGAACGAGCACGCTGGGGTCGCAGGCGATCCCACGTTGACGAAGGAGGACGGGTTCTTCTGCGGATTCCTGTTCGGTGACGACTGGATTACACGGCGTCGAGACAGCGAGTCCTACACGCTTGGCATCTTCGTCGGCCAGAAGAAGCAGGAGCTCGCCAGCCGGATCCTCGACTACGTGAACACGCGGAAGCAGATGGCGTCGACGCTGCGTCCGACGAAGGGCAGTAGCCAGATCCAGATCACGGATCAACGGTTCATCGGCTGGGTGGTCGACCGCTTCGGGTTCCCCCTTGACAAGGCGCATCTGCCCACGAAGCTCTGGACGTCCAACGACGACTTCATTGCTGGGTTCGTTGATGGACTCTTCGCAGCCGACGCCTACGTGGACGAGCGCGGCAAGGCGTCTCGTATGGTCCTCGTTACGAGCCGTGCCGAAGTTGCGCGAGAAGTTCAGCAACTCCTGTCGTTCTACGGTGTCAGCGCGAGTGTACGGGGTACGAGCACCGCGATGGCACGGTTTCCCAACCGGAAGGATTACAGCCGGTCCTACGAGCGCTACGACGTGAGGATCGGAAAGGCAGCGTGCCGGAAGGCAGGAGCTCTACCCCTGAGCTACTCCCGCATCTGATGACGCGCCTTCACTTCATTGTAGGGGCCGGCATCGCGCGCCAGCAACGGCGGCATCACGTCGGGTGGCCAGCGCCGAGCGGAGAAGGGGCCTGCGTGTCCTCCCCCCCGCCTCCGCGGTCTTCGGCAACGAAATGAGATGTGCAACACCGCCGGCTCAGGACGCAGGCACGGATCACGCCTGGTGGTGTGGCCGCCTCAGCCGAGGCGCGCT
>JBHOQW010000233.1:0-24819 GCA_042408665.1 Dehalococcoidia bacterium
TGCTCCTCATCCTGCACGATGTCACCGAGGTGCGTCGCGCCGAGATCACCCGCCGCGACTTCGTGGCCAACGTCTCGCACGAGCTGCGCACCCCGCTGGCCGGCATCAAGGCCGTGGTGGAGACGCTGCGCGACGGCGCCATTCACGACCCACCCGCGGCGGAGGAGTTTCTGGAGCGTGTGGACGCCGAGGTGGATCGGCTGGTGCAGCTCGTGGAGGAGCTGTTGCAACTGGCGCGCATCGAGTCCGGCGCGGAGCTGGTGATGGATGAGAACGACCCGCGTGAGGTGCTCAGGGGCTGCGTGGACCGCTTCGCGCATATGGCCGAGCGCGCCGGCGTTACCCTTACCCTGGACCTGCCGCCCGCTCTGCCGCGCCTGCGCGCCGATGCCGCCCGCCTGGGCCAGGCGGTGGGCAACCTCATCCACAACGCCATCAAGTTCACGCCACCCGGCGGCGCGGTACGGGTGAGCGCCGCGGTGGACCCCGGCCCCGCCGGGGTGGACGGTGAGGCCCTGCGCATCCAGGTGACGGACACCGGTCAGGGTATCGACCCGGCCGACCTGCCGCGCATCTTCGAGCGCTTTTACGTGGCCGACCGGGCCCGCTCCGGCACCGGCCACGACCGGGGTCGGACCCGCGGCACCGGCCTGGGCCTGGCCATCGTCAAGCACGTCGCCCGCGCGCACGGCGGCACGGTGGCGGCGGAGAGCGCCCTTGGCCGCGGCTCCACCTTCACCATCACGCTGCCCCTGGCAGGCGCACCGGGGGAGGCGTGAGGGACGAGGAGCGGGGAACGAGAGATAGGCCGTGTCGCCTCGGCGTCACGCGCGGAAGCGACATACCCGACCACCGGGCGCCTGCCACACGGTAGCGACCAGCTCCACCGTCAGCGTGCGGCCGTCGGCCAGCGCCAACAGAAAGCGGCGCATGCCCTGGCCCAGGTGCAGGGTGAGCAGGGCGCCGGGCGCCGTCAGCGCTGAGACCTGAACCTCCAGCCGTCCCTCCCGCTCGTCCAGGACGGCGCTGCCCGCACTCACGGGCGCACCGGTCGGCGTGAGCACGAGGCAGCGCTGCGCGGACGGGGCCACAGCGCGAGGGCCAGACGATCGTTCGAGTGCAAGGGCAGCGGTCATCGTTCGGCCTCGGACACCCCGTACCAGCGGTGTCCGAGCCGATGCTAACGCCTGTCTGTTACAGAGCGATTAACGTCGATGAACGGTGCGTTAATGAGGACGCGGTTACAGCATCACGCGACGGCGCGAGAGGAGGACGGACAGCACGAGCCACACCAGCACGGTCACCACCAGGAGCGGGGTGAGCCCGCGCCCGTTATCGTAGAGCCAGTTCACGGCGAGAAACGCCGGCACAATCACCAGCAGCGCCAGCGTCAACGCCAGCAGCGCGTACCCAATGCCGGTGAGCAACGCGCGGCCGCCCATGAGCCGCTCCCGCCGTGCCTGCATCAACCCAACGGCCGCAGCGCGATGCGGACAAGGGCAGCGAGCAGGGCCGAGGCGGGGATGGTCAGCACCCACGCCCACACGATCTGCCCGGCCACATTCCACCGCACCGCCGAAAAACGGCGGGTGCTGCCCACTCCGGCGATCGCGCCGGAAATTGTGTGCGTTGTGCTCACCGGAATGCCCGCATGGCTGGCGTAGATGATCGAGGCGGCCGCCGCCACCTCGGCGGAGAAACCGCCGAAGGGCTCCAGCTTCGTCAGCTTCGTGCCCATCGTGTGCACGATACGCCAGCCGCCGGTGAGCGTGCCCAAGGCGATGGCGGCGTGCGCCGCCAGGATCACCCACACCGGCACGTAGAAGGTATCACCCAGATGGCCGGTGCTGAACAGCAACACCGCGATGATGCCCATCGTCTTTTGCGCGTCGTTGGTGCCATGGCCCAGGGAGTAGAGCGCGGCGGACAGAAGCTGCAACCGCCGGAACGTGGTGCCGGCCACGGCCGGGTTGGCGCTGCGAAACACGACCCGCACCAAGAGCGACACCAACGCCCCGATGATGAACCCCAACAACGGCGAGACCACGATGAACGCCGCCACTTTCCGCACCCCGGCGGCGATCACCGCGTGCCGGCCGGCCTCGGCCAACGCCGCCCCCACCAGCCCACCGATGAGCGCGTGGCTGGAGCTAGACGGCAATCCCCAGTACCAGGTGAGCATGTCCCAGACGATCGCCCCCGCCAGCGCGGCCAGGATCACCTGCTCGTTGACCACGGCGGGGTCCACCACGCCCTTGCCGATGGTGCTGGCCACCTCCACGCCAAACCCGAAGGCGGCCACGAAGTTGAAAAACGCCGCCCACACCACCGCCTGCTGCGGACGTAGGACGCGCGTGGCGACAACGGTCGCGATCGAGTTGGCCGCGTCGTGCATACCGTTGACGAAATCAAAGGCCAGCGCGACCGCGATGATGAGGATCAGGCCAAAGAACTCCATGGATGGCTCGGCGCGCCCGCCGGCGTCCTGGCGCGAGCGGGGCCTTCACGCGTATTTGAGAACTACCCCTTCCAGCACGTTGGCGACATCCTCCGCGCTGTCGGTGGCGGACTCCAGGTCTGAATACACCTCGCGCCATTTGATGATCTCGGCCGGATTGGCCTCCTCATCGAACAGCTCGGACATGGCGGCGCGGAAGATGACGTCTGCCTGGTTCTCCAACCGGTTGATCTCCACGGTGATGGGCAGAATGGCCTTCAGGTTCCCCCGTGCCAGCAGCTGCACCGCTTGCTCGATCAGCCGCGTCATCTCCGGCATCAGGCGCACTACCTCGACCGCCCGCGTGCGCACGCGCTGAATGCGGTAGATGCGCATCGCCGTGCTTGCCTCTTCCATGAAGTCCATCACGTCGTCCATGCGCTGGATGAGGTTGGCGATATCCTCGCGGTCGATCGGGGTAATGAATGTGCGATGAAGCTGCGCCATCACCTCATGGGTGATGAAGTCGGCCTCGTGCTCGAGCTCGCGGATGCGTTCCGCCTTTATCTCGACGTTTTCATAGTGCTCAAAGAAATCGGCCAGCGCCTCACTACCGATGACCAGGGTACGCGCGCTGCGCGCCAGTAGCTCAAAGAAGCGCCGGTCGGTGGGCACGAGCGAGAGCTTCATCGGCCGCGCTCCCTTTCCCCCCACAACCGGGTGACGTGAAAACCGCCCGCGGGGTCACGGGCGGACGGTACGCGCAATGGCGGCGCGAGCAACCCATGGGAGTTTGCTCGCTCGTCCTCTACCGGCGCCCGAGCCACGGGCCACAGGCTGCCGGCATGGTCCCATGGCCAGCATACGGGAACGGCTCAGCATGGGACAACCAACCGGTACACACCGCCTTCGCCGGGCATCGCGCTCCCTCCCGCAGAATGTCAGCCGTGCTGTGGGCAAGGTGAGACGCCCCCGGGGGTGGCCGAGGCGCGCTTCGCTGCCCGGGTTATCGCGCGGGCGCGGCGGGCGCGGTGAGCACGGTCAAGCCTGCACCGTGCCGCGCGCGGCGAACTCCCGGGCGCGGCGCTGGGCGTAGGCGGCCATGTGGGCCGGAATGCTCGTCGGCTGGCCCAAGCCGGCGGCCAGGATGCCCAGCTCGGCCGCTTCCTCCAGCACGATGAGCACGCGCGCCGCGGCTTCCGGGCTCTCGGCGAAGGTGAGGATGCCGTGGTTCTGGAGCAGCACGGCCTTGGCACGGTCGGTGATGGCGGCCACGATGTTGCTCACCGATTCATCGGAGCCGCGCGGGGCGTAGGCCGCCACCGGCACCGGCTCCACGATGTCGAAGCGGGCCATCGCCTCGTAGATGCACTCCAACGGCCGGTTGGCCACGGCGTAGGCGGTGACGAACGGGGCGTGCGTGTGCACGACGCCGCCCACGTCCGGTCGGCGGCGGTAGACGGCGGTGTGCATGTGCACGATCTCGGCGGCGGTCGGCTCCATTCGGCCTTCCAGCACCTGACCGTCCAGAGACAGCAAGGCCAGGTGCTCCTCGCGCAGATCGGTGATGCCGCCCACGGCGGTGAGCACGATGCGGTCGCTGCCGGGGATGCGGGCGGAGATGTTACCGTGGCCGGAGCGTGAGATGGCGCCCGTGGCGCAGATCAGGCGGGCGGCGGCTAAGACGGCGGCCCGGGCGGCGGCAACGGCGGCGTCGGAGACGGAGGTCATAGTGCGCTCCTGAGCATGAGACTGACCGGCGGGGCGGGCACGTCCCAGCATAGCGCATCGCGGAAGCATCTGAACAAGCTAGGCCTGCTCCGCGGCCGCGGCCGGCCGGCGCACGCGCCCTAGACCCACGGCGGCCACGAACAGCGCCACGACCCCGCCGGCCAGCGCCTCGGTGGCCTGTGGACCCAGCGTATCGACAAGCTTGCCCAACGGCAGGGTGGAGAGCGGCATGAGCGCCCACGTCATCAGGTAGACGCTCATCACCCGGCCGTGGTAGGCGCGGTCGGTGACGGACATGATCATCGTGCTGTTGAGCGCCATATAGGCGTTGCCGCACAGGCCCACCGCCAGCACCCACGCCAGCGCCAGTTCGAACACCGGCGTCAGGGCAAAGCCCACCAGCGCCACACCGAACAGCACGCCGAACCCCACCTGCAGCAGGTCCTTGCGCGGGTAGGAGGCCAGCGTCGCCACCGCCAGCGAGCCGATCAGCGCCCCCAGCCCCGCCGCGCCGGAGAGCATCCCTAGCTCGCGCGCCCCCACCTGCAGCACGCTGCGCGCGAACACCGGCAGCAGCGACTGATACGGCATGCCAAACAGCACCGGCACGAACGCCAGCCCGATGAGGGCCGCCAAGGTCGGATACCCCAGGATGTAGCGGATCCCGCCGGTGAGCTGCTCCCAGAAGCGGGCGTTGTCCGGCGGCCGCCGCCCCGGCCGCACCCGCGGCAGCCGCCACAACGCGGTGATGAAGCCCACGTAGCACAGCGCAATGAGATAAAACGTGATCTCCAGCCCGCCATCGCCCAGCCCCACGAGCACCCCGGCCACGGAGGGGCCGAGAATCCGCGTCAGGTTCATGCCGGAGTTATTGAGCGCCACCGCGTTGGGCAGCTCCTCGTCCGAGACCAGCTCCGGCACGATCGCCTGCCGAGAGGGCATGTTGAACGCGAACACGAACCCCTCCGCCAGACTGAGCAGGGCCAGGTGCCAGACCTCGATCAGCCCGAACTGGATGAGGAGGGCATTGGCCACCCCCAACGAGCCCATTAGCGCCTGGGTGACCAGCAGCAGTTGCCGCTTATCCACGCGGTCGGCCACCACGCCGCCCAGCGGCGAAAGGAAGAGCTGGGGCAGGCCGCGCATCATGGTCACAGCGCCCAGCGCGGTGGCGGACTTGGAGAGCTCGTAGGCCAGATAGCCGCGGGCGAGGATGTTCATATTCATCGCCATGAACGAGGCGAGCATCCCCAACCACAGCGTGCGGAAGTGCGGGTTGGCCAGTGACTGGAACGTCCGCAGGCGCACCGCCCGCCGCAGCCACCACGGCACCGACTGCTCGCCCCCGGCCCCACCCCCACGCCCCTGCGGGAAGGGGGCAGAGGATCGGGATGCCGACGGTGGGTGTGGCCGGTCGGCGGCGTCCTTTCGCGTCGCCATACCTCCCCCTTCTCCCCTGACGTACGACAACGCCGCCACGCAGTGTGGCACAACTCGCGTATTGGTGCCAATCGGGGAAGAATGACCCCCCGAATGCCCGCCCACGAGGAAGGCCGAGGCCGCGGCCGCACTCTGCCCGCTTCACTCCGCGATGCGCGCGGCCGCCAGCCCGGCGGCGACGGCCATCAGCGCCGCCGCCAGGGCGATGGCGCGCGGCGTGCCGATCACGTCGGCCAGGCTGCCGATGAGCAGCGCACCCACCGGCCCGAAGCCCTGGAACGTGACGGTGAGCAGGCTCATCACCCGCCCGCGCATGTGCCCCGGAACGGTGAGCTGCAGCATGCTGGAGAGCATGGTGCTGAACACGATGCTCGTCACCCCGGTGAGGAACAGCAGCACCAGCACTAGCGACAGGGAGCGGCTGAGGGAGAATAGGAAGAGGGTGACGCTGAACAGGGCCATGCCCCCGATCAGCGTCGCCCCCTTGCGGCGCACGTCACCCAGCGCGCCCAGCGCGGTAGCACCCGCGAGCGTGCCCGCACCGGGCGCGGACATCATCAGGCCCAGTTCTCGCGGCCCCACGTGCAGCACCGCGCCGGCGAAGGCGGGCAGGAGCTGCACGTAAGACCGCCCGAACACGCTGGCCATGGCGGAGAGCACGAGCAGCGTCCACACCAGCCGCGTGGCGCGCACGTAGCGCAGCCCCTGCGCCAGGTCGTCGAACAGGCCACGCCGCTCCCGGGCATCGGCCGACCGTTCGGGCACGCCGCGCATGAGGAAGAGGGCGATCACCACGGCCAGAAAGCTGGCGGCGTTGGCGTAGAAGGCCCCGGCGATGCCGATCCAGCCGGCGGTCAGGCCGGCCAGCGCCGGCCCGAACATCGCCGCCCCCTGCCACGCCGCCGAGTTGAGGGCGATGGCGTTGGTCAGATCTTCACGGCGCACCAGGTCCGGCAGCAGGGCCTGGCGCGTGGGTTGATCGAAGGCGTTCACGGCGCCGGCGAGCAGGCTTAAGAGCGCGATCTGCCACACGGTGACCACGCCGGCCGAGGTGAGCACCGCCAGGACGAGGGCCAGGCACAGGGCGGTGACCTGCGTGACCTTGAGCAGGCGCAGGCGCGGCACCCGGTCCGCCACCACGCCGCCCATGGGTGTGACGACCATCATCGGCACGGCGCGGGCGAAGCTGACCAGGCCCAAGGCAAAGGCGGAATGGGTGAGGTCGTACACGAGGATGCCCTGGGCGACGAGCTGCATCCAGGAGCCGGAGTTGGAGATGAGCAGGCCGAACCAAAGCAGGGCGAAGTTCCGGTTGCGCAGCGCGGAGAAACGGCGCGGTGCCGCTGCCCCGGCAACCCGGTGGGCTTCACCCCGCGCCCGTTCGCGCACCCGTATCCCCCGCGCCATACCCTCTCTCGCCTGCGCGTGTTTCCCTGGAATACCGGGGCGGCAGCCTGCCCACGATTCTACCTCATCGCCCCGCGATACCGGGGACCAGCGCACTGCATGGGGGGAGAAAGGCACGCCGCGGGGCGCTTACCGCCGATTAGCGCGCGCGGCGGTTGCTCAGGCGCCAGGCGGCCAGCACCAGGAGCAACAGGAAGGCGGCGGTAGCCGCCACGGCGATCAGCACCAGGCGGGCGCCGCTCGTGCCGGTCCGGGTGGCGGATGCCAGTGCCGCGACCGCCGGTGTAGCGGCCGCTGCCTGCGTCACCGCCGGCACCGGGGCGACGACCGCGGCGGCGGTGAGGGTGATGGTGGCCATGAGCTGGGCGTGGTTGTAGGCGGTGCGCGCCGCCCCCTCGCCCGGCACCGGGTCGATGCGCCCGTCCCGGTTCGCGTCCCGCCCCTCCAGCGCCTGGCTGAGCAGCGCGGTGATGCCGTCCACCGGCTGACGCAGCGCGGCGACGTCCGCAACCCGAAACAGGGGCAGGGCCTGATCGCGCGCCTCCCGCGCCCAGCCCACGGCATTGCGCACGGAGGTGATCACGTGCTCGCCGTGCAGCTTCACCGTCTCGTCGCGCGGGGCGGCGTCGATGGCAAGCTGGGCGTGCTGGATGGCCAGATCGGCGTAGGTGAGCATGCCGAAACCATCGCCGGGGTTGTCCCGTCGCTCGTCCTTGTTTAGGTCACCGAAGTTGGGACCGCGCTCGCCCTCGATGATGTTCACTACATGCTCCAGGTGCAGGCGCGCCGCGGCCAAATCGTTGTTCTGGACGGCGGCGCGGGCCAGGCGAGCGTGCTCGGCGGCCAGCGCCGTCTGCTCCAGCAGGCCGGTGGCCAGCGGTGTACTCTTCGGCGTGACCTCGATGCCGGCCAGCAAGTGACGGATGTGCACCATCGCCGCGGCGTTGACCTCACCGCGTAGCAGCTCCGCGCCCGCCGGTTGCGCGCCGGCCCCCGTCTCGGCGGTCACCACCATGCGGTCATAGAGGGCGATCAGATTGCGGTGCTGGCCGTCCGTGTAGGTGAGGACGGCGTTGGCGCGGCCGTCCGGGGTCAGCGTGCCCAGGCGCTGCGGCGCCCCGGTGCTCGCCGTTGCCAGCCAGGCGGTGGCGGCAGCGCCGGCCGGCGCCTGCAATCCCTGAATCTCGAGGTGCACCTGGTTGCTGCGCGCCTGCGCGTCGCCGAAGACGGCCTCGCCTAGGGCGCCGCGCAGCTCGCTCCCCGGCGGCAGCGGCCCGCCGGCCGATCCCTGCACGGTCACCGTGCCGGCCATGCGGGCCGGGTGCACCTCGCAGCGATAGGCAAAGGTACCCGGCGCGGTGAAGGTAAAGGCAAACGTCTGGCCCGCGGCCAGGCGGCCGGAATCGAACAGCCGCGTCTCCGAGGTGACGGTGTGCGGCGCCTGGCCGGCGTGCGTCCAGGTCACCGTCGCCCCCACCTCCACGGTGAGGCTCTCCGGCTGGAAGGCGAAGTCCACGATCCGCACCGCCGTGCCCTGCTGACGGGCGACAGCCCGGCCCGATCCCTCGCCGAGCAGCAGGGCGAGCGCCGCGATGAGCGCCAGCGCGTCGCGCATGGCTCCCTCCCCTATTTGTTCTCCACCACCACGGTGGCCACCGCCATCTGCGGGTGCAGCGTGCAGCGATAGGTGACGGTGCCGGGCTGGCGGGCCGGCCAGCGGAAGCCCGCGCCGGTGACCAGGATACCCGAGTCGAAGCCGCCGCCGTCCCGCACGACGTTGTGCGGCGCGCTGTCCTGGTTAACCCACTGCACGGCCTGCCCTACGCGCACCCGCACCACGAGCGGTGCAAAGCGGCCGATCGTCTGCGAGTCGCTGACGATGGCCACGGTGGCGCCCGTCTCGGCCATGGCGTAGCCCTGGGCGCGGGCGCGCAGGGTAACCAACGCGCTCGTCAGCCAGAGGAGCACGAACAGCGCGACGGCGGTGCCGCCCAGCACCGGCACCAGGCCGGACAGACGCGGCACACCGCGCAGGATGAGCAGCTTGGCAACCACTACCAGAAACACGGCGCTGCCGGCCATCGAGTGGATGGCCGCACGGGTCGGGTCGGCCTGCGGGCCGATGTCCTTCACGCAGTAGGCGGTGATCAGCGCCGCCGCCACGATCAGCCCGCGCCCGCTCCAGCGGTGCACGAAGGCGGCAGCCTCGCCCGACGGCCACGGCGTGTGTACCCAGCCGTAGAAGAGGGCGGCGGTGAGCAGTTGCCCCCCGGCCAGAAGCAGGGCCGCCGTGGCCAGCGTGACCTTGAAATCGAGCACGGTGGCAAACGCGGGGATGTCATCGCCGAGGGCGGCGATCCACCCCACCACTGCCAGCCCACCGACGAGGGTCAGGGCGATCAGCCCGTAGACGCGCCGGGGAAGCGCCCTCACCTCGGCCGGCGGCCACTCCGCCCCCGCGCGCGGAAGCGGGGTTGGGAGCGAGCGTTGGACCAGCGGTGTGGACTCGGGGTCGGCGGGCGCGGCCGCTTCCACGGGGAGAGAGAAGATCACCTCTACGGGGCGAACGGGGACGGCCGCCCCGCAGCTCGGGCAGAACCGCTGGTCCGGACGCAGCGCGCCACCGCAGGCCGCACAGGCCGCCATCCCGCGCTCTGCCATGGTCGTCTCCCTAGGGGCGAGCGGCCGTTTTCTACCCCAACCCCTCCACAAGCGAGGTCAGACCCGGGGTTAGGGTGAGCGGGCTGCGGGGCGGGTGGCGGGGAAACGTGCGACCAGTGTAGCGGGGCGCAGCCGGCCTGAGAAGGGGCGGGTGTCTGAGCGAACGTCAGCGCTCACGCCCCATCTAATAGAACACCGTGCGCGTGCGATGGCGGGGGCGGGCCTTGTAAGCTGGCTGCTGGCCGCGGTTCCAGAGCAGGTAGTCCAGGTGCATGGCAGTGAGGGCACGACCGGCGCGACGCGCCTCCGTCACGATCAGCTCGGCGGCGTGCACAGCGCAGGCCCGAATCTCCACCTCCTCCGGCGAGCCGGGCGGGATCAGTTCCTCAGCCTCGATGCGGGCCGCCAGCGCCGGGTCGTAGTGGAGCACCCCATCGCAGCGCAGCACGTGCGGCACCAGGTTATCAGCGAAGATCGTCAGCCGCTCCAGGTCACGGAAGGCGCCTGGGCCGCAGGCACGGGGCTCCGGTAGGCCGGGGCGACCACCCAGCGCCAGGGCCAGGTCCGCCGCGGTAAGCTGCGCCCGTTTGAATAAGGGCACCTCTAGCCCGTCGTACACCGCCACGTCGCGGTAGAAGGGCATGCGCGCCAGGATCTGCACCAACCGCTCGGCGGAGCCGGCCGCCTCCGCCACCGGCCCGGCAAACTGCCCACCGTACCCCTCTAAGAGAAAGCGACCCAGGTCGTTCAGCGCCCGCGCGAACAGCGCCATCAGCTCGTCCACCGGGCCACCGTCCGGTTCCTGGCCGAAGAGGCGGGCGCAGTCCGTGGCCGTGAGCGCCACAAGCTCCGCGGCCGTGAACGGGCCGTGGGTGGCGAAGCGGGCGCGCAGGTGGGCGGCGATGGTGCGCGCCCCGGAGCGGCCCGGCAGCTTGCGCAGGTGGGGGAAGTACCCGGAGCCGAAGTTGACGCTGTCCAGGGTGAGCACGTAGGCCAGCGTCGCCTCGACATCGCCCAGAAAGAAGTAGTCCGGGTCTGCCGTCGGCACTGTGGCGTCGGCCTCACGGAGCAGGGCGACGGTGTAGGCCGGGATAGCCGTTGTGTCGATGCGCACGTGGCGGGCGCGCGCCGCCACCGCCGCGCAGGCGGATCGGACCTGTGCCAGTACTCCCATCATTCTCTACCGATCTCCGTCCCCGCCAAACCGGGTCAACCCCGTCCAGGCTACCCTGCTCCCGGCGGCCACCCGTCCGGTGCCCCGGCTCAGCGCCCGAGCCAGGCCACGATATGCCGAGCGATCTCCTCGCCGCGGTCCTCCTGCAGGAAGTGCCCGGCGCCGGCGATGGTGAGCGGCGGTGCCACGTTCCGGAAGATGGCCCGGATCTGCGCCTCACCCGTATGGGTTATGGGGTCACTGTCTGCCCAGGGCAGCAGCACCGGCAGGTCCAGCTCGCGCAGGCGTCGCAGCGCCACACGGTTGTCGTAGGCGCTGGGATGGTCCGGCCGGGTCGGCACCAACCGCGGGAAGACGAGGGCGGCGGTCTGGTAGGCGGGCGCGGGGAAGGGGGCGCCGTAGGCGGCCGCCTCCGCGTCGGACAGCGTCCGGCCGCGCACGGCGTTCTTCATCACGGTGGGCACGTCCAGAGCGCGCTGGCGTTGGGCGTACGTGCGCCAGCGCTGGAACGCCTCCCCGAAGCCTTCGCCGGTGGGAAACCCGGTGTTCATGGCGACCAGGCGCGCGAACCGTTCCGGGATCTGGGCCAGCACCCGCAGGCCGAGCAGCCCGCCCCAGTCCTGGCAGACGAGCGTGATCTCGCGCAGGTCCAGCGCCTCGATGAACTTCCGCAGCCAGCGCGCGTGCGACCGGTAGGAATAGGCGTTGTCCGCCACGGGTTTGTCCGAGCGCCCGAAACCGATGAGATCCGGCACCACCACCCGCCCGGCCCGCGCCAGCGCCGGGATCATGTGCCGGTAGAGGTAGCCCCACGTCGGCTCGCCGTGCAGGCAGAGGATGGGCGCGCCGGCGCCGTGCTCGACGTAGGCCATGCGCAGGCCCTCGACCTCGACGTAGCGCGGCGCGTAGGGGTAGCCGGGCAGGTCGGCGAAGCGCTCCTCCGGCGTGCGCAGCACCGCGCCCTCGGGCCAGCCCGGGCGGATACCGGTGCGCTCCGCCACCCGCGCCACGTCGGACGGCTCGATGCCGGGCGCCACCGCCGCCACCCACAGGCAGAAGTCCAACAGGTCGGCGTCGATCTCGTGCTCGGGCGGGCGCGGCTCGTACCGGTCCCAGAACCCGTAAACCGTGGCCGTGGAGGGGCGGCCGCGGCCAAGGTCGCCCAGCTCCAGCGCGTAGAGGTGGTCATGGGCCGAGCGCCAGTACACACGGCCGGCGCGGATGCCGGTGACGTGCTCCAGGGTCTCCGCCACCTCCGGGCGCACGTCCAGCTCCTGCTCCACGAGCAGCGGGTCGGCGCGCAGATACTGAAGCTCTTCCGGCTCAGGGACGACGAACTGCATGACTCACCCGGCGCGAAACGTCTCGGTTCACGGTCCCACCGTGCGGTTGAGGAAGGCGACGATGGCCGCCGCGATCTGCGGTCCCTGATCGTCCTGCATGAAGTGGTCGGCGCCCTCGATGGCGATCGGCCCCTCGGCGTGGGGGAGCAGCTCTTTCAGCCGCTCGGCGTACGGTTTACCGAAGACGCTGTCCTGGGTGGCATACAGGAGCAGCGTGGAGATGCCGGCCAGTTCCGGTAGGCGACGCTCGATCGCCGCCATGTCGGCCCAGCCGCGGTCGCCCTCGCGCATGGGGATAGTGCGGGGCCAGGTGAGCACCACATGGTCGGAATCCGGCTCGTCGAAGACGTGGTGATAGGCGCGCGCCTCCGGCTCGGTCATGCCGCGCTTGCTGATAGCGGACGGCCCGTGGTGGGAGAGCACCTTGTGCCGCTTCATAAAGAACTGGCCGATAAGCGGCGCGTGCCACGTGGTCCACGGCCGCGGCGAGGAATGAAAACGGCCCACGTAGCCGGTGAACAGCCAGGTGCTCATCAACACCAGGGCGGCGAGCCGCTCCACCCGCTGCAGGGCGGCGCCCACGCCCTGCGGTCCGCCCCAGTCCTGGCCCACGATCACGAACCCGCGCAGGGCAAGTTGGTCCAGGAGCGCGACCAGGTCGGCGATGTGGTGGGCGAACGTGAGCGCTGCATCCACGCGCGGCTTGTCCGAGTAGCCGGTGCCGATCCAGTCCGGCGCGATGGCGCGGTAGCCCGCCGCCGTGAGCGGGCCGATGAAATCGCGGTAGAGGAAGCCCCAGGTGGGGTTGCCGGAGAGCAGCAGCACGGGCCGGCCGTCGCGTGGCCCCTCATCGATGTAGGCCATGCGCCGCCCGTTCACCCACAGGAACGTGTGCTCCCAGGGGAACAGCACCCGCAGCCAGTCCGGTCTGGGTACCGTCATGACGTCCTTCTCGTATCGTCCAGGATAGTCTACCGCACGGTGCGAGAACGCGCCGCGATGGGTGCGCTGTCCCGCCGGCAGCGCCCGGCCGGTTGCCCGAGCCGCGGGCATCGGCTACGCTGAGCCGCGTCGCTGGAGACGGCGCGCGGAGGGCACCACCATGACCGTCATCGACGTGCACACGCACGTGCTCAGCCGTGAGTACCTGGACCTGCTCCGCCGCCACGGCGGGCCGACCTACGAGGTCAAGGTGGACCGCTCCGGCGGCCCGGCCGTGCACCGCAACGGCGCACCGTTCATGACCCTCACCAGCGGCATGTTCGACATCGAGGAGCGCCTCAAAGCGATGGACGCCGCGGGCGTGGACCTCGCCGTCCTGTCGCTCACCTGCCCAAACGTCTACTGGGGCGGGCGTGAGGTGAGCTGCACCGCCGCGCGCCTCATGAACGACCACGTGGCCGCCCTGCAGCGGGCGTACCCGAACCGCATCCGCGGCCTGGCCAGCCTGCCCTGGCAGTACCCGGACGACGCCCTGCGCGAGCTGGCCCGCGCCTGCGACGCGTTGGGCGCGGTAGGGGTGATGGTGCTGGCCAACGTCGAGGGGCGACCGCTCACCGACCCGCTGTTTGCGCCCATCTGGGCGGAGATCGACCGGCGCGGCCTGCCGGTGCTCGTCCACCCCACCACCCCGCCGGGGGTGGACGCCATGGATATGACCGCCTACAACCTGGTGGCCTCCGTCGGTTTCATGATCGACACCACCCTCGCCTTCACCCGCCTGATCCTGGATGGCTTCCTGGACCGCTACCCGCACGTGAAGCTGATCGCCGCCCACGCCGGCGCCACGCTGCCCTACCTGGCCGGGCGGCTGGACCGCTGCCACGAGATGATGCCGGCCTGCCGCGAGCGCATCGCGGAGCGGCCGTCCGCCTACCTGCGCCGCATCTACTACGACAGCGTCTGCTACACCGAGGAGGCGCTGGCGCTGTGCCTGCACGTGGCGGGGCCGGATCGGCTGCTCTACGGCTCGGATTACCCGCACAACATCGGCGATATGGCGGGCTGTCTAGCCCGGGTGAACGCCCTGCCCGATGACGTCGCGGAGGCGGTGCGCCACCGCACCGCGGAGCGCATCTTCCGACTCTGACGCACCTGGAGGAGAAGCCGCCCCACGGCACACCGAGGCCGGTCGGGCACGGCACCACGCGGACGCGGACCCCGGCCTGGCCGGGGCGGATGGCGCAGCGATGCCGCAGGCAGGGATAAACGCGCTCGCGGCGAGTTTCGCAGACCCGCGCCAGCGGCTCGGCCGGGCCGTCCGTGCGCTCCTGCCCGTGCTACCCGCCATACGCGAGCCACCGCTACCGGAGCTACCACCGCGGCTTCGCGCCTGGGCCGATGAAGCGGCCGCGAGGGTGGACCGCGCCCGCCTATGGGCGCTGGTGTCGGCGCTGCCCGGCCCGCGCAGCCGCCTGCACGCCCCGGCGGCGATGGACGCGACCGACGCCCTCATCCTGGAGGGCCTCCGCGCCGCCGGCTGGCCGGCCGAGCGCCAGCCGTTCACGTTCACCGGTGCCCGTGGCTACCGCGACTACGGTGACTACGGACCGATCACCTACCCGCGCTTGGAGGGCGCCAACATCGTCGCCGTCAAGCGGGGACGGGCGCCGGCGGCGGTGGCCGTCATCGCCCACCACGACACGGTGCGGGACTCGCCCGGCGCGGACGACAACGGCGCGGCGGTGGCGGCGCTGGTGGAGCTGGCACGGCTGCTGGCGCCCGTGCGCCTGCACCGCACCGTGGTGCTGGCCGCCACGGATATGGAGGAGCTGGGCTTCTTCGGCGCGCGGGCGCTGGGCGTGCGGCTGTGGCGCGAGCGCTCCCTGCACGGCCTCATCAACCTGGAGTCGGTGGCCTACACGGCGGCCGCACCGGACAGCCAGGTCGTGCCGCCGGGGCTCGCCCTCCTCTACCCCGCGCAGTACCGGCGGGTGCAGGCCCGCCAGCGACGGGGCGATTTCACCGCCCTTATCTACAACGGCCCGGCCGCCGGGCTGGCCGCCGCCTTCGCCGCCGGGTTGGCGCACCTGGCCGGCGCCCACGCCCCGCTGCTGCTGCGCAACCCGCTGGACCTGCCATGGGTGGGGCGGCTGCTGCCGGTAGCTGTGCCGGCCGTCCTGAACTTCGCCCGCAGCGACCACCTACCCTTCTGGCTGGCCGGGGTGCCGGCCGTGTTGGTGACGGACACCGCCAACTTCCGCAACCCCCACTACCACCGGCCCACGGACACGCCGGAGACGTTGGACGTCGAGCGGCTGGCCGCCGTCACCGCCGCGGCGGCCGTGGCCGTGGCCTGGACGGCCGGACTGGCGTGAGGGGCCTCAGCCGAGCGCGGCGGTCAGATCGGCGATCAGGTCGTCCGGGTGCTCCAGGCCGATGGAGCAGCGTAGCAGGTCGTCCGGTGTGCTCGTGCCCGGCCCCTCGATGGAGGCGCGGTGCTCGATCAGGCTCTCGGTGCCGCCCAGGCTGGTGGCGCGGGTGAACAGGCGCACTCGTGCGGCCACCGCCAGGGCCGCGTCACGGCCGCCCGCCACCTGGAACGAGAGCATCCCGCCGAAGGCCGCCATCTGCCGGGCCGCCACCTCATGCCCGGGGTGGCGCTCCAGACCGGGGTAGTGCACCGCCGTCACGGCCGGGTGGTCGGCCAGGAAGCGGGCGATGCGCATGGCCGCGCTCGCCTGCGCGCGCACGCGCAGCGGCACAGTGCGGATGCCGCGCAGCGTCAGCCAGCACTCGAAGGGCGAGGGCACGGCGCCGGCGGTGGTCTGCACCAGGCGAACGCGCTCAAAGAAGGCGTCCACCTCGCGGGCGATCACCGCGCCGCCCAGCACGTCGCCATGCCCGCCCAGGTACTTGGTGGTGGCGTGCAGCACCAGGTCGGCGCCGAGCACCAGCGGCCGCTGCAGAACCGGTGAGGCCCAGGTGTTATCGCACAGGCAGCGCGCGCCGGCGACGTGGGCGATCTCGGCAACGGCGGCGATATCGGTGATCTTAAGCAGCGGATTGGAGGGCGTTTCCACCCATACCAGGCGCGTGGTGGGGCGCAGGGCACGACGCACCGCGTCCGGGTCCGTCATATCCACGAAGGTGACCGCCAGGCCCCAGGGGATGAACACCTCGCGCAGCAGGCGGATCGTGCCGTGGTAGGCGTCGAGTGGGGCGATCACGTGGTCGCCGGGTGCGAGCGCCTGGAACACGGCGGCGGTGGCGGCGGAGCCCGAGGCGAAGGTCGCGGCGGCCGCACCGCCCTCCAAGGCCGCCAGGCAGGTCTCCAGGGCAGCGCGGTTGGGGTTGCCGGAGCGGGCATACACGTAACCGCGCGAATACCCGCCGTCGGCGTCCTGCTCAAACGTGGTGGACAGGTGGATGGGCGGCGTCACCGCGCCGGTGGCGGGGTCCACAGTGTGGCCGGCATGCACCGCCAGCGTCTCGAGGTGCATGGCCTCTCCTTGCCCTCCGGCCCTCACCCGACGGACCCTCACTCCCGGCCCGCCGGGGCGGGCAGGCCGGGGTGAGGGCCGACCGGCTGAGCGGCGCTCAGGGCGTCCAGCCGCGCGAAGAAGCGGTCCACCATGCCTACGGCGCGCGTGTAGTCGTAGGTCTGGAAGCGGGTCTGACGCAGACGCACCACATCGCCGTTGAAGAAGCGCTCGTACAGCGCCTGACGCGAGCCGAACTGGGTGCCGGTCAGGTCCCATGCCAACCGGAACAGGCGGATACGCTCCTCAGCGCCCAACGCGGCCCCTTGATAGTAGCGGGCGATGAGGTCGCGCGCCGGGCCGCGCACGTCCGCCTCGGTGGGCGTGAGCATCAGGCCGGCGGCGCAGAGCTGCTCCACGATCCAGATCACGCGCGTATACGCGTCCGGGAACCAGTGGCGCAGCACGATCCACGGCTGCTCCGCCGGCCAGATGCCCTCCCCGTAGCCCGGGCCGGCGTCTGCCTCGGCCGCGCGCAGCAGGGCGCGCACCATCTCCAGAATATCGACGATCTCCGCCACCTTCTCCTGGACGTGTGGGTAGCCGCCGATGTTGATGGCATCCACCACCTTCTTGGTGATGCCCAGGATGAACTCCAGTTTGGCGATGTCCTTCACCGCCACCTGCTGCATGTAGTGCGGCCACATCGGCGCGTGCGTGATGCAGCGGTTGTGTGTCTCCACGTCGTTGAAGGCGAACACCCGCTCCCAGGGGATAAGCACATCGTCGAACACGGCCAGGGCGTCCATCTCCTCATACAGGCCGGAGAGCGGCTGGTCGTACAGGCTGCGGCCGGTGTCGAAGCTCTCCCGGCAGATGAACGACAGGCCGGGGGTGTTGACCGGGATGGCGAAGCCGAGGGCGTACATGGACTCGTGCGGTTGCAACGGCCGGTAGGGCGGCACGAACAGCTCGTCGGCGAAGGGGGCAAGGGTGGCGAGCAGCTTGGCCCCGCGCACGATCACCCCCTCCGACGTGGTGTCCACGACGCCCAGCGGGATGTAGGGGTCCGGTTGGCCGCTCACGGTGGCGCCGCGGTTCACCTGCGGGTGCCCGAACGTGTGGGTGAGGCACAGATCGTGCTCGCGGATGTACTCCAGATAGGCGCGCAGGTTGTCGCCCCAGCGCTTCTCCCTGGCGCCGTACACGGCGTAGCAAGCGGCACTGGCGGCCACCTGGGTGTTCACGTAATCGGGCGAGCGGCCGAGCATGCCGTGCGAGAACTCGGCCACGATCTCAAACGCGCGGCGTCGGCGCAGGAGGTCCTCATGCGTCTGGGGAATGATATACGACAGCGCCACCGGCTCGCCGGACGTGGGCGATCGGAACGTCATCTGCTCGTGCAAGTCGGGGTCGTGTTGCAAGTCGTACAGGGCGGCGATGGTGTGGGCCGCGCGCGCCAGACGCGGATGGGTGGTCACATCGGCCACGCGCTCGCCCTCCAGGTAGATGACGCGGCCGTCGCGCAGCCCGGCGAGATACTGAGCGCCCGTGCGGATGCCCATGGCGTCCCTCCCACTGGCCAGGGGTGGTGCACGCAAGGTAGCAACGCCGCACGATGCTGGCAAGCGCGATGGCCGCGCCGGGGTTCGATGACGCGGGGGCGCAGGGGCGCGGCGCTACCGCATGGTAGGCAGGAGGTTGGGCATGACCAAGACCACGCCCCCGTAGGCGATGAGCGCGCCGGCGGCCGCAATGCGCACCCGCGGCGCCAGCGGTAGCGCCTTCTCCGCGAAGATCAGGGCGGTGACGGCCGCCAGCGCTGCCACGTTGAGCATGCCCAGCGGAAACAGGATCGCGAACAGGAGCCAGCAACAGCCGGCGCAGTACAGCCCATGCGCCACCCCCATGCGCACGGCGCCCCCGTAGCCATCGCGCCATGAGGTCATGAGAAAGGCCAGCGGTGAGCGGCACTTGGCCAAACACAGGCGCTTGAGGGGGGTGAGCTGGTACAGCCCCGCCGCCACCAGCACCAGGCCGCCGATCCGGCCGGCGCGATCCATCAGCCACGGCGAGCCATCCGCCAGCCGCTCGGCCGCCAACGCGGCGGCGTAGGCCAAGACGCCGAGCGCGGACCAGAGGAGCAGATAGGCCGTCACGAAGACCCAAGTGGGCACGAACGGCTGCCCCCTTTCCCGCTTGCGCGCATACACCCGGGTGAAGGTCAGCACCATCGGCGCGGCGGTGGGGAACATGACCGCCACCATCATCGCCACCCAGATGGCGAGGAACAGCGGCGCGCCCATCCCCATCGTCGGCCGCATCGCCATCTCGGGGTCCATGGTCCGCGCCTGCCAGAGAAGCAGCACCCAGGCGGCCGCCGCCAGCGCGAGGAGCAAACCGAGGATCAGGCCGCGCGTGCGCGCGAGCGGCGGCGCGAGGATATCGGCCATGGTGATGTCCTCCACGGCTCCGGCGCACCCGGGCGCCGGCGGCGGTCGGGAGCGGCCGCCTCGCGCCCGGCGGCCCATCTAGGAATCCCGGGCAACCGCTACCCCTGCCAGCGTACCGTGCTGCGGCCACCCGACCTGGTCTCGAACCGGATGGGCAGTTCCGCATCGGTCCAGCGACTGGCGCTGGGCGCCAGGTCAAGCGCGTCAACCTGCAAGGCGGTGAGAAGGCCGCCACCCTGAAGCGAGAACGCCTTTCCCGCAGGGTCGCGCAGCCGGCGGGAGACCACCTCGCCCGCGTTCGCCACACTCACGGTGACGGTGTCACCCTCTTCGTCGACGGTGATAGCGGCGGTGCGCGCGGGCAGCCACGTACTGAACAGCGGGGCCAAGCCTGCCATCGGCCCGCCGCGCGCGCCGCTGAAGATCGCTTCCAGCTCCCGCCGCTGCTCCGCACTGGCTGATTCCTCAAGGTACAGGCGGCCCGTGCCGCCACCGTTGAACATCAACTCCGGGAAGTAAGCCACGAACACGACGGTGCGGCCGCTCAGGTTGACCCCTTCGGACGTGCCCTCCTGAACGCGGAAGGCCAGGGCGCTGGCACAGTAGCCCTGGTCCTGGACGGCCAGCTCCGGCACACCAAACCAGCAGGGACAGAACATGTTGCAGCTACAGGATTCGATCATCTGCGCCGTGAGACGCCAGGCCATCGTGCGTCCCCTTTCTGGCCCTGAGCGCGTTCATCACCCGTCCAGCCACGTCGTCGCGCTGGGGCTCGCCGCATCGTAGCACCGATCCACATCGGTCGATCTCAAACCGCGTTGCAAATCCCTTGCAAATACCGCCACGGGCGCGGCGTGGCGCGCCCGTGGCGCGCGCCGCGGCAATCCGCCGCCCAGGGACGGTCGTACCCTGGGCGGCGCATCGCGCCGCACGCTGAGATCCACCGCACCACAGAGGAGGGGAGAGGCAAGAAGATGCACAGGGCTGCACGGTACCATCGGCTGGCCGGACGGATCGCACTGGCGGCGCTGGTCGCGCTCGCCGTGGGACATCACGGGGCGCCCCGACTCGCCGGAGCGCAGGCGACACAGGCGGTGCGCATCGTCGATTTCGCCTTTGAGCCGGCCACCCTCACCGTCTCCGCTGGCACGCGCGTCACCTGGACGCACGCCGGCCAGGCGCCGCACACCGTCACCAGCGACACCGGCGCCTTCGACTCCGGCCGGCTCACGGGCGGGCAGACGTTCGCCTTCACGTTCACCAGCGCCGGCACCTTTGCCTACCATTGCGAGATCCACCCCAACATGCGGGCGCAGGTGGTGGTGCAGGCCGCGGCCCTCGCGGCGCAACCTGCCCCGACCGTCCAGGCGAGCGCGCCACGCGCGACCGCTCCGGCGGCACAGGCGTCGGCCGCCCCGCGTCCCGCCGCCCTGCCGCGCACCGGCGCACCCACAAGCGACGACGGCGCGGGCGCCGTGTGGCCGGCGACCCTGCTCGCCGCCCTGGCGCTCGGCGGCGCGGTGGGCGCCCGCCTGCGCCGGCCGCGCTGTCGGCCCTGATCGGGGGTGGCACGCGGATACCACGATCGGGTGATGCCGCGCCCGGCGTGGGCTGCCGGATGATGACGATGTGGGACGGGGCTCTCTGCAATGGCGGGGTGCAGAGAGCCCCGTCCCCCGTTTTTCCCTCCGGGTGCCGCCCCTTGCCCTCTAGCGCCCTACTGGTGCACGGCCATGTTGGGCACGGTGCCGATGACCCCCGCCGCCGTCAGCGCCGCCTCCTCGTCGGTGGGCAAACCCAGCAGATGCCGCAGCACCCAGTCGTTGTGCTCGCCGAAGCATGGGGCGTTGATGCGGATGTGCGCGGGCGTGCGCGACAGGCGGTAGATCGGGCCCTCCATGTCCCACGTGCCCGCCTCCGGGTGCGTCACCCACTCGAAGAAGCCACGGGCGCGCAGGTGCGGGTCGAAGAACACCTCCGCCGGGTTGAGCACCGGCCCGCAGGGCACCCCGACCGCCTGTAGCCGATGGAACAGCGCTATCTTGTCCTGGCCGGCCGTCCAGGCGGCGATGATCGCGTCCAGCTCGTCCTGGTGCGCGCGGCGGGCGGCGGCGTCGGTGAAGCGGGGGTCGCAGGCCAGCTCCGGCCGCCCCATCGCCGCGCACAGGGCCGCGAACTGGGCATCCGTCTCGCACGCGATGGTGATCCACGGTTCCCGCGCCGCTGGTTGGGCCAGGGCGGCGCCGGGCGCGTCGTCATGGCGCAGTTCACCGGGCGCCCGCGCCGGGTAGACGCCGTGCGGCGCGTGCAGTGGGTGGCGGTTGCCGAGCGGGGCAGGCTGCCGGCCGGTGATGCTGTAGCCCACGATGTACTCGCCGATCAGGCCGGTCAGCACCTCGCGCTGCGCCAGCTCCACGTATTGGCCCCGGCCCGTGCGCGCCCGGTGCAGCAGGGCGAGCGCCACCGCCCCGGCCATGGCCGTGCCGGCGATGGGGTCGCCGTAGGAGATGCCGCTGGCGTGCGGCGGACCGTCCACGTAGCCGGTGAGCGCCACCAGCCCGGCGAGCTGCTCGATGTTGGTGCCGTAGGCCACGTAATCGCGCTCCGGGCCGTCCTTGCCGTGCCCGGGCATGGAGACCAGGATGATGTCCGGCCTGACGGCGCGCAGCGTCTCGTAGCCCAGACCCAGCCGGTCCAGCACCTCGGCGCGGTAGTTCTCCACCACCACGTCCGCCGTCTTGACCAGCTCCAAAAACAGCTCTCGCCCGCGCGGGGTGGTGAGGTCGAGCGTGCAGCCGAACTTGTTGCGGTTGTTGTGGTTGAAGTAGGCCGCCTTGTTCCAGGCCCGTTCCGTGCCGGGCGGCAGGAAGCCCAGGTTGCGGAGCTGGTCGTAGAAGTTCACCGCCTCGACCTTGATCACCTCCGCGCCCATGTCGGCCAGGATGCGGGTGCCGTACGGCCCCGCCCAGACCATGGTCAGGTCCAGGACGCGCACGCCGGCGAGCGGCAATGCGGGGTCCCAGCCCTCACCCCCGTCCCCTCTCCCGCTCGCGGGAGAGGGGCGATCGGGAGCGGCCGCGTCAGGCGTCCACGTGCCCGGCCCCTCGCCCAGCAGCGGCGCCCGCCCGGCCCGCCAGGGGCTATCGCTCATCCGGATCGGCGGGCCGGGGTAGGTGAGGCGGCCGGCGACCGGGTGCTCGACGGTCTGCCAGTAGCCGCGGGCGCGAAGCTGCGGTGAGTCGAGCAGGTCCTGGAGGGTGTGCACGTAGGCCACCGGCGCGCGCATGCGGCCGGCGCGCACGTAGGTCTCCTTCTTGTGCTGGCTGAGCGCCCAGGCGGTGAACCGCGCCACCAGCTCGTCGTTGTGCTGCAGGCGGGCGGCGGGCGTGGCGAAGCGCTCGTCCTTGAGCAGCTCCGGCATCCCCATGAGCTCCAGCAGGAAGGGCAGGTTGCGCGGCATGGCGTGCACGCCCAGGTAGCCGTCCGCGCACTCGTACAACGCGATGGTGGCGGAGCGGACGTTGCCGCGCCGGCCGGCGAGCAGGCGGCCGGTGTAGGCGTAGGTGCTGAGCGCGTGCTCCAGCACCGAGGCCATGCACTCCACCGCCGCCACATCCACGTGCTGCCCCAGGCCGCTCACGCGCGCGCCGTAGAGGGCGATGGCGGCGGCGGCGAAGCCGTTCAGCCCCAACTGGTAGTCCGCCTGGTAGCCGGCCTGCTTGAGCGGCTCGCGGTCGGGATCGCCGGTGAGGGCCATCTGCCCGCCCATGGCGAAGGCGGTGAGGTTGGTGGCGACGTAGCCGGCATAGGGCCCGTCCTGCCCGAAGGGGGTGAGGGAGACCATCACCAGGCGCGGGTTGAGGCGCGCCAGGGCCGCGTAGCCCAGTCCCCAGCCGGCCAGCGTGCCCGGTGGCAGGTTCTCGATCACGAGGTCCGCCGCCGCCGCCAGCCGCCGGAACCACTCCTGACCGGCGGCCGTGGCTAGGTCGAGCACGAGGCTCTGCTTGTTGGTGTTCAGGTACAGGAACAGGGCGCCATCGGCCGCGGGTTGGGCGGGAAACGGGCCGTGACGGCGGGCCGGGTCGCCCTCTGGGGGCTCGACCTTGATCACCTCGGCGCCGTAATCCGCCAGCAGTTTGGCGGCAAACGGCGCGCTCACCCATTGTCCGACCTCCAGCACCCGTACGCCGGCCAGCGGCCCCTCCGGCGGCATCGCACCCCTCTCCGTGATGGCTCTCGCCTCGCGAGTCTAGCACGGATGGGCACGAAGCTCAGGAGTAGGCGCGTGACCGGTCCCTCACCCAGCGGGATGAGGTCGGGGCAGCCGGTCAAACGCTACCATTGAGGCAGAAGAGCGGCCGCCGCGCCGAGGAGGCGCCCCGATGAAGAGCAGGATCGCGATCGCGGGCCACCCGATCCACCCGATGCTGGTCCCCATCCCGATCGGGCTGCTGGTGGGCAGTGTGGCGGCTGACCTGGGCTACATCCTGACGGGACGAGATGCCACCTGGGCGGACATCGCCTTCTGGACGCTGGCGGGCGGTCTTGTGAGTGCGGTTCCGGCGGCGGCGGCGGGTTTTGGCGAGTACCTGCTGCTGGCGCGGCACACGGACGCGCGCGAGCTGGCGACCTGGCACCTCTTCCTGAACGCGGGCGCGCTGGCGTTGTTCGTCATTAGCCTGCTCCTTCGGCTGGACGAGGTGACGCTGGCCGGGGACCGCTTCGGGGCGGCGTTTGCCATCTCAGCCGTGGCGGTCACCGTGCTGGCGATATCCGGCTGGATCGGTGGCGAATTGATCTATCGCAAGCACCTGGGGGTCGATCCCGATAGCGTGCAACAGGAAGCCGAGGAAGCGCGCATCCACCTGCCGCAGCCCCACTAGCGGCGAATGGTCACACCCGCGCTCAGGGCTCGCGGTTCTGCAGGAACCGGGCCGTGTAAGCAAAGTAATTACGCATCTGCGTGCGCGCCGGCTCGGGGATACCCACCTCGTCGATGGCGGCCAGCATGTGCCCCAGCCACGTCTCGGCCTCGCGCCGGCCGATGGGGAAGGCCAGGTGGCGGGCGCGCAGGCGCGGGTGGCCGCGCTTGGCGGTGTAGCGCGGCGGCCCGCCGAAGAACTGCGTCAGGAATAAGAACTGGTTCTCCTTGCCCTCCGTGAGATCGGGCGGGAAGAGGGGGCGCAGCACGGGGTCACGCTCGATCTTGGCGTAGAACGTGTCCACCAGGCGGCGAAAGGTGGGGTCGCCGCCCACCTGCGCGTACACAGTGGCCGCCTCCTGGGCGGAGGGCGGCCGCTCCACCAGCTCGATGCGGTCCGCCGGCTCGGGCTGCCGTGCGCTCATCTCCGTTGTTCCCCCCGCGCGGTGGGATCCCACCGAACCCAGTGTAGCAGGCGCGGCTCCGGGTTCACGCGTGACGCAGGCGGCGCATGCGACCGGCGGTCAGCAGCAGCGGCACCGCCGCCAGTTGCGCCACCACACAGAACGCCACCGGCCCGGCCAGGGACACGTCATACAGCACCCCCATCAGGGCGCTGCCGGCAAACCAGGCCAGGCCATAACCGGTGTTGAACAGCCCGTACGCCGTCCCCCGCCGCTCGGGAGCCACCATCGGCGCCACCGCCGCGCGCATGATCGACTCGTGCGCGCCGACGCCCACCCCCCACAGCGCGATGCCCAGCAGCGCCGCGCCCGCGCCGCCGAGAAAGACAAGCGGCGCGAACGCCGCCGTCAGGGCGGTGGCGAACAC
>JBHOQW010000239.1:0-10142 GCA_042408665.1 Dehalococcoidia bacterium
TATTCCCGGTGCTATATGGACCATGATCCCCGGGGCGGGACATGTGAGCAATCAAGAGCAGCCCGCACAGTTCAACACGGTAGTGCGGCGGTTTCTGGAGAGCGTAATAAGCTTGCCATCCCAGCGCCAGGAGTCAGAGACAAAGACATGAGAACTGATGCACGACATCAGAAAGCACAAGACGATCGGTATATGGTACATGCTCTGGAGCGCGGACTAGCAGTGCTGCGCTGCTTTAACGCCGAGCATCCCTCACTCTCGCTCACAGAGCTAGCCAATCTCCTCGGATGGACGAGGACTGCGCCGTACCGGCTAGTCTACACCCTTCAACGCCTCGGCTACTTGATCCAAGACCCACGAACGAAGCGCTATCGGCTCGGCCCTCGCGTCCTAGAACTAGGATTCGAATACTTACATAGCCTTCAGCTGCCAGAGCTAGCCCAACCATACCTAGAACAACTGCGGCAAGAGACCGGTGCCTCGGCACACCTGGCTATCTTGGACGGGCGAGAGATTGTCTATGTGGCACGAGTAGCAGCACGGCGTGTATCGGCGGTCAACATTCACATCGGCTCACGTCTACCAGCTCACGCGACGTCTATGGGTAAAGTGTTGCTGGCTTATCAACCCTCCGAGTTATTGGACGCCATGTTGAACCAGGGGCCACTCGAAGCATACACAGACCGAACGATCACCGATGTTCAGGAGCTTCGGCGCGTGCTCCAGCAGATACGAGAGCAGGGATATGTAGTGAACGATCAGGAGTTCGAGCCAGGCATCCGCTCAGTGGCAGCACCGGTCTTCAATGCTCGCGGCCAGGCCGTGGCTGCTGTCAACATTGCGGCGCCTCCGCCTGTCTTAACCGACGAGTTCCTCCAAGCGGTAGCTATCCCAGCTGTCCGACGAGTGGCCATGGAGTTATCAGCGTGCCTAGGCTTCCGCATGGAAGGCGTCCTGGTGAGCACCACCTCTTGAGCCGCGTGAGGTGCTCAAAGGCGGGGTTCCCTCTGCTCGCGCTCTGCAGGATCCGTGGGGCCGTGATGGCCCGACCCCATCCCAGGCAGCCCACCACGCTGGTCGCGGCCAAAGCGGGCGCCCAGCCTTGCCTACCAGCGCTACCTAGGCCCCGTCGGGGACACGAAATGGTCTCGTGCGGATTGTCGAGCTCGCGCAGCGCATGGCCCTGTCTTGATTCCTTTGCCCGCCCCGGCGACTGACTTTGTAGAGGAGCATAGGCGTAGAGGAGCATAGGCGCACCATTCCGCCAGGCAGCGAGCTTGCTTGACACCGCTAGTGGCGGCTTCTATACTGGGTCTTGCGAAACATGTTTTTCTATTCGTGACACCGCTTGCGATGTACCGTAAGGAGGTCGCCATGTATACCGCCGCCCGCGGTCCGGCGCGAGGCACCGTCTGGCTCCTGGCCGCCGGCCTCGTGCTATTAGTGGCCTGCACCCCGGCAGCGTCCTCCCCTACTTCTCCCAAGCCGGCCTCCGAGCGCCCTCCAGCCGCGGCAGTGAGCTCCACAGCGACGGCCGCTGAGCAGGCCTCCGGACCGCCGCCAGAGATCCGGGTGGGACACGGGTTCGCTGCCGAGGAGAACCTGTGGCTCATGGCTGCCAAGCCGGAACTCACACCCAATCAGGGAAGAGCTTATACCCTCACGTTCACCGCCTTTCGAGGCAACGCGGATCGCCTGAGCGCTTACGAGGCTGGCCAGATCGACGCGGGCACTATCGCTGCACCCACAGCCTTCTTTGCCGCGGAGCAGGGACTCCCTATGAAGCTCGTGGCCAGCATCGTCCGCGAGGCGCATAACCCCCAGTACCACAACACCACATATCTGGCTCTGGCCGAGTCTGGCATCAATTCTGCTAGAGACCTGAGGGGTAAAACGATTGGTATCGTAGACTTCAAGTCAGCCACCGAACTCTGGGCTCGAGCGGCGGTAGAATCGGCAGGACTCGATCCCGAGCGTGATGTCAAATATGTGGTTGTGCCTTTCCCCGCCATGGGTGAGTCGTTGCATACGAGAAGGATTGATGTTGGCGCCTTTCCGAACCCATTCTATGCTGCTGAGAAGGCGAAGGGGGGTGTTGTAGAGGCTTTTACGGCGAAGACTGGCGTGCCGTTCGACGAGGAATTGCTATTGCTGTTCATGCGACCGGAGTTCATTAGCAGGAACCAAACAGCGGTTAAAGCGTTCTTGAGCGACTTTGTGGCTGCAACTAAATGGTATCTCGCCAACCTCAAGGAGGCACGTCAGATACTGCTCGATAAGAAATTTGTACAAACCGACCCGCAAGTATACCTCGAGATGCAGGACTGGTATCGCGAGCCGACGGGTAGGATCACCATCGATGGGATGAATAGGGAGCAAGACCTGCTCTTGAAACTGGGCTGGCAGACCAAGAGGATTGATGTTAACGAATTGATCGATCTCAGCCTCCTTCCTCCTTCGTGAAGAACCGTTGTGTTACAGTTGTTCTGTCAATAGAGGATCTATGGCTATTGTTGAGGTGTCACAGCTATCTAAAGTCTATCTACGCGGTAACAGCCGCGTAGATGCTATCCAAGATGTGAGTCTGGTTGTCGAGGATGGAGAGTTCGTCACCATCGTTGGACCTAGCGGCTGTGGTAAGAGCACCTTTCTCCATATCCTGGGCGGCTTCATTCCACCATCCGGTGGTACAATGCGTGTAGCGGGCCATCAAGTACGTGGTCCAGGCCCGGACCGAGGAATGCTGTTCCAAGACCTGGCACTTTTCCCTTGGTGCACGGTCTTGGGAAACGCAGCCTGGGCGCTAGAGGTGCAAGGTAAACCGCGAGAGGAACGTATTGCCATCGCTGAGCGATATCTCGATCTGGTCGGCCTGCTTCCTTTCAAACATGCATATCCGGCTGAACTATCCGGTGGCATGAAACAACGGGTGGCCTTAGCCCGCCTTCTGGCATTCGACCCCGCAGTACTCCTAATGGACGAGCCCTTTGGTGCACTCGATGCTCAAACCCGCGAGTTAATGCAGGAAGAACTCCAACGTATTTGGCTGCAGACGCGGAAGACCGTGCTATTTGTCACGCATGATATCGAAGAGGCCGTCTATTTGGGAGATCGAGTGGTCGTTTTCACCGCTCGCCCGGGCCGAATTAAAGAAGTTGTCACCATTGATCTCCATCGCCCACGCGAACTCGAGATCAAAAAGGATTTGCAGTTTGTGCAATACCGTAACCGCATCTGGGATTTACTCCGCGAAGAGTTCCTGCGTTCGCGTCAGGGAGTGACGGCGTGACGCTAGGGAGGCATGGTATTACTACAAGATCGGGCAGTAAGAAGCTGAGCACCTCACTCCCGACGGCGTCTCGTTCGTCTACTCGACTGCTCTTCGCTTGGATATATCCCGCTGGATCGCGCTTCCAGAGCCGGCTTAGATGGCTGGTACAAGCGCTCGCTGTGCCGGTGACAGCCCTGGCGCTATGGCAGCTCGCGGCGTCAGCTGGTTGGCTGCCCAGTTTTCTGGCCAGCCCACTCGCCATCGGGCAGCAGCTGGTCGCGCTTACGCTTTCCGGCGAGCTGATGGTGCACATGCAGGCCAGCCTCTACCGCTCGGCAGCCGGTCTGGCGCTCGGGGCTGGCTGCGGCATAGGGCTAGGACTCCTGTCAGGCGTCTCTGCTCGTGTCGCTGGGTTCTTCGACCCACTGGTTTCATTAACCTATCCCGTCCCCAAGGTAGCAGTGCTGCCGGTGCTGATCGTCTGGTTCGGGATCAGCGATATCTCCAAGATTCTAATCATCGCCATCACCTGCTTCTATCCCTGTTTCATCGCCGCGCTGTATGGTGTCCGAGCTGTGGATCCGCTCTGGGTGTGGGCGGCACGGAACATGGGTGCACGCCCTCATCAAGTATTCTTTAAAGTAGTGGTGCCTGCTGCCGCACCACAGGTGTTCGCAGGGCTACGCGTCGCTCTGGCGCTAGCGTATGTCATGATGTTTGCCTCAGAAATCATCGGGTCGTCGAATCGAACCGGCCTAGGGTTCCTGATCATCAATGCCGATGCGAGCGGCCGGTTCGATTTGATGTTTGCAGCCATTGTTGTCATTGCATTGTTAGGCTTTGCCAGCGACCGACTGCTGCTCGCGCTTCGGCGACGGCTTCTGACCGGCCAGCTCATCGCAGAGGAGCTGCACCGTGCGCAACACTCTACATAGCACGGGTTGCTGGTTTATACGTTACTACTCGTTGCTATTGCTGCTAGTTTTGTGGGAAGCACTAGCACGCTCGGGATTAGTGAATCCGCGCCTGTTCCCCTCTTTGATTGTTATCATCCAAGATCTTTGGACACTAATCGAGCGGCAGATTATCTTCAGTCATTTAACAGCTACGCTTCTTCGTATGCTAATAGGCTTCATCTTGGCTACAGTCACCGGAATAGTTCTAGGATTTCTAATGGCTCGCTCTGAGTTCTTCAGCCATCTGTTTGAGCCGCTGTTCTCTTTCGGCTATCCAGTGCCGCGCGTGGCGCTCTATCCAATGTTTGTGCTCATCTTTGGCCTAGGCCACGCTTCCAAGATCGCCCTCGTCTTCCTTGAGTGCCTATACCCGATAACGGTGCACACCTACCACGGCGCGCGAGCAATCCCTGTACTTTACCTTTGGGCTGCGCGGAACATGGGAGCCACTCCTATGCAGGTGTTCTTCCGCGTTATGCTGCCTGCGACCGCTCCATCCATCTTCTCGGGGCTCCGCATCGCCCTACCAATCGCGCTAGTGGTGGTCATCATCGCGGAGATGGTGAGTGCTACTGAGGGGCTGGGCTGGCTGATTGCCTACGCTTCAGCGTCGCTCTCGCGCAGCCAGATCTTCGCCGCGGTAGCGGTGATCATGGCCATCGGGTTCGTGCTGGATCGACTGCTCGGTGTGGTGCGCAACCGCCTGGTGTTCTGGGAACGGGAATCGGTCTCGATCGGCTAGGAGGCGGCGTCTGCCCGGTGCCGGATAGCCATGTAGCGGGCCGCAGGCTCCAGCCCCTTCAGGCGGGTACCAAGAGGGACGCTGCTATGGATCTGGGCTTGACCGACAAAGTAGCCGTCGTGACCGGCGGCAGCGCAGGAATCGGTTTCGCGACCGCGCGCCTGTTCCTGGAGGAAGGTGCGCGAGTAGCCATCTGCGCCCGCGGGCAGGCGCGGTTAGAGGCGGCAGAGGCGGAGTTGCGGCGTATCCCGGGCGCCCGTATCTACGCTCAGCCTTGCGATGTACTGGATGAGAGGCAGGTGCACACATTCATCGACCGCGCCGCTGAGATGCTAGGTGGCATCGATGTGCTGGTGAATGCTGCCGGTCGCTCCTACTGGAACAGCTTCTTCGCCACGCCGGACGATGCCTGGCGGGCTGAGCTAGAGCTGAAGTTCTTCGGGATCATCTATCCGGTCCGCGCCGCCTATCCACATATGAAGCGGCGCGGCGGCGGACGGATTATCATTGTCAACTCGGTGCTGGCGCGCCAGCCGGAGCCGCATCTGGTAGCTACTAGCGCCGCCCGAGCCGGTGTGCTGCGGCGTCGGCCGCAGCGCGCGCGCGGCGCGAACGCGCGGGGCGTCACTCGTGCGCCTGCGCGGGCTCGTGCCGTGCTCGGCGAGCCGGCATCCGGCCGGGCACAGGCGTTGCACTTCTCGCGCGCATGGGGAGCGTCAGCGGCTTCGGTTTCGTGGACAGCCTCGTCAACGATCTCGTGGGCCAGAGCGCAGGCGCGGCGTTCGCCCCGGCAGCCTTCGCCGCGCGCGGGCTGCCATCCGCGCTCACCGACTCAAGCGCGAGCCTCGCGGGCAGCCAGCTCGCCGACCTGCTCTCGACCGCGCGCGCGAGCCTCCTCGGCCTGGCGAGCACGGCCCGCCAGCTCGATCTCGCAAGCCCGCTCTCCGCCTTCTTCTCCGCCGCCGCCTCCTCGAGCAACCCCTCGGCGATCCTCGCGCAGGCGACCCCGGGCTCCTCGGTGACGACCGCCCCGCCGCAGGCGACCTACACCTTCAGCGTCTCCCAGGTTGCCGTGGCGCAAGCCAACGTCGGCACGGCGCTTCCGAGCAACGGGACCGGCACCTTCGCCGCCGGCACGGACACGATCGGCGTCACCCAGCACGGCGTCACCACCAACGTGAGCTTTGCGGTGGGCGCGAACGACACGAACGCCACCGTGCTCGCCAACCTCGCGGCGGCGATCAACGCGACGCCCGGCCTCGGCGTGACCGCGTCGGTCCTGACCGATCCCATCGCCGGGACGAGCCAGCTCGTCGTCGAGGCCGCGACCACCGGGACCGCGAGCGCCTTCTCGCTGAGCGACGTCGCGGGCACGGCGGTCGCGAGCGCGGGCGTCGCCAATGCCACGACGGCGGCGGCGAACGCGGCGTTCACGGAGAACGGCACGGCGCTCACCTCGAGCAGCAACGACCTCTACCTCGGCGACCTGGGTCAGCTCCACGTGACCCTCCTCGCCCCGACCGCGGCGCCGGTGACGGTGACGATCGGCCCGGATACGAGTCAGATCACCGCGGCCATCGCGAGCTTCGTCGACGCCTTCAACGGCGCGCAGGCCTTCTTCGGCGCGCACGCCGACACCTTCCGGGGGGTGGGCGCCGAGCTCTCGTCGCTCGCAGCCCGCCTCGCGCCGCAGCTCGCCACCGTGGGCATCGCGACTGCGCCCGACGGCACGCTCTCGATCGACGCGGCGAAGCTCGATGCCGCCGTCGCCCAGCAGCTCGGCAGCGTCCGCCGCGTGCTCGCCGATGTGGGCGGCCTCGCGAGCGAGGCGTCGGCCATCGCCACCACCCGCCTCGCGAACCCGCTCACGACGGTCGCCCCGCTGCCCCCGCGGACGCCGGGGTTCCTCCCGCAGCGGCTCGCCGCCCAGTTCGGCGGTGAGCTCGCCTCGCTGCGGTTGACGGGGCTCCTCGTCGACACCCTCTTGTGAGCGTCAGTCGACCGGCCGCAGATTGTCCGACGTCCGCCCGTGATAGGCGTCGATGGCCGAGAGGATCTGGAGGTAGCCCGGCCAGCCGTAGAGCGGGATGAACCCGAGCCAGAACTTCTTCTGCGGGCAGTGGTCGAAGAAGAATCCCCAGCCCGCATTGTAGTACTCGCCGAGGCCGGGATGGGCGACGGAGAGCCACGCCGCCGCCCGCCGGTGCCCCGCCGTCGTGCGGGCGGCGGCGGCCGGCGCCGCCAGGATCGCCCCCAGGCAGACCGCCGCGATCACCCGTCTGGTCATGCGCACCTCCTTCTCCGGGCTCCGTCCTAGCATCGCTCGCCTGCTCTCGCGACCGCAGGTAGAAGAGGAGCCGTGTCGAGCCCGCTCAGCGAGCCGCACCGCCTGCGGCTCGGCGACCTGCTGGTGCTGCACGATCCCATGCCCGGCCCGCTCACCGCGATCGCGGTCGCAGTGCGCGCCGGCTCCCGCTACGACGGGGCGCACCCCGGGATCGCGCACCTGACCGAGCACATGCTCTTCCAGGGCACGCGGCGGCTCGACCAGGCCACGCTCAACCGCCGCGCGGGCGAGCTCGGCGGCGAGCACGACGCCGATACGGGCTACGAGGACATCACCGTCCACTTCGAGGTCTTCAACGAGGACGTCGAGGAGGCGCTCGCGCTGCTCGCCGAGCAGCTCTTCCACAGCACCGTGCCGGCCGACCGCCTCGCCAAGGAGCAGCGCGTGGTCGTCGACGAGATCCGCGGCCGCCAGGAGGATCCCGCCAACTACCTGCACGAGCGCGCCTGGCGGCGCTTCGTCGGCGAGCCGCTCGGCCACCCGGTCTGCGGGACGATCGCGAGCGTGCGGGCGATCACGCCGGCGGCGGTGCGCGCGTTTCTCGCCCGGCACTTCGTGCCGGCGAACATGGTCCTCGCCGTGTGCGGCGGCATCGCGCGCGACGCGCTTCGCCGCGCCGTCGCGCGCACGTTCCCCGCGCGCGGCCCCCGGCCGCCGGCCGTGCCGCGGATTCGCCCGCTTCGGGCGACCGGGACGCTCAGGCTCACCCGCCGCGATCTCGCCCAGGCGTACCTCGTGCGCCTGCTCACCGTGCCGCGCGAGCCGCGGGCCGCCCTCGCCCTCTCGCTCGCGCTCGAGATCGTCGGCGCGGATCCCGACGCGCGGCTCTTCCAGGAGGTGCGCGAGCGCCTCGGCCTCGGCTACGACCTCGGGGCCACGGTCGAGCAGGGCCGCGACTGGGCGGTCGCCGTGCTCAGCGCGAGCGCCGCCCGCGACCAGGCGCGGCGGCTGCGCGAGACCATCGACCGCGTCTCGCGCGAGGCCACGGCGGGCTTCAGCGCCGAGGAGCTCGCGCGGGTGCGCCAGAAAGTGCGCTACCGCTTCGCGCGCCTCGCCGACTCCCGCCAGGAGCGCGCGACGAGCCACGCCACGCGCGCGGCCTGCGGGCTGCCGTCGCTCGCGCGCGCGGCCGCGATGGTGGCCCGCATCGAGCGGGCCGAGGTCGAGGCCGCATGGCGGCACGCGGTCGCCGCGCCGAGCCTCACGGCGGTGCTCTCCGGCTGATGCGCCGCCTCCCCGTCGCCGCAGCCTGGCTGTCGCTCGTCGTCCACCTCGCCGCCGCCAGCGAGCCCGTGCCCCTCGGCCCCTGCGGGCCGATTGCGCGCCCCTACGACGCGATCGAGCTCACCGGCGAGCGGCTCGACCACCTCGGCGGCACGCCGATCGCGCGGCTCGGGCTCGTCGCGTTCCGCGGCGGCACCCCCCTCCCCATCCCCTTCCAGATCGATGAGCGGCGCGGGCGGCATCTCGCGCTCCCCGACGGCCCGGAGCCGACCGTCGACGACCGCCCGGACATCTTCGACCACGACGACCTCCTCGTCTTCATGGCCTGCGACGCTGGCGAGCGCGTAGCCCCGGAGGTGCTCGCGCAGGCGCTCGCCCAAGCCGGCGTCACCGCGTGGCGCGAGATCCGCATCGAGGACCCCGTCGATCATCGTGCCGGCTTCGCCTACCTCGTCGTGGCCGAGCACCCGCCCACCACCGACCGGCGCTACGTCGCCTACGACGCCGCGCACGACCTCGTCGTCACCGCCCGCTACCGCGTCGGGTGCGTGGGGGCGCTCCCGGCGTACTTCGCCCTCGCGCTCGCGCGGCCGCTCGGGCCGAACCTGCTCGACGGCCTGCGGCTGCGGGCGGAGGCGACGCTCCACGCGCATCTCGCGCACTGGACGCTCGACGAGACGGAAGGCACGCACGAGCTGATCGCCTGGAAGGCGGGGCCGGTGCGCGTCGTCCGCCGCTCGCGCCACCGCGTCTATCTCGGCGCCGGCCTCTACCTCACGGCCGGCCTCGCGCACACCTACTTCTACGCCGAGCACGTCTTCGGGCCGGGCTCGATGAAGCTCCCGTTCTCGCCGGCGCTCCTCTTCCGCGACATCAGCGCCTGGGGCGGCGCCGACTTCCGGGATCTCCGCGGCTGGCGCTACCACGCCCCGGGCGTACCGCCCGAGGGCTTCGCGATCGACGGGCACATGGACCCCGCGGAGGCCGCGTTCCACGGCAGCGGCGACTGGTTCCTCCTCGCGCACGGCGACGAGGCGGTGCTGGTGGCGGCCGTCATGTCCGAGGAGCTGACGCGCCTGCTGCGGCTCGGCCTCGTCTACCGCGACGACGCCGAGCACCCCGCACCGCCGGAGCGCTCCCCCGGCACGGTCCCGCTCGTCGGCTACCGCGGGGCCGACGTGCAGAAGCTGCCCGCGGGCCGCTACTGGTTTGAGCTCCGCGTGCTCGTCCTGCCGGCCTACCGGCCCGGCGACGAGCGCCGCGCGCTCGACGAGGTGCACACCTCGCTCACCGCCGACCTCAGCGCCCGATCCGGGCCCGCAGCCGCTCGAGCAGCGCCTCGGTGAGATTGCGCACGGGCTGGCGGTCGCCGGTCGAGAGGTTGGCGATCGTCCCAGCCTCGAGGTTGATGCGCAGGCGCTGCCCGGTGCGGAAGACGCTCGGCGCATCGACCTCGAGCGGGGCGAGCCCGGCGGCGAGCACGCGGGCGGCGAAGTCGTCGGCGAAGCTCTGTGCGACGACCGCGATCATGCCCGCCGCCGCGAGCGCCGCGGCCGCCGCCGCCCCGCCCGGCCCGTGCCCGAGCCGCGCGCCGGCCACGAG
>JBHOQW010000242.1:0-8261 GCA_042408665.1 Dehalococcoidia bacterium
GGGCAGCGGGCCGTATTACCTCGCCGAGTACGAGCAGAACGTGCGCTACCTGTACAAGCGCAACGAGGGCTATCGGGAGGCGGGGCGGGGGCTGCCGTACATCGACGAGCGGGAGTACCGGCAGATCGTGGACCCGGCGGCGCAGGAGGCGGCCTTCCGCTCTGAGCAGATCATGGTCTTTACGGCGCCTTTCGTCGACCTGGGTGAGCAGATCAAGCGGGACCTGGCCGCCAAGGTGGACACGCTCGAGTACCAATCGCTCAACAGCTTCTGCTTTTCTGCGAACGTGACGCGGGCGCCCTGGAACGACATCCGCGTGCGCGAGGCCATCTACCGCTTCATGAACCGCCAGCAGTACCTGGACCTTTTGGACAAAGGCAAAGGTGTCCTGCCGCCGGGGCCCATGCCCGTGCACTTGACGGAGTACCAGCTCGACCCCAAACAAACGGAGAAGTACTTCCGGCAGGACCTGCGGGCAGCCCGGCAACTCTTGGAGGCGGCCGGGTTCGACTTCAAGAAAGAGTACGAGATGATCACCATCATCGGCGCGCGCAACCAGCAGGCGTGCGAGATCTTCCAGCAGCAGGCGGCCCAGGTGGGGATGAGGGTCAAGATCGTGGCCCTGCGCTCGAACGACTTCCTGCAGGACCGGGTGCTGCGGGGCACGTGGGAGATCTGGATCGCCGGCCGCCCCGCCTATGACACACCGGAGCGCGACCTGCGCCTGCAGCACACCACGACCTACAGCCAGCACCAGTACAACGGCCTGCGCGACCCGCAGGTCGACGCCATGATCGACAGATCCGAGCAGACGCTGGACCGCACCGAACGGGTGAAGCTCATCAAAGATATCCAGCTCGCCCTCCTGGAGAAATACACACCGTTTATCTATCTGTACTATCCCACGGCCTACTTTCATCGTTACAAGTACGTACGCGACTACGAGTTCAGCCCGGTGGGCACGCTGCACACCCTGTACCGCACGGAGATGTGGCTGGACCGATGACCTCTGGGTGTGCTACGCAGGAAGGCATCAGGCTCACCCAGTGGACCGAGCACCGCGTTGTGACGACCGACGGACCGAAAGGAGCGAAGGATGACATCGTTACTGCTTGACCCGCAAGGACCGAAGGAGGAGCGGCGGCACCCGCTGGCCCCTCGCCGCCTGCGCACCCTGGACGGCGTCACCGTTGGCCTGCTCACCAACACCAAGCTCAACGCCGAGGCGGTGCTCAAGGCCATCGGCGCACTGCTGCAGGAGCGCTATGCCCTCAAGGAACTCCTGCTGCGCACCAAGCCCAACTTCTCCCTGCCCGCCCCGACCGCCGTGATCGACGAGCTGGCGGCGCGGTGCGACGTGGTGGTAGCTGGGGTAGGCGACTGAGGGTCGTGCAGCGCGGCCAGTGTGGCCGACGGCGCGATCTTCGAGCAGCGCGGCATCCCGGCGGCGGCCATCATTACCAGCGCCTTCACCCGCACCGCCCATCTGATGGCCCGCCAGTACGGCTACCCGGACTACCGCTACGCGGTGGTGCCGCATCCCATCGGCAACCTCACGCCGGCGCAGGTGCAGCAGCGGGCGCGGGAGGTGCTACCGCAGGTGCTGGACCTGCTGGGGGTGGCGGAAACAGCCGGCAGCGCGGCCGCGGGGAGCTGAGCAACTGACGCTCGGCAGCAGGACCGGGGTGGCCTCGGCATCCCCAGCAGCGCCTGGGAGCCCGATGACGGAGCACAGGAGCAACGGCATGACGCAGACCGGCACAAGCGAACTGACGGTGGAGGGGATTCGCAGCGCGCGGCAGGCGATTGAGTACTGCTACGCCCAGGGCTGGACCGACGGCCTGCCGGTGGTGCCCCCCTTGCCCGAGTTTGTGGACGAGTTTCTGGCCTACACCCGCCGCCACCCCGACGAGGTGGTGGTGCGCATGGACCACCTGCACCGCCAGTGCACGGTGCGCCAGGCGGCGATCAACGCTGTCATGGCCGGCTGCCGCCCGGAGTACTTCCCCGTGGTGCTGGCCGCCCTCGACGCCTTCCAGCAGCTCGGCACCGCCCTGGTGCAGAGCACCACCGGCCAAGCGCTGCTGGTGGTGGTGAACGGCCCCATCCGCAAGCGGCTGGGGTTCAACTGCACGGAGAATATCTTCGGCCCCGGCGACCGGCCCAACGCCACCGTGGGGCGGGCGTTGCGCCTGGTGATCATGAACGCCCTGGGGGTGCGCCCGCACGAGTTCGACCAGAGCACGCACGGCACGCCGGCCAAGTACAGTTGCTGCATCGCCGAGAACGAGGAGGAGAGCCCCTGGGAGCCGCTGCACGTGGAGCGGGGGTTTGCCCCGGAGAGGAGCACGGTGACGGTGCAGTTCATCCGCAGCGACCTGCACGTGGAGCACCGCAGCACGCAGGTGCCGGAGGAGATCCTGCTCACCATCGCCGATTCGATGTCCTATGCGGGCGGCATCTACGAGGCGCCGCCGTTCAACCGCAATAGCGGCTCGGTGGTGGTCATGGGGCCGGAGCATGCGCACATCATCGCCCGGCGGGGGTGGAGCAAGCAGGACGTGCGGCAGTTCTTGTGGGAGCACTTTGGCAAGCCCAAGCGGGAGCTCCGGCGGTACGGCAAGGTCCTAGGGCTGGAGGAGGAGGAGGACACCTTCATCCACACGGCCCCGTCACCGGAGGCCATCCTGCTGGTGGTGGCGGGGGCGGCCAACGCCGGGGTGTCCACCGTGTGCTCCAACTTCGCTTGGCGGCGCGCCACCTGCCCCATCGAGGAGCCTCCACCTGCATAGGGGACCGACCGGACGGGGCACGGGGATACCGCGCGGGTATCTGGTCCCAGCACACCCCGCCGCCGTTCGCCGTGTGGGGGCGCAGTCACCAGCGATCTTGACGGCAGCTGGCTGCTGCCTCGAGACTACGCAGGATACGGTTAATTCGTCTTCAGAGTTGAAGACGGCATCATCAAGGCACCACCGGCCCATGCACTCGGCAGAGAGGAGGTGAGGTTACCGCCCGCAGCGAACCCAGCACAGGAAAGGTCATCCAGCGGCTCGATGCAGGAGCGAGGCTCTCGCGGAGTGTCAAGGGAGGGAGAGAGATATGCTCCGCCATTCGCATCGTCGGCCCGGCCCGCGCCTTGTCAATCGGCGTCTGTTGCTGCAGCGCAGCCTGAGCCTGCTCACCGGCTCGGCTGCCGTTATGCTGGCCTGCGGCAAGAAGCAGGAGGCGAGAGCGCCGTCCGGCGCGGTCCAGAGCACGGCTCAAAGTGGTGCCACCGCCGCCCAGCCCAAACGCGGTGGCCGGTTCATGGACCTAGTCATCACCGAGGTCGGCAACCTCAATCCGGTAACCACGTGGGGCCAGGGCCAGTACATCGTTGGCGCCTACGTCTACGACCGCCTGGTCAACTCCCGCCTCGACAAGGACACTGCCAAGGAGTACATCCCGGAGGCGGCGCAGAGCGTGGAGATGCCGGAGCCCACGACGGTGATCTTCAAGCTCAAGCCCGGCATGAAGTTCCAAAACCGGCCGCCCGTCAACGGTCGGGCCGTGACCCCCGAGGACGTGGTTAAGAGTCAGCTCTACGTGCGCGACAACCCCGCCGCCCAGGATCGTTCCTTCCAGACCGCCTCCATGCAGAGCGTGGAGGCGCCAGACGCCCAGACCGTCGTCTTCAAGCTCAAGGCGCCCAACGCCTACCTGTTCAGCGCCACCCAGCTCACCTATCCGCAGTCCACCTGCATCATCCCCCGCGAGCTCTTGGACAACCTGGACACGGCCTGGCCGGTGGGCAGCGGCCCATATGAGGTCGTCGAGTACGAGCTGCAGACGCGCTACCTCCTCCGGCGGTTCGAAGGGTACCGCGACGCGACCAGAGGCCTGCCCTATATCGACGAGCGCGAGGTGCGGCTGATCACCGACCCGGCGGCGCAGGAGGCGACCTTCCGCTCCGAGCAGGGACACGTTTGGAACGTGCCCCTGCCGCGGTTGGCGGACCAGGTGAAGCGTGACCTGGGCGAGCGCATCGTGATGCACGAGTACATCGCCCTGGCGCCGGTGCCGCTGGCGATGAACGCCACCCGCCCCCCGTTTAAGGACGTACGCGTGCGGGAAGCGGTGTACCGCTTCCTCGACCGCAAACAGTTCCTGGACCTGCTTGACGAAGGACGCGGCGCGGTGCCGCCCGGCCTGCTTTCGGTCGGCCTCAGCGAGTATCAGCTCGATTCCAAGCAAACGGAGAAGTATTGGCGACAGGACCTGCGCGCCGCCCGCCAGCTCCTGGAGGCTGCCGGTTTCGACTTTAACCGCGAGCTGTCCATCTTGACGCTCAACCGTCCGCGCAATAACCAGGGCGGTGAGATCTTCCAGCAGCAAGCCTCTCGGGTGGGCATGAAGGTACGTTTGCTGGCGCCTGTTCCGCTGAACGAGTGGCATCACCGCATGCAGACTGGTGACTGGGATCTCTTTTACGCCGCTATGCCGGGTTATGATTCGCCGCAAAAGGTACTGCGCTTCCAGCACTCGAACAGCCAGAGCGCGTACTTGTACACCGGGCCAAAGGATCCGGAGATCGACCGGATGATCGAGAAGTCGGAGGTGACGCTGGACCGCAACGAGCGGGTCAAGCTCGTCAAGGACATCCAGATCGCGCTCCTGGAGCGGTACACACCGTTCCTCCTCACGCACAACTACACGGCGTACGTCGCGCTCTGGAAGTACGTGCGAGACTATGAAGTAAATCCGGCCTCGCACGCCATGCCGCGTGTGGAGATGTGGCTCGACAGGTAATCGCAGACTGCGGACGTCGGTTTCGCGGCCGACGGATGAAGAACGGCGGTGAGGGCGGCGCGGTCAGCCGCCCTCACCGACGGGAGCGCTTGACGGAGCGCGATCGGTGGGGTGGCTGGCCGTGCTCCTCCCTGCTAATGGCGTGGTCGCGCGGCCGCTCTTGGTAGCGCGTTTCTGCTCAGAAGAGCGGCCCTCCACGGTGGGGAGCTCACGGGCGCGTAGCGCCTCTAACCCGGCAAAGATAACGTTCAGACCAGTCTCAAACGCCACGTCGTGCGCCATATCCGGTCCGTACATATACCTCCGCACGACCGCCAGGTAGGGGAAGGTGAGCCGCATCTGTTCCGATGCGAGCGAGGCAACCGATTCGGGCACACCAAACGGCTGCTTGAGCGTGCTGCGGATCTCTCGCGTTACAAAGCCGGTGACGTAGCTGAGCAGCGTGCCGAGCGCGTAGGCCGAGGCTTCCGGGCTGAAGCCGGCCTCGTGCAGCCAGCTCAGGTCCTCGTCGAGCCGGCGCAGGGCTACACCGTCCCATGGGCGCGTGGTGAGCAGGGAAAAGACGCTAGGATGCGCCAGCCCAACCTGTCGGAAGGAGCGCATCGCCGCACGCAGCTTCGTCTGCCAGTCTGCGCCAGGCGCGTAGACAGGCTGGATTTCATCGATGAACCGCTTCACCAGCGCGAACAAGAGCTCCGCCTTGTTGCGGAAATGGCTGTAGATCGCCATCCCTTCGACGCCCAGCTCGCGACCCAGCCGCCGCATGGTGAGGGCGGGGAGCCCTTCGCGGTCTAGCAGCGCCATGGCGGCTTCTACGATCTGTTCACGGGTGAGCGGTCTCCGCCCGGTAGTCATGCCCGTGTTCCTCTCGCACCGTACTCTCCAGGGTGACATATCGGCCCTGACTCCGTCTACTGTACCGTGGAAACGATGGGGCGCCTTCTCACCGGTGTGATTGCTTGTCTCGACATTACTTACCGGTAAGTTTGAAGCGGCTTGCCCCGAAGGGTGAAATTACGTTGGCAAGGGCTTGACAACGCGTGGGGGGCTCCATACTTTACAGCGTAAAGGCAAAACCGGTTTGGCTGACCTCGTACCGTCTATACGGTTAGTGCGGGGTCCGGTGCGCGTGTATCAGAAGCGGGGGAGGGAGGACATGCGCATTGGCTCGAACAAGACCATATTTGTTGCTCACGCGAACCGGCGTCAGGTGTTGCGGGGCGGGCTGTTCCTACTGGCGGGTTCGGCCACGTTTGCCCTGGCCTGCAGTGGCGGCAAGAAGCAAGAGACGCAGCCGCCGGCGGGCGCGGCCGTGGGCACGGTGCCGGTCGGCGCGGCTGCACAGACACCCAAGCGCGGCGGCCGGCTGCTGGATATGGTCACCATCAGCCCAACGAACAACTTCAACCCAGTCACGAACTGGGCCGATGGCATTTACCTTTCGGGCGGGCACGTCTATGACCGGCTGATCAACACCCGTCTGGGCAAGGATACGGCCAAGGAGTACGTGCTCGAAGCCGCGCAGAGCGTGGAGATGCCGGAGCCCACGACGGTGATCTTCAAGCTCAAGCCGGGCCTGAAGTTCCAGAACCGGGCGCCGGTCAACGGCCGACCGGTCACGGCCGAGGACGTGGTCAAAGACCATCTGTACGTGCGGGACCAGCCCGCCGCCCAGGACCGGTCGTTCCAGGTGTCGTCCATGCAGACGGTGGAGGCACCGGACGCGCAGACCGTGGTGTTCAAGCTCAAAGCACCGAACGCCTACCTGTTCAGCGCCACGCAGCTGGCGTACCCGCAGTCCAACTGCATCATCCCGCGCGAGCTGTTGGACAACCTGGACCGGGCGTGGCCGGTGGGCAGCGGTCCGTATGAGCTCATCGAGGCCGATCTCGGCGTCCGCTACTTGTACAAGCGTTTTGCTGGCTACCGAGACGCGGACAAGGGCTTGCCGTACATCGAGGAGCGCGAGATCCGCATCGTGACCGATGCCGCGGCACAGGAGGCGGCCTTCCGCTCGGAGCAGGCGCACATCTGGCTGAACATCCCCCTGCCGCGCCTCGCCGACCAGGTCAAGAAAGACCTGGGCGACCGCATCGTCATGGACGACTACCTTTCGCTCTCGATGATCCCAATGTCGATGAACGCCACGCGACCGCCCTTCAAGGACCAGCGCGTGCGCGAGGCGGTGTATCGCTTCATCGACCGCAAGCAGTTCCTAGACCTGCTGGACGAGGGGCGTGGCGCGGTACCACCCGGCCTGCTGCAGGTCGGCATGACCGAGTACCAGCTTGACCCCAAGCAGACGGAGAAGTACTGGCGGCAGGATCTGCGCGCCTCCCGGCAACTGCTGGAGGCCGCCGGCTTTGACTTCAACCGGGAGCTGACGATCATCGCCATCAACCGCCCGCGCGACAACCAGGGCATGGAGATCTTCCAGCAGCAGGCCTCGAAAGTCGGGATAAAGATCCGCCCGCGGTCGATCCCGTTCGCGGAATGGCACAACACCATCCACACCGGCGACTGGGACCTGTACTGGGGCTATTCACCGGCCTACGAGACGCCGCAAAAGGTGCTTCGCTTCCAGCACACCGACACACAAAGCGTCTACGTGCACAGCGGCCTCAAGGACCCGGAAATTGACAGGATGATCGAGAAGGCCGAGCAGACGCTGGACCGCAACGAGCGGATCAAGCTCGTCAAAGACATTCAGATCGCGCTCCTGGAGAAATACACGCCGTTCTTCTTGACGCACAACTACACGGCCTACATTGCACGCTGGAAGTACGTGCGCGATTACGAGGTCGCCAAGGCGACGCATGCTATGTACCGCACGGAGATGTGGTTGGACAAATAGGGCGTGTCAAGGCGCGCTCATGGCTTAAGACAGACCGGTGGCTCCCGTGGGAGGCGGGCCGCGGCCGGCGCGCCTGGGAGCGAAGGGGGCGGACATGTACACCGGGACGGAGTACCGTGAAAGCCTGCGCGATGGGCGGCAGGTGTGGATTTTGGGTGAGGGGCCGATTGAGGATGTGACCACGCACCCGCTTACGGCACCGCTCGTGGACTTCTATGCCGCCTGGTACGACCGGCACCGCGACCCGGAGTGGGCCGATCTGCTCCTCACCCCTCCGGATGAGACAGGCACCCGCCGGCCGGTGGTGTTCGAGATACCCCGGAGCGCCGAGGACCTGCGTCGCATCGGCCAGGCGGTCTACCGGGTGGAGTTTCTGAGCGCGGGTAACATTACCCATACGCCCGCCTACGGCGGCATGATCGCGCTTGGCATCGTGGACGCGGTCAAGACCCTTGGGCTCGCGCGGGAACGGGTCGCCGCCGCCGAGGCCTACCGCGACCTGGTGGCACGGGAGGGGCGGTTCATCACCTTTGCCGCCGGGGTGCTCCCGCCGGGGGACCGCTTCCGCCCGCCGGAGGAGCGGGAGGTCGTGCACGTGGTGCGGGAGACGGATGGC
>JBHOQW010000245.1:0-3261 GCA_042408665.1 Dehalococcoidia bacterium
CCGTTCAGGAACCGCTGCACGTCGGCGGCGGTGAGCTGGGACAGCCGCACCCGGCCCAGGGCGGCGGTGATGCGCTGCACGTCCAGCCGGTAGCGCTCCAGCGTGCTGGCACGCACCCGCCGCGCGGCCACGTCCTGAAGCCAGCGCTCAAGGTAGGCGCCGAGGGTGAGCCGGTCGTCGTGGGGAAGCGGTCGGCCCTGGTCGCGGGCGGCAAGGAGGGCCCGCAACTTCTGCTGGACTTCGACACGGGTGCGGCCGTACACGGCCTTGCGCACGCGGCGGCCATTCTGGTAACCAAGGTCGACCCGCCCCTGCCAGCGGCCATCCGGTAGCTTCGTGATGCTGCCTTCGCCTTTACCCCGCCGGCGGCGTGTCGGCGTGCCATCGGCGCCTAGCCCGCCCACCGCGCACCCCCGCGCACCGCGCCGTTCAGTGGCCGCACCGACGCCGGCACGTAGTCAGGCAGCGCACGCCGCACGTCGCGCACGAGGGTGCCGAACACCACGCGCTGCCGGCGCACGGCCGAGAGCGCACGGCCGGCGCCGTCGCAGGTGCCGCGCCGTGGCAGCGCACGCACGTGGTGCTGCTCTCGCCACACCCGCCACGCCCGCGCCAGCGGTCGCATGTGCCGCACCAGCTGCTGCACGCGCCGCAGGGACAACCCACCCGTCTGCCAGGCGCCGTAGGCGCGCTCGACCTCCGCCGGCAGCGACTCAGCGCGATGCTCCCGGCGCCAACGTTCAACCCACGCCGCGACCTGGTCGAGCACGCGCCCGTGCACCACCGCCGCCGACGCATCGGGATCGTCCAGGAGCGTCCGCAGTATCAACGATTCCAACCACAAGTTCCCACCACGCGCCATCTGCTGCTCCTCGTGCCAACGCCGACATTCTTTCGCGTTCCTGCGCGGTATCTTTCGCCACCAGCGCGACCGCGCTGGACACAATTGTATCAGCACGCACGCTACTGCATCTAGCTGGAGGGAGCACCGTGAGCACAGGTCTCGTTCTGTCTCAGCCAGCCCTGGCGGTGACGGTCGCTGAAGCCGCGCAACTTTTGCGCTTGTCGCGATCGAAGGCGTACGCGCTCATCGCCCGCGGCGAAATCAGGACAATTCGCATCGGCGGCAGCCGGCGGGTGCCGCTGAGCGCGCTCACCGACTACGTTGAACGTTTGATGCGCGAGCAGGAGGAGGAGACGCAAATGTAAACAACAACACAGTAACAACACACATCGACCAGAACAAACGCGGGAAGGGACACGCAATGCCGTTTACAGCACCGAATTACAAAATCGTTGAGGCCGGTCTGTACACCGCAACGATCGACAACATCGAAGAAAAAACCGCCCCGGATGGGCGTGTGTACGTCTTGTGGACGTTCAGAGTCGCCGACGACTTCGGCGACACCGTGATTGTCAAGCGGCCGACCTCTTTGAACTTCGGTCCCAAGTCGGTTGCACGCAAGTTCGCCGAGGCTGCGCTCGGTCGACCAATCCGCCCCGGCGAGACGGTCGAGTTTCGCGACCTGATCGGCAAGCAGGTGCGTATCGTCGTCTCGCAGAGCCACGACGCGCAAGGCAACGTGCGCAACAGCGTGGGCGATGAGCCGATGCCGGCGCGGTGATGTGCGACAAAAACCAGATGCGCGGGGGAGAGCGGCATCCCCCGCGCATCTGGCCAGGAGCTGAGCAGAGATGAACCACCCCAAGTATGACACGGCGTGTGTCGTCGCGGAAGTCCCCGCCGAACTCGGCTCAGAACGCCGGTTCGTGTTGTGGAGGCTTGCGCAGCGGCCCGGTGAGGCGAAACCGACGAAGGTGCCGTGCGACGCGCGCGGTCGGGCGATTGACGCCACCGACCCCGCACACTGGATGACGCTCGCCGAAGCCGTCGCGGCCCAGGCGCAGGCCGGTGCCGGTACCGGCATCGGCGTGGTGTTGGGCGACGGCCTGTGCGGCGTGGACTTGGACGGCGTGCGCGACCCGCGCACCGGCGCCCTCACCGCCGCTGCCCGGGACATCGTCGCGACGCTCGCGAGCTACGCCGAGACCTCGCCGAGCGGTACCGGCCTGCACGTGCTGGTGCGCGGCGTGCTGCCGGACAAGGTCAAGCACAAGGCGCCGCTGCCGGGCGGCGGCCACATCGAGGCCTACGACCGCGATCGCTTCCTCACGATGACGGGGGGGCGGCTGCCGGAGGCGCCGGCGGAGGTGCGCGAGGCCACGGGCGCGCTGGCCGCGGTCTGTCGGCGGTACGGCCTCCTGCCACCACCGCCGACCACACCGGCGCCGGCGACGGACGGTGTCGGTCAGGCCAGCGCCGGAGGCGACGACGTGGACGCGCTGCTCGTCGCCCGCGCGGTGCGGTCCGACACGTACTTCGCGCGGCTCTGGGCGGGCGACACGAGCGACTACGTGTCGCAGTCTGAAGCCGATTTGGCGCTGTGTGTCCGCCTGTTAGAGCTGGTCAGTGGCGACGTGCGGCGGGCGGACGCGCTCTTCCGCCGGAGCGGCCTGTTCCGGGACAAGTGGGACGAGCGGCGCGGTGCTACCACCTACGGCGCTCGCACCTGGGCGCGGGCGCTGCAGGCGTACACAGAACGGTTGCGGGAACCGGTCCTGCGCGCGTCGCGCGACGGTGCCGGGCCCGCACGCTCGTTCGAAGACGAGCCGCCGCTGTGGCAACCAACGCAGCTTATCACCGACGCCGAGATCGCCCAGGCGAGACGCGGTGGGTGGCTGGACGAGTACATCGCGTACTGCGGGCGCCGCACCGATGCGCCAGTGAACTTCCACGAAGCGGCCGGGCTGGTGACACTCTCTAGCGTCGTCGGCCGCCGCGCCGTGCTGAGGCTTGGTATCGGCGACGTGTACCCCAACCTGTGGGCGCTGATCCTGGCGCCGTCCTCCATCTATCGCAAATCAACGGCTATCGACCTCGCCCGCGACCTCATCACGGCCGTGGACGAAGACCTGCTTGCGCCGGACGACTTCACCTCACAGCGCTTCGTGGCCGTGCTCGCCGAACACGACGGCCAGCCACTCACGCTCGTGCGCGATGAATTCTCTGGCTTTTTTGAAGGACTCACCCGCCTGGACTTCCAAGCCGGGCTGCGCGAAACGCTGTGCCTGGTCTTCGACGGCCGGCCGGTGCGACGGGAGAAGATGAAGCCGCGCCGGCGGCGGGACGAGGACGCCGACGACAGCGATTGGCGCTTCGTGGCGCGCGAGCCGTTCTTGTCGGTGCTGGCCGGCAGCACG
>JBHOQW010000248.1:0-13933 GCA_042408665.1 Dehalococcoidia bacterium
CGGCACGGTCTCCGGCGCGCCCAAGATCCGGGCCATGGAGATCATCGCCGAGCTGGAGGGCGAGCGCCGCGGCCCCTACGCCGGCGCCGTCGGCTACGTCGGCTTCGAGGGCAATCTCGACACCTGCATCACCATCCGCACCATCGTGATGAAAGACGGCGTTGCCTACATGCAAGCCGGCGGCGGCGTGGTGTTCGACAGCGACCCGGCCGCCGAGTGGGAAGAGACGATCAGCAAGGCCAACGCCTTGATGCGCGCCATCGACCTGGCCGAACAGGACGGCCGGCCCGCGCATCGGGGCAGCCTGGGGTACTGAGGGGCACGCTCCTGCCTTGCGCGGGGGCGCCGGGAGACGGTTATGCCGACGATCACGGTGTCCGCCCTGATCACCGACGGCGCGCGGCTGCTGCTCGCGCGGCGGCCGGGCGAGGCGCACTGGGCGCTGCCCAGTGGGCTGTTGCTGCCCTCGGATGAGACCGTGGAGGAGGCGCTGGCGCGTGAGCTGCACGAACGCCTGGGCCTTGCGGTGGGCGAGCCGCTGTTCCTGGACACGCTGTACGAGCGCCGTGCGGACGAGGTGGTGGTGCACAACGTGTTCGCCGTAACCGCACCCGGTATCGAGCAGGCCGTCGCCCGGGGCGGCGGTGGGCTGGAATACGTCTGGGCGCCGCTCGCCGAGATCGAGCGGCTGCCGCTGGTCCCATGGCTGGCGCCCGCCCTGCCGGCGCTGCTGCGGGGCGAGCCGGCGCCGGAGCCGGACCTCACCGGGGCGCCGTTTGGCGGGGTACCGCCGGTTGAACCGGGGGTCGAGCCGGGGATGGTGATGATCGTCACCGGCCCCGCCGGGGCGGGTAAGACCACGGTGGCACGGGAGCTGTGCCGCCGGTTTGAACGGGCCGCGCACATCGCGGTGGACGCGCTGCGGCACATGGTGGTCTCAGGGTACGCCTCACCCTTACCGGATCGGGCCGACGCCGAGGAGGCGCGGCGGCAGGGTGAGCTGGCCCGGCGCAACGCCGCGGCGCTGGCGCGTAACTTCGCCTGCGCCGGTTTCCACGCCGTGATCGACGACGTGCTGGAGCGCCGGGAGGAGCTGGACGAGTATCTGGCCGCCCTGGCCGGCTGCACGGTGGCCTTCGTCACCCTGCTGCCCACGGTGGAGGCGCTGTGCGCCCGGGACGCCGGCCGGCCGCCGGAGCGGCGCATGGGCGCGCGGGCACCGGCGCTGCACCACATCATCGCCACGAACGGCGAGACGCGCGGTCTGCGCCTGGACACCACCGCCTGGACGCCGGACGAGACGGTGAACGTGATCCTAGCGCGGCTGCCGGAGGCGCTCGTGACCGGGGGCTGGCAGGTATGAGGAGGCGGCCGCCGTGCTGCTGTTGATCGACAACTACGACAGCTTCACCTACAACCTCTACCAGTACCTCTGCGAGCTGGGCGCCGAGGTGGAGGTGGCGCGCAACGACCAGATCACCCTGGACGAGGTGGCCCGCGCCCAGCCCGAAGGGATCGTGATCTCGCCGGGGCCGTGCACCCCGAACGAAGCGGGGATCAGCGTGCCCCTCATCCGCCGCTTTGCCGGCGCGGTGCCGATCCTCGGGGTCTGCCTCGGCCACCAGTGTATCGGCCAGGCGTTTGGCGCCGTGGTGGCCGGTGCGGGCGAGATCCGGCACGGCAAACTGTCTGAGGTCCGGCACGACGGCAAGGGCGTGTTCGTCGGCCTGCCGTCGCCGTTCCGCGCCATCCGCTACCACTCGCTCGCCATCCAGCCCGACACGGTGCCGGCCGAGTTAGAGGTAAGCGCCTGGAGCGACAGCGGTGTAATCATGGGCGTGCGCCACCGTCGCTACGCGGTCGAGGGGGTGCAGTTCCACCCTGAATCGATCATGACCGAGCACGGCAAGGTGCTGCTGCGCAATTTTCTGGACATCGTTGGGGCAGCACGCGGCGCGGATGAGCGCCCGGGGAGGCAGCCATGATCCGGGAGGCGATCGAGGCCCTGGTGGCCCAGGGCCGCCACTTGACGGAAGATGAGGCCGCGGCCGCCATGGCCGACATCATGAACGGGGAGGCGACACCGGCGCAGATCGGCGCGTTTATCATCGCCCTGCGCATGAAGGGCGAGACGGTGGACGAGATCACGGGCATGGCGCGGGTGATGCGCGCCAAGGCGCTCAAGGTACCGGTTGAGGGGCCCGTGATCGACACCTGCGGCACGGGCGGTGACGGCTCCGGGTCCTTCAACGTCTCCACGGCCGCCGCCTTCGTCGCCGCCGGCGCCGGCGTGCGCGTGGCCAAGCACGGCAACCGGGCCATGAGCTCGCATTCTGGCTCCGCCGACGTGCTGGAGGCGCTGGGGGCGCGCATCGACCTCTCCCCCGAGCAGGTAGCGGCCTGCATCCGGGAGGCCGGCATCGGCTTCATGTTCGCCCAGGTGTTTCACCCGGCGATGAAGCACGCCGCCGGCCCGCGCCGCGAGATCGGCGTCCGCACCGCCTTCAACATCCTCGGACCGCTCACCAACCCGGCCGGCGCCACCGCGCAGCTGCTGGGCGTGCCGCTGGCGCCGCTGGCCGAGCAGCTTGCCCAGGTGCTCAGCCGGCTGGGCGTGCGGCGGGCCCTGGTGGTGAGCGGTGACGACGGGCTGGACGAGCTGAGCATCAGCGCGCCCACCTGTGTGGTAGAGGTGTGCGGCGAGGAGGTGCGCCGCTACCGCGTGACACCGCAGGAGCTGGGCCTGGAGCCGGCGCCCCGCGCCGCGGTGCGCGGCGGCAGCCCGGCGGAGAACGCCGAGGCCATGCGTCAGGTCTTCAACGGGCGGGAGGGACCCCTGCGCGACTTCGTGTTGCTCAACGCTGCTGCCGCCCTGGTGGTGGGCGGCGCCGCCCCGGACCTGGCTACCGGTGTGCGGTACGCGCAGGAGGTGATCGACAGCGGCGCGGCGCTGGCCGCCCTGGAGCGGTTCGTGGAGGCCACCCGCTCCTTCAGCGGCTGACGTAGCGGCTGACGGCCCGCGGGGCTGCGCGCACCGATCCTACCATCGCCACACGAGGAATCACTATGGCGGCAGACGTGACGAGCACCGGCACCATCCTGGACCGCATCGTGGCCGATACGCGTGCCCTCCTGGAGGAGCGCCGGATGCGTGCGCCGCTGACGACGGTGCGGTCCCAGGCGGCGACGGCGCCCCCGCCGACGCCGTTTGCGCCGGCGCTCGTGGGGGAGCGTCTGCAGGTGATCGCCGAGGTGAAGAAGGCATCGCCGGTGAAGGGCGTGTTCGACCCGCAGATGGACCCGGTGGCGCGGGCGGCGACCTACGCGGTGGGCGGCGCGGCGGCGATCTCGGTGCTCACCGAGCCGCGCCATTTCCTGGGCGACCTCGACTTTCTGCCGCGCATCCGCGCCGGCCTGGCCGCCCGCGGGCTCCCCTGCCCGCCGCTCTTGCGCAAAGACTTCCTGTTCGATCCCTACCAGCTCTACGAGGCCCGCGCCGCCGGTGCGGATGCCGTGCTGCTCATCGTCGCCATTCTCGGCGATGGCCTGCTGCGCGACCTGCTCGCCCTGGCCGCCGAACTGGGCCTCGGGGCGCTGGTGGAGGTGCACGACGAATCGGAGCTGGAGCGCGCCCTGCGCGCCGGCGCCCAGGTGATCGGCGTCAACAACCGCGACCTGCGTACCTTCCGCACCGAGCTGGACACGACGCTGCGTTTGCGCCCGCTCATCCCGGATGGCAAGGTGATAGTGAGCGAGAGCGGCATCGGCGGCGCGGCGGACGCCCGCTCGCTGCGCGCCGCCGGCGTGCATGCCGTTCTTGTGGGCGAGTCGCTCATGACGGCGGGAGACGTCCTGGCCCGCTTGCGCGAGCTGATGGTGTAACCCACGCGTCGTGGCCGCCGCGGAACGGTGGCCGGAAGCGCGGTGTGATGACCTACGTGAAGATCTGCGGTCTGAGCCAGCCCGAGCACGTGGCCGCCGCGCGTGACGCGGGGGCACACTTCATCGGCCTGGTGTTCGCCGAGCAGAGCCCGCGGCGGGTGACCGTAGAGCAGGCGCGTCGCCTGGCGGCGCTGGTGCCGCGACCGGCGGAGCCGCCGCTGGTGGCGCTGCCGCTGCCCGCCGGACACACCAGCGCGCTGTGGTTCGAGCGCTGCGCGGCGGCCACGGAATCGCTGATCGAGCGACGGGCGCCGCTGCTGGTTGGCGTCTTCGCCGACCAGCCGGCCAGCCTGGTAAACTCCATCGCCGACGCTGTGGGGCTGGACTTCGTGCAGCTCAGCGGCCATGAGCGCTGGGAGGACTGCCTGCTCATCCGCCGGCCAGTGATCAAGACCGAGCGGGTGGCGTTTGGGGACATGGCGGTGGAGATCCTGGCACGCGTGGAGGCGGGCACCGCCAGCCTGGTGCTGCTCGACACGGCCGTCGCCGGGCGCTTGGGCGGCACCGGCCAGCGGTTTGACTGGAGCGTGGGACGGCGCGTGGCCGAGGCGCTGCCGGTGCTGCTGGCCGGGGGGCTCACGCCGGAGAACGTGGGCGAGGCCATCCGCCGGGTGCGGCCGTGGGGGGTGGACGTGAGCAGCGGTGTGGAGACGGACGGGGTCAAGGACCCCGACAAGATCCGGGCGTTCCTGGCGGCGGTGCGGGCGGCCGACGCCGGTGCCGCGGGAGGACGGCCGTGACGGGGCAGGGGTGGCCGGACGCGGCCGGGCGCTTCGGCGAGTACGGTGGACGGTTCGTGCCGGAGACGCTCATGGCCGCCCACGAGGAGCTGGAGGCGGCGTACGTCGAGGCGCGGCGGGACGCGCGCTTTCAGGCCGAGTTTGACCGCCTTCTCAGGCAGTACGTCGGCCGGCCTACCCCGCTCTACTTCGCCGAGAACCTGACGCGCGAACTGGGCGGCGCCCGTATCTATATCAAGCGTGAGGACCTGGCGCACACCGGCGCGCACAAAATCAACAACGCCCTAGGACAGGCGCTCCTAGCGCGGCGGATGGGTAAGCCGCGCATCATCGCCGAGACCGGTGCCGGCCAGCACGGCGTCGCCACCGCGACCGTCTGCGCGATGCTCGGGTTCGCCTGCACCGTGTACATGGGCGCGGAGGACGTGCGCCGGCAGGTCCTCAACGTGTTCCGCATGAAGCTCCTGGGCGCCGAGGTGCGGCCCGTGGAGTCCGGCTCGCGCACGCTCAAGGACGCCATCAACGAGGCGCTGCGCGACTGGGTGACCAACGTGCGCACCACGTACTATCTGATCGGCAGCGTGGTGGGCGCCCACCCCTACCCAATGATGGTGCGCGATTTTCAGTCCGTCATCGGGCGCGAGGCGCGTGAGCAGATCGTGGCGCAGGCGGGCCGGCTGCCAGATGTGGTGGTGGCCTGCGTGGGTGGCGGCAGCAACGCCATCGGGTTGTTCTACCCCTTCCTGGGGGACACCGGCGTCCGCCTGGTGGGGGTGGAGGCGGCCGGTGAGGGCATCGAGACGGGCCGCCACGCCGCGACGCTGGTGGCCGGCCGGCCGGGCGTGCTGCACGGCGCCCGTTCTTACCTGCTCCAGGACGCGCACGGTCAGGTGGTGGAGACGCACAGCATCTCCGCCGGGCTGGATTACCCGGGCGTCGGCCCGGAGCACAGCTTGTTGCGGGATACCGGCCGCGCCGAGTACGTGGCCGTGACGGACGCCGAGGCGCTGGCAGGTTTCCAGCTCCTCTGCCGGACGGAGGGGATCATCCCGGCGCTGGAGCCGGCCCACGCCGTCGCCTACGTGGCGAAGGTGGCGCCGCGGCTGCCGCGCGACGCGATCATCCTCCTGGGCCTGTCCGGCCGGGGCGATAAGGACATGGGCACGGTGGCCGCCGCCCTCGGCATCACCGTTTGACCGCGCCGGCGGCCGGCGCACGGCAGCGCAAGGACGACAACGCGCATGGAGATCCGCTCCTCGTTGGCTTCTACCGGCATCCCGGACCGATCGCCTCCGGCAGGCGGCCCGAGCGTGCCGCCGTGGGGCGCCAGCGAGATCGTGCTGGCGCTGCTGGCGGCCGTATGCATTACCGGCGTGGTCGTGGTGGTCTCATCCGTGCTGCTGGCCGTTCTTGGCATCCCCAGCGAGCGTGCCGAGCACGACGCGCTGGGCACCACCATCCTGCTGCTGGGACAACTGGTGATCGACGCCGGTGCCGTGGGCGCGGCGGCGTGGCTCAGCCTGGGGCGGTACCACCTGGGCCTAGCCGCCTGGGGGCTGCGCCGGCAGCGGCCTGTGTCCGCCCCGGCCGTGGCCGGGGTGCTGGTGGCCTCATTCGGCACGCTGCTGGGCTACCAGGCGGCGGTGAGCGCCCTGGGGCTGGACGCGCTCAAGCCGGAGAGCAACGTGCCGCAAGGGCTGTTCGAGCACCCGCAGGTTGTGCCGCTTACGCTGCTGCTGGTGGTGGTGGTAGCGCCACTGGCGGAAGAAATGTTCTTCCGCGGCTTTCTGTTTCAGGGGTTACGGCGGTCGCTCGGCACCCACGGCGCGGCGCTGCTCAGTGGCTTCGCCTTCGCCGCCATCCATATCATGAGTCGGGACCTCATCGGCCTGCTCATCCCGTTCACCGTGATTGGGTACCTGTTCGCCGTGCTGCTGGCCGCGACCGGTTCGTTGTGGAACGCCATCCTGGTGCATTTTGCCTTCAACCTCATCGGGGTGATGGGCGAGCTGGCCGGGGCCGGCGGCGTTCTGGCAGCGGTGGTCGCCGTGGCGGCGCTGCTGGTGCTGCTCTCCCAGGCGATTCCCGGCGGAGCCCCCGCGCCTTATGCCGATAGGGGGTCCTGAACCATGAGCCGCATCCCCGCGACGTTTGAGCGCCTGCGTCGAGAGGGACGTACCGGCCTGATCGCCTATCTCACCGTCGGCTTTCCGGAGCCGACGGCCACCCCGGAGCTGGTGCGGGCGCTGGTGGAGGGCGGTGCCGACATCATCGAGCTGGGCATCCCCTTCTCCGACCCCTTGGCGGATGGGGCCACCATCCAACGCGCGACGCACGTGGCCCTTGAGCACGGCGTCACCACCGGCGCGGTGATCGAGATGGCGCGCGGCTTGCGGGCGGAGGGGCTGGAGGTGCCGCTGGTGGCGATGGGCTATTACAACCCCATCCTGGCCTACGGTGTCGAGCGGTTTGCCGCCGATGCCGCCGCCGCGGGCATCGATGGCCTCATCGCGGTGGATGTGCCGCCGGAGGAGGACGAGCCCCTGCGCCGGGCACTCCGCCCGCGGGGGATGGACCTGATCTACCTGCTGGCGCCGACCAGCACGGAGGAGCGCATCCGCACGGTGGCGGCGCGGGCGTCGAGCTTCATTTACTGCGTGAGCGTGACGGGGACCACCGGCGCGCGGGGCGAGCTGCCCTCGGACCTGCCGGCGTTCATCGCGCGGGTGCGGCGGCACACGGACCTGCCGCTGGCGGTGGGATTTGGCGTCTCGCGGCCGGAGCATCTTGCACAAATCGGCAGATTATGCGAAGCTGCGGTCGTCGGCAGCGCCTTCATCGAGGTGATCGAGACGGCGCCGCCCGAGCAGCGGGCAGTGAGGCTTCGCACCTATGTCGAGGTGGTCACCGGCCGCCGGAGCTGAGAACCCGGCCGCGCAGGCCCCGAGGCGCCGCCCGGCGCCCGGGTCGTGGCGCGGCCGAGTGTACGGCTCCCCGGCCGGCGGCTTTGGCCTTGCCCCAACGCCGGACGGACGCGCGCGCACGTGATGGACGGAGAGCTGCCGGTCCGCGCACGCGGCATCCGCGGCGCCACCACGGTGGACCGCAACGAGCGGGACGCCATCCTGGACGCCACGCGGGAGCTGCTCGAACAGATCATCCAGGCCAATGACATCCGCCCCGAGGATGTCGCCACCGCCTGGTTCACCACCACGCCGGACCTCACTGCCGACTTCCCCGCGATCGCCGCGCGCCAGCTCGGCTGGACTCACGTCGCGCTCATGTGCGGGCACGAGATGAACGTGCCCGGGGCGTTGCCGATGTGCATCCGCGTGATGCTGGTGGTCAACTCCACCCGACGCCAGGACGAGATCGTGCACGTCTACCTGCGCGGCGCCCGCGTCCTCCGGCCCGACCTCCTGCGGGAAGACGGCCACCAGCCGGCCACCGGTCAGCCAGCCTGAGTGGCGGCCGGCCGCACGGTACCGTTTTTCATCGGCACGAAACTCCCGGATGGCGGTGGCTCGGGAAAGCGGGCCGCCGGACACAGCGTTTCACGGAGGAGCAGGCACCATGATGGTCATCATGCGACGCGATGCGCGGAGAGCGGATGTGGAAAACGTGGCCCGGCATATCGAGGAGCTCGGGCTCGGCGCGCACGTGATCGAGGGCGAGGAACGAACGGTAATCGGCGTCGTCGGGCGCGTCTACCCGGAGCTGGGGTCGTCCCTGGAAGTGCTGCCCGGCGTGGACGCGGTGGTCCCCATCTCCAAGCCCTACAAGCTCGCCTCGCGCGAGGTGATCCCGAACGACACGGTGATCGACGTCAAAGGGGTCAAGATCGGCGGCGGGCGCCCGGTGGTGATGGCCGGCCCGTGCTCGGTGGAGAGCGAGGAGCAGCTCATGGCCACCGCGCGCGCCGTGCGGGCGGCGGGCGCCCATATCCTGCGTGGCGGCGCCTACAAGCCGCGCACCTCCCCCTACCAGTTCCGCGGCCTGGGGGTGGAGGGCCTTAAGCTGCTGAAGGCGGCGTCCGAGGAGACCGGGATGCCGATCATCACCGAGGTGCTCACCCCGGCCGACGTGGATACCGTCGCCCAGTACGCCGACATCCTGCAGATCGGCGCCCGCAACATGCAGAACTTCATCCTCCTGGAGGAATGCGGCCGCTCCGGCAAGCCGGTGATGGTCAAGCGCGGCTTCTCCGGCCAGATCCAGGAGTGGTTGCTGGCCGCCGAGTACGTGATGGCGCAGGGCAACCGCCAGGTGATGCTCTGTGAGCGCGGCATCCGGACCTTCGAGACGTCCACCCGCAACACGATGGACCTGTCCGCCATCCCGTTGGTCAAGCGGCTGTCCCACCTGCCCGTGATCGCCGACCCGTCCCACGGCACGGGCCACTGGTACCTGGTGGAGCCCATGGCGGCCGCCTCCATCGCCGCAGGCGCCGACGGCTTGATCGTGGAAGTGCACCCCAACCCGGATCACGCCCTCTCGGACGGCGCGCAGTCGCTCACGTTCGAGTCGTTCCGCCGCATGATGGCGCGTGTCACAGCCGTGGCAGACGCCGTCGGCCGGCCGTTGCACGATATCCAGCAGCCGGCCGGCGCTATGGCCTGACCGTTTCGTCCCGATACTTGCCTTACAAAGGCGGACTGGGGAGGACCTCGCTGTCGTCCCCAGTCCGTCGTCCGGGGCGCCCAGGGGGCGGTTGCCACCGGCCCCGCACCCGACGCGCAGTGCTGCCGGCCCCACGCGGACCGGCGCAGAACCGAGGCGTTACGGTGACGGAGGTACGCTGGCCGCGGACTCCGGATCGATCCGCTCAGGGGGTGCTCAATGGCGCCTGCGAACCGCCGTGTGCTCACCACCACGCTGGGTCTCCTGGCCTTATTCGCCCTCACCCGCCCGGCGCCGCTCCGCGCGCAGAACGTCCTGGTAGCCGCGGAGCAGTACGCCCAGCGGGTGCTGCTGGGCGCCAATGAGGTGAGCGGCTACCGCCTGGTGGAGTCCACCGCGGTCAGCGCCGCCGGCAGCGACGCCCTGGCCATCCGCTACGTCTCCTTCATCGCCGACCCACCCGATGTCGGTAAGGCGCTCGGGTTTGTGGTGTACGTGTTCGTCTACAGCTCGGCCGCGCCGGCGCACCGTCAGATCAGTAATATCCGCAACAACGGCGTGGAGATCACCGGCGATGGCGCGCGCATCGCCTACCGGTGGGACGGCTCTATCGGCGGTGCGGATGAAGCGGAGTCCTTCCGCTTCACGGCGCGGTTCGTGGACGGGCGCTCCCTCTCGGGCAGCGGTCTGGGCTGGCGACGGGACACCGTCGCCTTTATCCTGCTGGCCTTTGCCGCGCCGGGGTATGAGGTCAGGCAGGAAGCGCTGCGGCTGGCCAGCCTGCAGAACATCAAGGCGACCCGCGTCGGACCGTTCACGCCCCCCACACCCGGTCAGACCGGCGTCCCCGGTGCCGCCGAGGAGCGGATGCCGGCGATGCTGCTGCTCGTGGCGCCGTTGGTGAACGGCGAGATCGTGCGCGATGGCACCGTGGTACGGGCGTACATCGGCGGACAGGAGTGTGGGGACGGCGCCACCATCTTTGGCTGGACGTTCCTGGCCGTGGAGAGCCGTGATGCCAGACCGGGTTGCGGGGTGCCGGGCGCCGTGGTCACCTTTACGATCAACGGCGTCCCGGCCAACGAGACGGTGACCTGGGTCAGCGGCAGCTTTGCCCGGGGGGTGATGCTCACGTCATCGGCCGATCGGCCCAGCGGCGGCGTGCTGGTGCGGCCGGTGGTGAGCGTGCGCTGCCGCCCGGCTCCCGGGCAGACGGCTTGCTCCGATCGGGACGAGCGCCTGTGGAACGGTGATCTCGAGAGCTGGCTGGCGGAATTTGCCGCACGCGGTGAGGAGGCGTCCGGCGCTGCGCTGCTGCGCGCCTGGGCCCGGATGCGCGCCGAGCGCGACGAGGTGCTGGGCGGCATGGTGCTGGCCGTGCTGGACGGCGTGCCGTACACCTTCATCAGCGCCGTGCGCTACCAGCCCAGCGATGAGTTCCCGGACGTGTACGTGGAGATCGCCAACATCGGCGGTGACCGGCCGGTTGGGAACTGGAGGGTGGAAACCACGGACAGTGGCGAGTACGTCTTCCCGCCGGACGCGGTGTTGTCGCAGGGGCCGTGCCGCATCTACCTGAGCGAGGAGGCGGCGGCTACCGGCACGGGCACCTGCACGGGTGCGGTGCTGCGCGGCAGCGCGCTGACACGCCCGGGAGCCGTGTACCTGATCGACGACCAGGACCAGATCGTCGATTCGGTGGGCTTCTGAGAGTCACACGCCGGCCACGCTGCCCGCCGCATCTCAATGGTACACTGCGCACGGGGCAGCTCGTGGTGGGCCTGCCACAGCGGCCCACGCGACGTTCGCCCAGCCGTTGACCGACGTCCGTGCGGCGGGGGCCGATGTGAACGGGCAAATCCTGGCAGGACGGTACCTCGTCGGGGAGATTCTCGGCAGCGGCGGCATGGGCGCCGTCTACCGCGGCGTCGACCTGCGCACGGGCGGCCCCGTGGCCATCAAAATCCCCCATCCCTGGCTCACCACCGATACCGACTTCACTACCCGCCTGCACCGTGAGGCGCAGATCGCCGCCGCGCTCGTCTCGCCGCGCATCGTCAAGGTGATGGACTTTGACTGGCACGAGGGCCGGCCGTTTCTGGTCATGGAGTACGTGCCAGGCAAGACGTTGGCCGAGATGCTGAACGAGCATGGCCCGTTCAGTTGGCCGGAGACGGCGCGCATCGCCCTGGAGGTGGCACGCGCCCTGGACGCCGCCCATCGTAGCGGCATCGTGCACCGCGATCTCAAGCCGCAGAACATCAAAATCCTGGAGGACGGCGACGTCAAAGTCCTCGACTTCGGCATTGCCCGGGCGGAGAGCCTTCCCTCCGTGACGGCTACCAGCGTGGTGGTGGGCACGCCGCAGTATATGGCCCCCGAACGGCTCGGCGGCCCGACGGATGACCCCGCCGACGAGACGGTGTCGCGGGGTGACGTGCGCTCGGACATCTACGCCCTGGGCGTCATCATGCACGAGATGCTCACCGGCCGCGCGCCGTTTCAGGGCGATTCCCACTGGGCGGTGATCCGGGCGCACCTCTCCGTTCCGCCGCCGCCCCTGCCGGAGACTGTGCCCCGGGCGCTGCAAGAAGTGATCTTCCGCTGCCTGGCCAAGCGGCCGGCCGAACGTTACCAAACGCCCGCGGAGCTGGTGGCGGCGCTCCGGGCGATCGTGGCTACCGCCCCGGCGGAAACGGTACCGGCTGCCTCTACCACGCCATCCCCCGGCGTGCAGCCCGTCGATACCGGCGCCCCAACCGTACCCGCGGCGACCCTTCCCCTGGCGGAGACCGCGGCCCTGCCCGACGTCGGGCCGGTTGCGGAGGTTCCCGCCCGCGCCAACGGCGCGGGTGCAGGGGAAGGGGGCTCAACAGGGCCCGGCGCGGTGGCCGCGGTGGCTCGGCCAGGGCACCCCGGCCGCCGCCTTCCCTGGCTACTCATTGGCGCTATCTTCGTCATGCTGCTTGCGGGGTCGGGCGTCGCCGTGGCGGTGCGCAGGGGGGAAGACACGGACCGTGCCCGGCCTGTCCCCACCGCCACGACGGAGCTCTCCCAGGCGTCGGCGATGCCCACGCCGGTACCAACCGCCGCACCGGTACTGGCCGACGATGTGCGTATCTATCGCAGCGGGGCGGATTTCCTGGCCGGGCAGCCGCCGGTGCAGGAGCTGACCGTCGGCGGCGAGGTAACGGTCTGCTACGCCTATCACGGCGCCGGTGTCGGCACCACCCTCACGCTGCTGCTGACCGGAGCGGACGGATCGCCGGTGCTGGCGCCGACCCCTGGGCCGTACGCGCCCACCACCAGCGACGACATCCGTTGCGAGTCGTTGCCGGGCGCGCCGAGGCTCGCCCCGGGTCGGTACGCCGTGCTCGTGCAGGACCGTGGTGAGACGCGTGCGCGGCAGGAGTTCGCGCTGGTGGAGCCTCCGCCACCCCCGCCGCCCGCGCCGGAACCGCCGCGGGGAGAGCCGACGCCGGCGGTGACCCCGACGCGCGTGCCCGCCGCCGCGCCGGCACCGGCCCCACGACCCGCCGGCCCCTCTGGCGCGGGGCCGGCGCCGGTAAACGTTCCGACTCAGCCACCGCCGTCATCGGCGCCGGTGAGTGTTCCCACCCAGCCGCCACCACCGCCGGCGCGCACCCCGTTGCCGCCGCCCAGCGCCACGCTGGTACCTGGCCAGTAGCCCTGGCCTGCTGGGGCGCCGAGAGCGCGGCCGACACAGCGCACGGGAGCGCCACCCACACGGCGTGCGGGGAGTGGCGGGCGGGCCTAGCGGAGCGGTGAGCCATGGAAACACTCTTCCTCGGCTGCTTTCTCTTCGGCGCCCTGCTGACGCTGGTCGCGGTTCTACTGGGCGCAGGCGGTGTGACCGGGCTCCACATCGGACACGATGGCCTATCCCACGGGCCGGGCCCGCCGCACGGCGCGCACACGGGCCACGGCGCCGGCGTGGACGCCGACGGCGCGGGCGCGCCGCACGGTCTGCCGCTGTTCAACCTCACTTCGCTGCTCGCGTTTCTGACGTGGTTCGGGGCTGCCGGCTGGCTGCTGAACCGTCTGACGGCGTGGCCGGTCCCGGTCATCCTGTCCGTCGCCGTGCTGATCGGCGGCGTCGGCAGCGCGGTCGTGGCCGCGTTTCTGCGCCTGGTACTGGCCGGTGAACGGACGATGGATCCCGCCGCCTACCGGCTGGAGGGGACGATCGCCCGCGTCACCGTGAGCATCCCGGCAGGTGGTATCGGCGAGATCGTGTTCAGCAAGGCCGGTACGCGGCGCGGTGAAGCGGCGCGCAGCCTGGGCGGCGGGCCGGTGCCCAGGGGAACCGAAGTCGTCGTGGTCGGCTACGAGGGGGGCGTTGCTACCGTGCAGCCGTGGTCCGAGTTCATCGGCCGGGATCTGCCGGAGGGGTCGGGCTCGCCGCAGGTGCCGGGCGCAGAGAAGGGAGGATAGACCGTGGCGCCTGAGCTGATTGCCGTCGTAGTGGTCGCCGTGGTGGTGGTCGTGCTGCTCATGTGGCTGGTTGGCAGCCTGTTCCGCCGAGTGGGCCCGAACGAGGCGCTGATCGTGTACGGCTGGGGTGGCACGCACATCGTCACCGGCGGCGGCAAGGTGGTGTGGCCGCTGTT
>JBHOQW010000251.1:0-13684 GCA_042408665.1 Dehalococcoidia bacterium
CCGTGGTGGCGCGGGAGTACGGGCTGCCCTGCGTGACCGGCACGGTGATCGGCACGCGCGTAATCCCGGACGGGGCGCGGGTGACCGTGGACGGCACCCAGGGGATCGTGCGCATCCTCGCGTAAGGCGCCGCCTCGGCCCGATCTCGGCTGCCGGCGGTTACCGCTTGCTTGCCCTATTCCGGCCCGGAGGTAGTGCGACGCCTCCGGGCCGGAGGTTTTTAGACATATAGGTTCAAACGCACTGGTATGGTATCGTGGGAACGCACCACCGGTGGTCACTTCCTGGCACGGAGCGGCGCATGGCAGGCGCACCCCTCCCGCTGGCCGGCTTCCGCGTGCTCGACGCCACCGATGAGCTGGGCGTGTACGCCACCAGGCTGCTCGTGGAACTGGGCGCCGAGGTCGTCCGCCTGGAACCGCCGACGGGTGACCCCCTGCGCCGCTACCCGCCCTTTGCCGATGCCGACGGCCGCGTCAGCCTCTACCATCTGCACTTCAACGCCGGCAAGCGCTCGCTCACCCTGGACCTGACACGGCCAGCGGCCCACGACTGGCTAAACCGCTTGCTCACCACCTGCCACGCGCTGGTCGAGTCGGGCCCGGTGCGTGGCTTGCTCAGCACCCGCATCGCCCTTACGGCGATGCGGGTGGCACGGCCCAACCTGGTCGTGGTCTCGGTCACGCCGTTCGGGCTGCACGGTCCCTACCGCGACCGCAGCGGCGGCGACCTGGTGGTGGCCGCCCACAGCGGCCTCCTCTGGCTCAACGGTCGGCCGGACGGTCCGCCCCACCGGCCAGGGGGCGAGCAGGCGGCGCACATGGCTGGGCTGCTGGCGGCAAACGCCGCCCTGCTGGGCCTCTTCCATCAGCAGCGGACGGGTCAGGGCTGCCACCTGGACGTACCGGCGACGTTCGCGGCCAGCCTCGCCACTCTGCAGACGGCCAACGCCAACTACGTCACCTGGCACGGGCGCATCCCCACCCGGCGGGGGCTGGGCCTGCCACCCTTCCGCCACATCTTCCCGGCGGCAGACGGCTGGGTGGCGCTCACCGCCCTGCCCGGCCAGTGGCCGAACCTAGTACGGCTGCTGTGCGACCACGACGCCGCCGCTGACCTCACCGACCCGGCGTACCGCGACGACGCCTACCGGTACGAGCAGGCCGAGCATATCAACGCGGTGATCGAGGCGTTCACCAGCCGCTACCCGAAGCAGTACCTATTCAAGGTCGCCCAGGAGGCAGGTGTGGCCTGCACACCGGTCAACACGGCGGCGGACCTGGCGGCCGACCCCTTCCTGCATGGGCGCGGTTGGTTCCGCCCGGTGCGGCACGCGGACCTGGGGCGCGTGCTCCGGTTTCCCGGGCCGCCGTTCCGTCTGGGCAACCCCGGCGCCGTTGGCGCTCCCCTTCACCCGGCGCCGGACCAGGGCGCCGATAATCACGCCGTCTGGGTGGATGAACTCGGCATGGACGCCGCCACGTTTGCCACGCTGTGCGCCACGGAGGTGCGATGAGCGACATGGGCCACATGGTCGAGGCTTCGTCCTGGCAACCGCTGGCCGGCGTGCGGGTGTTGGATTTCACCTGGATGATCGCGGGGCCGCTGGGCACGCGCCTGCTGGCCACCTTCGGCGCGGAGGTGATCAAGGTTGAGTCCTACCACCGCGTGGACCGCGTGCGCGAGACGGGGCCGCACCCGGACGGCCCCTGGAGCATCAACGAGGACGGTTCGTTCAACGACGTCAACCTGGGAAAGAAGAGCATCCTGCTGAACCTGAACTTCCCGGAGGGCCAGGACCTGGCCCGGCGCCTGGCGGCGGTGTCGGATATCGTGGCCGCCAACTTCACCGGCGACCGCCTGGACCGCTGGCATCTCGGTTTCGACGATCTGGTCAAGGTGCGGCCGGATCTGATCTTTCTCAACATGCCGGTGTTTGCCAGCACGGGACCGCGCCGGCGTTGGGGCGGCATCGGCACGCACATCAACGCTCTGGCCGGCATCAACAGTATCTCCGGCTTTCCGGACGACCCCCCGTTCGGCCTCGGCCCGCTCTATCCGGACTTCAGCTCCAACCCGTTCCACGCCATGGCGGCGGTGCTGGCCGCCCTGATCAACCGGGAGCGGGGCGCCGGCGCGCAGTTCATCGAGGTGAGCCAGTACGAATCGACGGCCAGTATCCTCGGCCCCACCCTGCTCCAGTACACGGCCACCGGCACGCTGCCGCCGCGTCTGGGCAACCGCTCGCCGCGCCACTGTCCGCACAACGTCTACCCCTGTCAGGCTGCCCCCGCGTCGGGGCCGACAGCCGGCGCGGGCACGCCAACCGATCGCTGGTGCGCCGTCGCGGTGGCGACGGACACCGAGTGGGCCGCCCTGTGCGCGGTGCTCGGCCACCCCGAATGGCGGGACGACCCGCGCTTCGCCACAGCCGCGGCGCGGCGCCGGCACGAAGACGCCCTCGATGCGCTCATCGCGGCCGAAACCACCCGTTGGTCGGCAGAGGAGCTGGCGGCGCGCCTGCAGGCGGCGGGCGTACCGGCGGCGCCGGTCAACCATGCCGGTGACCTGCTCGCGGACCCGTGGTACCGGGCGGAGTACTTCCACGAGCTGGCCGGGCCGGAGGGCTGCCGGTTCACCGCGCACGGCGAGCCCATCCGCCCCTCTGGTCGCAGGCAGCCGGTGCGACGGGCACCGCTCATGGGCGAGCACACGGAGGAGGTGTTCCAGCACCTCCTCGGACTGTCGCCGGACGAGGTCAACCGCCTGGTCGCGGCCGGCGTGCTGGGCTGACGGTTGGTAAGGCGTGGAACCGTTGCATCTGCCGGCCGAGCCTTGCCCGGTGATCGTGTGGCGGGCGGCGAGCGGTGTGGACGTGCGGCTCACCTAAACCGGCGATCTGAGGATGGCGGCGCCGGGCGAAGATAGCCGGTGCGCGGGGTCGGCGCGGTCGCGGTGGGCGCCGAGGGCGCTAGGCGCCCTCGGCTTGCGCTGAGCACGGCGGAAAAATTGACGCTTGCCGACGTGGTTGGTACACTTGTTCGTGAGCGGAACGACTGCGTGCGTGTCTTGCTGGCGTAGGCGGGGCGTGGTACACTGCGGTTGCGCCTCGCGGTGCGGCAGCGCCGTCTCGGTTGGGCCGCTAGCTCAATTGGCAGAGCAGCTGACTCTTAATCAGCCGGTTCCAGGTTCGAGTCCTGGGCGGCTCACCTGCACGAGAGCCTGAGTGCTGTGTGCTGGGTGCCGGGGCGTGTCCCGGCACCGGGCGCGCAGCACTTCGTGCACTTGTGGGGAAGTGGCGGAACTGGCAGACGCGCATGACTTAGGATCATGTGCCGCGAGGCGTAGGAGTTCGAGTCTCCTCTTCCCCACCAGTTGACGGATCGCGCGAAGTATCGCAGGATATCGCGGAACCCAGATCTCGGAACCGTTCAACTCCGAGCTGGTGCTGCGGCGCGATCCCGTCCCCGCCCGGAGCAGCCGCGTGGCGGCAGAGGCCGCGAGGGGACGCCGCGGTCGGGTCGGGAGCGGTAGGGATCACGAGAGGGGAGGATCGATGGGTACGCTGCTCCGTGTCAAAGACCTCCGCACCTACTTCTACACAGAGGAAGGTGTGGTCAAAGCGGTCGACGGCGTCTCCTACGAGGTGGAGGAAGGTGAGACGCTGGCGCTGGTGGGGGAGTCCGGCTGCGGGAAGAGCGTCAGCGCGCTCTCCATCCTGCGCCTGATCCCGAACCCACCGGGCAAGATCGTGGGCGGGGAGATCTGGTTCGACGGCCAGGACCTGCTCAAGCTGGACGAAGACGAGATCCGGCACATCCGCGGTAACCGGATCGCGATGGTCTTCCAGGAGCCGATGACCTCGCTCAACCCGGTGCTCACCATCGGCCGCCAGCTCACCGAGGCCATCGAGCTGCACCTTAAGTACGACAAGGAGCAGGCCCGCAAGCGCGCCATTGAGCTCCTAGAAATGGTGGGTATCCCGGAAGCGCCCACCCGCCTGAACGACTATCCGCACCAGTTCTCCGGCGGCATGCGCCAGCGCGTGATGATCGCCATGGCGCTGTCCTGCAACCCCAAGCTCCTCCTCGCCGATGAGCCCACCACCGCGCTGGACGTCACCATCCAGGCCCAGATCTTGGAGATCATGGCCCGCCTGTCGCGCGAGCTGGGCACGGCGGTGATCATCATTACCCACAACCTTGGGATCGTGGCCCGCTACGCCGACCGGGTGAACGTGATGTACGCGGGCCGCATCATCGAGACGGCCACGGCCCGTGAGCTGTACGCCAACCCTAAACACCCTTACACGGTCGGTCTGCTCAAGTCGGTGCCGCGCCTGGACGAAACGCGCAAGGAGAAGCTGGACCCGATCGAGGGCCAGCCCCCGGACCTCACCAACCTGCCCAAGGGCTGCGCGTTCTACCCGCGCTGCCGCTGGCACGTGGATAAGTGCCTGGAGGAGTACCCACCGCTGATGATGGTGGGAGAGAAGCACTTCACCGCCTGCTGGGAGTACCAGCGTGTGAGCCGCGATTCGATGCCCATCGTGGCGAAGGAGGGGGCGCAGGCATGACGACGCAGACCGCCGCTACCGGCACGTCCCGGGCCAAGCCCGGCGAGGTTCTGGTCGATGTCCAGGACCTGAAAATGTACTTCCCCGTCACGGCAGGGCTGATCTTCCAGCGCAAGGTCGCCGACGTGAAGGCCGTGGACGGCGTCACGTTCCAGATCAAGCGCGGCGAGACGCTCGGCCTGGTAGGGGAGTCGGGCTGCGGGAAGTCCACTACCGGCCGCGCCATCCTCCAGCTCTATCGCCCCACCGCCGGCCGCGTGTTGTTCGACGGCGTGGACCTCACCCAGCTCAAGGGGGGCGACCTACGCCGCTTCCGCCGCCGCATGCAGATGATCTTCCAGGACCCGTACGCCTCCCTCAACCCGCGCATGTCCGTGGGCTCGATCATCGCCGAGCCGCTGGCCATCCATAACCTGGCCAAGGGCAAAGCGCGCAAGGAGCGCGTGCAGGAGCTGCTCAGCGTGGTCGGGCTCAACCCGTACTACGCCAACCGCTACCCGCATGAGTTCTCCGGCGGCCAGCGCCAGCGCATCGGCATCGCCCGCGCCCTGGCCGTGGAGCCGGACTTCATCGTCTGCGACGAGCCCGTCTCCGCGCTGGACGTGTCCATCCAGGCGCAGATCATCAACCTGCTGGAAGACCTGCAGGATCGCTTCGGGCTCACGTATCTATTCATCGCCCACGACCTGTCGGTGGTACGGCATATTTCCGACCGCGTGGCGGTGATGTACCTCGGCCATATCGTGGAGTTGGCGGACCGCAACGAGCTGTACGAGCACCCGCTGCACCCGTACACCAAGGCGTTGCTCTCCGCCGTGCCCATCCCCGACCCGGCCATCGAGGCCAAGCGTGAGCGGATCATCCTCACCGGCGATGTGCCCAGCCCGCTGCGTCCGCCGCCCGGCTGTGTGTTCCACACCCGCTGCCCCATCGCCATCGAGGAGTGCCGCGAACGGATCCCCGAGTGGCGCCAGGTGGGCAGCGACCATTGGGTGGCCTGCCATCGCGTCTAGATCGACCTGCTGGACGGGACCGGCCCCCTGCCACGCCGCAGGGGGCCGTACTGTGTCTGGAGACCCATGAATAGGGCAGCGATGGTCGGCGCGCGCCGCGCCGCCGCGCCGATCTCACTCCTCCTCGTCACCCTGGCCGCGGTGTTGCCCGCCTGCCGCCCGACCGCCCCGCTGGTCGTGGCGCGAGTGCTGGTCGCCGCACCGCTTGCGAGCGAGCGAACCGCGGCGGGCCGCGACGTGGTGGACGCCGTGCGCCTGGCCGTGGAGGAGTGGCAGGCCAGCGCGCCAACCACGGGCCGCCTGCGCCTGGAGCTGGTCACCGTGGACGAAGACGCGACCGAGCCGCTGCGCGCTCTGCTGCGCGACCCGCATCTCCTGCTGGCGGTGGGCTTCACCAGCGAGGCCGCAGCCGCGACGGCGCGCGGTCTGCTGGCCGCGCCGGACGCACCCGCCGGCGTGGCACTGGCCAACCCGGGTCCGGGCGGGCGTCCGTCGGGCCTAGTGGAGTTGGCGCCCACCACGCGCCAGGTCCAGGAGGTGGCGGCCGCCGCCCTGGCCTACAACTTCGGCCCGCTGCCGGTGGCGGTGATCGCCTCGGCCGACCCGGAGGCGGTGGCGGCCGCCCAGGCCTTCGCCGCCCTGGCGCCCGGGCGCGAGCTGCCGGTGCGCGCCCTCTTCACCCTGAGTGGAGAGGACACCGATTTCGTGCGCCTGGCGCAGGCGGTGCGGTCACCGACGCCGCAGCTCGTGTACGTCACCGGTAACGGTGTCGATGCCGGCTCGCTGTGGGCCGAACTGCGCCTGCGCGACGCCCGCGCCCGCCTGGTGCTCGGCCTCGGCGTCCTCGGTGAGGGGTTCTACCGCACGGCCGGCGGCTTCTTCGACGGTGTTTCCGCGATTGAGATCACCCCCCGGCCGGCTGAGTCGGAGCGCGCCCGAGACTTCGTCGCCCGCTTCAGCGCCCGGTACGGGCGGGCGCCCACGGCCCTAGCTGGTCGGGCCTACGACGCCGCGGCGCTGGGCCTCGCCGCCGTGCGCGCGGCGGCCGCCAATACGCCCACGCGGCCGGCCGTGCGTGCGGCGCTGGCCGCCGTCACCAGCTATCGGGGCGTCATGCGCACCTACGAGCTGGTGGACGGCGCACCGGCCCGTTGGCCGTTGGCCATGTACCGGCTAGGGCGTGACGGCGCGCCGACGCTCATCGGTGAACCGGAGATCCCCTGACGGACCTCGCCCAGCAAGGCCGCGTCGCCCGCGCGTACCCGAGGGGTCACCGGCGGCAGGCGACGGTATGGTACGATGAACGTGTATGGACCAATCCCGCATCCGGAACTTCTGCATCATCGCCCACATCGATCACGGCAAATCCACGCTCGCAGACCGACTTCTTGAGGCCACCGGCACGCTGTCCGAGCGGGAGATGGCCGAACAGGTCCTCGATCAGATGGATCTGGAGCGCGAGAAGGGGATCACGATCAAGGCGCAGGCGGTGCGCATGTTCTACCGCTCGGCGGTCGACGGCCAGGAGTACGAGCTGAACCTGATCGACACACCGGGCCACGTGGACTTCTCCTACGAGGTCTCCCGCGCCCTAGCCGCCTGCGAGGGCGCCATCCTGGTGGTGGACGCCACCCAGGGCATCCAGGCGCAGACCCTGGCCAACGTGTACATGGCCATGGAAGCGGACCTTACCCTTATCCCCGTGATCAACAAGATCGACCTGCCCAACGCCGACGTGGAGCGGGTGGCGCAGGAGCTGACGGATGTGATCGGCTTCGCGCGCGAGGAGATGCTGCTGGTCTCGGCCAAGGAGGGTACCGGTATCACCGCGCTGCTGGAGGCCATCGTCCACCGACTGCCGCCGCCGCGCGGCCGGCCCGATGCGCCGCTGCGCGCGCTGATCTTCGACTCCAAGTACGACCCGTACAAGGGCGTGATCGCCTATGTGCGGGTAGTGGATGGTCACCTGGCGCCCGGAACGGCGTTGCAGCTCATGGCCACCGGCCGCTCGGTGGAGCCGCTGGAGGTGGGTACGTTCCGCCCCCACCTTGTGCCCGTCCAGGAGCTGTGTACCGGCGAGGTGGGCTACGTTGCCACCGGTCTGAAGAACGTGCGCGAGTGTCGCGTTGGTGATACCCTCACCGCCGCCGCCCGGCCGGCGGCTGAGCCCCTGCCCGGCTACCGGCCGGCCAAGCCGATGGTGTTCGCCGGCCTCTACCCGCAGGACGCGGGAGACTACGGTCTGCTGCGCGACGCGCTGGATAAGCTCAAGCTCAACGACGCCGCGCTGGTGTACGAGCCGGAGTCCAGCGCGGCGCTCGGCTTCGGCTTTCGCTGCGGTTTCCTCGGCCTGTTGCACATGGAGATCGTGCAGGAGCGGCTGGAGCGCGAGTACGGTCTGCGGCTCTTGGCCACGGCGCCGAGTGTGGAGTACCAGGTCACCAAGACCAACGGCCGCGAGCTGGTCGTTGATAACCCGGCCGATCTGCCGCCACCGCAGGAGATCGCCGAGATCCGCGAGCCGTGGGTGGACATTACCGTTATCACGCCGGCCCGCTACATCGGTGCCATCATGGAGCTGGTGACGGGCCGGCGCGGCCAGTTCAAGCGCATGGAGTACCTGGACCACGCCGTGGGCGGGACCGAGGGCGGACCAACCGGTGGGGAGGCGCGCGTGCTCCTGGAGTACCACGTTCCCCTGGCCGAGATCCTGGTCGACTTCTACGACCAGCTCAAATCACAGACGCAGGGCTACGCCTCCCTGGATTACCAACTCACCGGCTATGAGCCCGCCAGGCTGGTCAAGCTTGACATCCTGGTCAACGGCAACCCCGTCGACGCTCTGTCGCTCATCACCCACGCCGACCGGGCCGTGCAGCACGGGCGCCAGCTCGTGGAGAAGCTGCGCGGCCTCATCCCGCGCCAGCTCTTCGACGTGCCCATCCAGGCCGCAATCAACGGCCGTGTGATCGCGCGGGAGACGATCCGCGCCCTGCGCAAGAACGTGCTGGCCAAGTGCTACGGCGGCGACGTCACCCGCAAGCGCAAGCTGCTGGAGAAGCAGGCCGAGGGCAAGAAGCGGCTCAAACGGGTGGGCAGCGTCGAGATCCCGCAAGAGGCGTTCATGGCGGTGCTGCGCCTGGACCGCTAACCCTCCCCATCACCCGCCGCACACCAATCTTCGATGAGCTCTGGCTTTACAACGCCCCGGGCCTGTGATATCAGAGAGGTGCTCTTCTGTCGCGTATATGGCAGACGAGTAACCGGTGGTCCGATAACGTAACAGACAGAGAACGCTGACCGCGTAGAGGAGCCACCCCGGCCACCCATCGCCCGCCTCGATGAGGGATCCCGCATGCGGGCGCGCCGGGCTCTGATCCCCCCTCTTCTCGTCCCCCGGCGCCGTTCTCATCCCCGCCGACTGAGCTAGGAGCGTTGCCTATGGTGTGATCGCCCTCGGCAGGGCCGAGCGGTGCCATGACATGACCATGGAAGGCTGCACCCCGCCGTGGCGTGGGTCGGCGGTGCCGTGGGCCTCAGTCCTGGTAGGGGCTGGGCGCGGTCCGGCTGCTTCGATGCCACCAGCCCGAAAGGAACAGGGCGATGAGTATGACGAGGGACCAGTCGCAGGTGCTGGTGCTGCGCGATGCTGAGGGAACCTACTACGTGCTCAGCGAGGCCCAGATCCGGGCCGCCCGCGCGACGCCGGAGCAACAGGCCATCATCCGCGCCGCGATCGGCGACCAGGACGTGACCGGGTACACCGGGGTCGGCGGGTTCTCGCCGGTGGGCACGATCAACATCGTGGTGGCGCCGCAGGTCACCACCCAACTGGGGTTCAACATCGCCGCCGGCACCTTCGCCCCCGTGCAGCAAACGCTGGGCCAGAGCGCGGGCACCTTCCTTGGCGCCCAGCAGAGCGGGGCGTAGGGGATGAGCCCGCGAACGGGCGAATCGCCACGGGTTCCCGCGGTGCGGCTCTGACCTAGCCCAATCCGACCACACATCAAGACAAGAGACAAGAAAGGAACACAACCATGACGACCGGTTCGCGCATTCTCGTTCTCAAGGATGGCGAGGGCAACTACTACGTGCTCCATGAGCGGGCGATCGAAGCCGGGCGCGTACCGGCCAGCAAGAAGGCCGAGCTGGAGCAGGCGATCATGGGCCAGGACGTCTCCGGCTTCTTGTTTGACTTCAACAAGCTGAACTTCGCCCAGCTCTCGCAGTCGAACGCGCAGTTCGGGCAGAACATCGTGGCCGGTGGGTTCATCGTCGGCGGTCCGCAGACGCTGGTGCAGCTGGCCAGCAACACCGCCAACGTCAGCCAGGCCTAGGCGCGCACTACCGCGCGCCCGGCATGGGTATCCGTGGCATCCGCGCCCCCGCTGTGACGACGGCCACCGCGTGTCGGTTCGTCCGTTCGGACGGCGGGGGCGCTTCCCCATCGGCCGGCGCGCAGAAAGGAGCAACACATGTCGCAGGGCACGGTGCAAGAGGCCCTCATCCTGAAGGACGCCGAAGGCAACTACTACCTGCTCACCCAGGAGATCGTCCAGGCGGGGCGGGTGCCGCCGGACAAGACGGCCGCATTCGAACAGGCGATAAGTGGCCAGGACGTCTCCGGCTATTTCTTTGATTTCAATAAAGTCAACGTGGCGCAACTTGGGCAGGCCAACCAGCAGGTTGGGCAGAACATCGTGGCCGGCGCGTTCATCGTCGGCGGTGCCCAGACGCTGGTGCAGCTCGCCGGCAACATCGGCTCGATCACGCAGGCGTAACGGCCGCGATCGCCGCGCCCGGCGGGACGGCGGGCGCCGTTCCACCGCCTCGCCGGCGCGCCGTCGGGTGGAAGGGGGCAGCATGCTGGTGAAAGCCGTGCCGAGCCTGATCGCCCTGCTGGTCCTCCTCGGTCTGCTTAGCCGCGCGACCTTCGGCGCCCGCGGGCGGGCGGCGCAGGCGGCCGCGATCGACCTGCGGTGGAGCGCCGACGACACGCTCGCGGTCCTCGGCAGCGGCTTCCAGCCCGGCGAATGGGTGACGTTAACGCTGACGCTCCAGAGCCGGGAGCAGCGGGTGACCTCCGGGCCCGGCGTGCACCTTGAAAGCAGCCAGAGCGTGAGCCAGAGCTCAAGCATGACGCTGGCCGCCGATGACGACGGCGCCTTCCGCTTCGAAAGCACCATCATCGCCCCGCCGAGCGCGGAGATCAGGGTCACGGCGACCGGCGACCGGGGCTCATACGCCGAGGTGCGCCGTCGGCTGGCCGACATCCCGCGCTGAGCACGGCAGGGGGTCACGGGAGCGCCCGCGCGCCCTCGTCGCCGTGCCCGGCCGAGCGGCGTGCGACGGCAAACAGGCGCGCCACCTGCGCGGCGGCGGACGCCAGCAGTGGAGCCGCCCGCGCCTCCAGTTCCGGCAGGGTGGCCGGCCCCGGCGCGATGCTCCACGCCGCCGTGAGCCCCTCCGCCAGCGCCTGCTCCCAGCCCTCATCGAGTCCGCCGCACAGGGCGACCGCCGGCACGCCGTGCCGGCGCGCCAGCCGCGCCACGCCCACGGTCGTCTTGCCGAACAGCGATTGCCCGTCCAGGCGTCCCTCGCCGGTGATCACCAGATCGGCACCCGCCAGGCGCGACTCCAATCGCACCATCTCGGCCACCAGCGCGAAGCCGGAGCGGAGGGTGGCGCCGAGGAACGCCACCAGCGCGGCGCCCAACCCGCCGGCGGCGCCGGCGCCGGGGAGTTCCGCCACGTCGACGCCCAGATCGCGGCGGAGGACGGCCGCGTAGCGGCGCAGGGCGGCGTCGAGCTCGGCCACGTCGGCCGGGGTGGCGCCCTTCTGCGGCCCGTACACGGCGCTGGCCCCCTGCGGGCCGCAGAGCGGGTTGCGCACATCGGTAGCGCCGATCACCTCCACCGTGCGCAGGCGTGGGTCCAGGCCGGTGGTGTCGACCCGGTCCAGGCGCGCCAGCGCCGCTCCGCCGGCAGGTAGCTCATGGCCGTCCGCGTCCAGAAAGCGGATGCCCAGCGCCCGCGCCATGCCGCTCCCGCCGTCGTTGGTGGCGCTGCCGCCCAGGCCGACCACGATGCGGCGCACGCCGACGTCCAACGCGGCGCGGATCAGGTCCCCCACCCCCTCCGTGCTGGCCCGCTTGGCGTCGCGCTCGTCCGGCCGGAGCAGCGTGAGGCCGGCGGCGGCGGCCATCTCGATGAGGGCCGTACGGCCGCCGTCCAGGAGCGCGAACGCGGCCGTGAGCGGCCGCCCCAGGGGGTCACGGCAGGGCACGGTGCGTAGCTCGCCGCCGGCCGCCGCCACCACGGCCGCCACCGTGCCGGGACCGCCGTCGGCCAGCGGGACCTGCTCCACGGCGGCCGCGGGCAGCGCGTGCGCCAGGCCGGCGGCCACGGCCGCCGCCGCCTCGACGGCGGTGAGGCTGCCCTTGAACTCCTGCGGCGCCACCACGATGCGCATCGTGGACACGACGGTGTACCCCCCATCAGGTGAGGAGCTGAAACGCCAGGCGGGCCAGCAGCAACGCCACATACAGCAGCCCGAGCAGGTACAGCCGCCGCCAGAAGCGCACCGCGAAGCGCACGCGCAGCACCGCCAGCACGGCCAGCGTCAGCAGCGGTAAGACCACCAGGTAGACGATCAGCGAGCGCATGGCCCGGCCCCCATGCGTCTCCACCCGCGCCAAGCCACGCCGCCGGACCGCGCCCGGTCGACCAGGGGCTTGACAGGAGTCAACTTTGACATTAATTTTCTTAATGTCATGGTGAGTGAAATGAAAGGATGGTTCCGGCAACAGGGGGAGAGCCCTTCCTCCCAGCCCGTGTACCAGGTCGGCACGCGCTGCCCGGTATGCGGGGAGGCGATGCACATCGCGCGTCTGGAATGCGACACGTGCGGCTCGGCCCTGGAAGGTCATTTTACACTGGGCCGGTTGCAGCGGCTGACGCGCGAGCAGCTCCAGTTCGTGGAGGTGTTCATCAAATGCCGCGGCAAGATCAAGGACGTGGAAGAGGAGCTGGGCGTCTCCTATCCCACCGTGGTGGCGCGCCTGAACGAGGTGGTGCAGGCCATGGGGTTTGAGGTGCGGGCAGAGGACGGAGAGATCGCCGCCCGCCGCCAGCAGATCCTCGACGATCTGGCGGCCGGCCGCATCACCGCGGCCGAGGCGGCGGCCCGCCTGCGGGCGCTGTGACAGAAGGTGGGTGAGGACATGGACCAAGAGATGCGGCGCGCCTGGCCGCTGCCGTTCGGCGAGCGGCCGGAACTGGAGATGGAGGCGGACGCCCTGCCGGTCACGCTGCAGCCGGTGGCTCCCGGCGAGGCACCCTACCTCGAGCTGGTCGGCCACCACGCCGACCGTGCCGAGGTGCACGTCGCCCGGGACGGCGAGGCGGTGCGCGTGCGCGTGCGGCCCGGGCGCCGGCCGTTCGGGCTGTTCTGGGGGACGGCGCTGCGGGTGGTGGCGCACGTGCCGGCCGCGGTGAGCGCCCGCGTGCACAGCGATGCCGGCAGCATCGCCGCCCGCGGGCTCGGCCCCTGTCGGCTGGACCTGCGCACCGATGCCGGCCGTATCCGTCTGGAGGACGTGCACGGACGGCTGCGCCTCTCCACCGATGCCGGTCAGGTAACCGGTGCGCGTGTGGGCGGCAGCCTCGACGTGCGCACCGATGCCGGGCAGGTGACGCTCGATGTGTGGCACCTCGACCCCGGCGAGCACCGTGTGCACACCGATGTGGGCGCCGTGTCCCTGGCGCTGCGGCCGGGCCTGGCGGTGCGAGTGGAGGCGCGCGCCTCTATCGGGTCGGTGCGCAACGAGTACCCATCACAGGCAGGCGCGCCGGCCGTGCTCCGGGTCTCCACCGATGTGGGATCGGTGCGGGTGCGGCAGGGCGCGGACGCCGGCGCGGAGGAGTGGGACCGGCCGCCCGAGCAGGACCGTGGCGCGGCCGAGCCGCCTCCGCCGCCCCGGCCGCCGGGCGGTCCGTCCCGGCCCATCGACCCGGAGGTCGAACGCATCCTCAAGATGGTGGAGACCGGCGAGTTGACGGCCAGAGAGGCCGACGAACTGCTGCGGGCGCTGAA
>JBHOQW010000255.1:0-2949 GCA_042408665.1 Dehalococcoidia bacterium
GCGTGGGGTCGCCAAGGCGCCGGAAGAGGTCTCGGCAATCGTTCTCCCCCAGCGCTGGGCGCAAAAGGCCCTCCCATGACACGGTCGCCACCGCCAGCCCGGCGGCCGCCGCCGCTTGGGCCAGCTTCTCGGCGCCCTGCCGGCCGGCGGCGTCGGCGTCAAAGGCGACCGTCACGGTGCGGCAGCCCCGGCGCCGAAGCTCAGCGAACACCGCTCCCGGCGGCGGCGAGCTGGCCCCCTTCGTGCAGGCGTACGCCTCAAGCCCGCAGTGGCGGAGCACGCCGCAATCCGACTCACCCTCCGTGAGCCAGACCTCGCCGGGCAGCTCCGGCGCCAGCTCTGGCCAAAGCGGCGGCGAGGGCGAACCCTCCCACAAGCCCTTCGGTCCATCCTTGAGCCGCAGCTTGCGCACGCCCGGCAGCGACGGCCAGACAAACGCCACGCCGTTCGGGAGCGGCTCACAGCCCCACGCCTGCCAGCGCTGCCACGGCACGCCGGTGTACTCGGCCCACCAGCGGGCGCCGTCCTGGGCCGGCCTGCCAGGGCCGGCGGCCTGTGGCCGGGGCGGGGCCGGGCTGTGGCCGTTGCGAGACGGGCCCGGCCACAACTCCCGCTGGCGCAGCGCCTCGACCACTTGCTGCTGGCTGCAGCCGTTCCAGCATTTCACGAGCAACCGGTCGTCGGCTGCAATACCAATGGTGAGGTTTCCGCCGCCGCAGGCCGGGCAGGTGGTGCGCCAGCGATGGCCTTCCCGGCGGGCGTTGCCCAGGGCGGCGGCGATGGCTTGGGGGTCGAGGTTCATGACCGTCCCTCCCCGCCCTCGCCCCACAGGCGCAGCTGCCGGCCCTCGCTCGGACGGCGGTCACAGTCCGGCCCGAGCACCACCGCCGGGCCGTCGGGCGGGATGTACGGCCAGTCGGGCCAGGCGATGTGCTCGAAGCGGTCGAGGGGCACGAAGAGTTCCATGATGCCGTCCGACGCCTGCCGCCAGCCCTCCCGCAGCACATCCTCGATGTCGAGGCTGTACGCCTCGCCGGTCTGGTCGATGCGTACGACCCACCGCCGGCAGCCCAGCCGCAGGGCGTGCTGAAGGACAGCCACTGGCATGCTCGCCACGGAGGGCACCCGCCGGGCCGGGTCCCGGTACACGGCAGCCAGCACCCACTCGCCGGTGCCGCTGGCCGGCACCACCTTGGCCACGGTGCACGTCCGTCCCCGTTTCGTGACCCGCACCAGGTGGGCGGTGTGTTCGCCCTGGGGGATGTTCATCGCTCCGCCTCCTGCCCCCGCTCGCCGTTGAGGCGGGATTCGATGTAGTGCTCGAGCGCCGACGCCGGCACCCTCCGGCAGCGGCGGGCGATCACGACCGACGGCAATTCGCCGAGCCGTACAAGCTCCGCAGCAGTTCGTCGACTAATCGCCAGCCGCTGAGCGACCTCTGGGATCGTCAACAACATCTCGTTGCTCATATCGCCTCCAGTGGCAGATGTGATGCAGTACGCTCCCAGGGTGTGCGACAATGAGCAGAAGAGTGCGAAACGTAAGGCGAAATGAGAACGCCAGCGCCAGCGAGGGGCGGTGATGAGCGGGCAGGAGCAGCGGCGGCTCCGGCGGCCGGGGCGGCTCAACCTGTGGTTTGAAGCGGCGTTGTTGCGTCGGCTGTCAGAGCAGCCGTCTGCGACTGCCCGAGAGCTGCAAGAAGCGCTGGCCGAATGGGTCTGGGAGTGGGAGCAACGTTGGCGGGCGGCTCACCCCAGCGAGTCGCCGGGGCGGGAAGCGGAAGCGGTGCTGCGGCGGCTTGCAGAGGGCGGCTGGACAGATAGGCAGGTGCAAAACTACGCCCGCCGGCTCCGGCCGGTGGCGGTGGCGCTCCACCACGTCCGCCGGGGCCGGCACGCCCCGGCGGCGTGCCGGCCGTGCGCTTTGGTCGCCGCTCTCGAAGCGGTGCAGCGACCGGCGGTGGTGGGGGAGGGGGGAGGCGCCCCGGCGACCGCCAGCGGGCCGGCCCGTCCTCCGTTGCCGCCGTTGCCGCCGCCGCCTCCCTGGCGGCGCCTCCGCCGGCGTTCGTGGCGCCCCTGCCGCCGGCGGGCAGGCGTCAGCAGGTGACTTCCTCCCCCCCGGCGGCGGGAAGGGCGGGGAGCAGCAGGCGGTCCAAAAGCGCCGCCTCCGCATCCGGGCGCAGCGGCCGGGCGTAGGGGTTCACGGTTGTGTCGAGTCGGGTATGCCCAGCCCCCGCTCCACAGCCCCGGCCGCCCGCTCCGTGTTCAGGGCGTAGGTGTAGATGTCGAGGCTGACTGACGGTCGGCTGTGGCCCATGACCCGGGCCAGCGCCACCGGGTCCAGGCCCCCGGCGGCCGCCAAACTGGCGTAGACGTGCCGCAGCTGGTGGAGCGTGACGACGGGCACGTCGGCCGCCTGGCACAAGCGGTGGAGGGTGCGCTTGAGGTTGTCGGGGTGGGGCGGCGTGCCGGTGGTGGTGGCGAACACCGGCCGGTCCGGCTCCCGTCCCTCGGGCGGGGTGCGCTCCCACTGTTGGCGCAAGACGGCCAGCGCCCGCTCGCCGAGCGGTACCGTCCGGTGGGCGGCCCGGGTCTTGAGCGACCCCGTCTCCGGCCGTCCGGCCACCACCGCCCGCTGCCGCCGGACGGACAGTACCCCCTGCCCGAAGTCCACGTCCCGCCAGAGAAGCCCGCACAGCTCGCCCCGCCTGAGCCCGGTGAGCACGGCGACGACGCAGAGCGGAGCGTAGCGCAGGCGGGAACGCTCCCCGACGGCCACAAACCGAGCCACCTCGGCCGGCGACCAGGTCGGCCGCTCCCGGGGCGTATGTCGAGGCTTGGCTGCCCGTTCAACCCGGTCGAACGGGTTGCTCGGCACCAGTCCAGCCCGTACGGCGTCGGCAAAGGCCGCTTTGCCGTAGGTGAAGACGTGCTCTCGCATCCGGCCACC
>JBHOQW010000256.1:0-6974 GCA_042408665.1 Dehalococcoidia bacterium
ATGCATCACCCCCGAGGAGGCGCCGAAGATGGACGACCGCGAGACCGCGCAGGTGGAACACCCCGTGCCGCAGGCCGGGGAGGAGCTGACGGAGGTGCGCCCTGGCGCGGAGCGCACCCTCACCCCGCCGGAGGTGAGGGCTGAGGGCGAGGCGCTGGCCACGCTGCGGGAGGAGCTGCACCGCGCCCACACCGCCCGCCGTGAGGCGGTGCACCGCTACCGTGCCGCCCTCCTGGCGCAGTCCCCAGAGCTGCCCGCCGAGCTCGTGACCGGCGAGACGGTCGAGGAGGTGGAGGCAGCGGTGCAGCGGGCCCGGGAGCTCGTGGCCCGCGTGCGCGACCGGCTTGCCATGGATGCCGTGCGCGTGGTGCCGGCCGGCAGTCCGCTCCGAAGCCCCCCAAACCTCGACGCCCTCTCCCCAGCCGAGAAAATCCGCCTCGGCCTCAGCCGGAGGTGAGGGCGGGGTGCGGGGTGCTGCGGACCCCGCCTTCCGCCGGGGCGGGGGCCGCACGCCGCACGCCGCACGGAACAGGAGGTGACCCGTGGCCCTGACCCTTGTGGAAGCCGCCAAGCTCGCCAACGACATCGTCCTCCGCGGCGTCATCGAGACCATCGTCAAAGACAGCCCCGTCCTCCAGGTGCTGCCGTTCATCGATGTGAACGGCAACGCCGTGACCTATAACCGCGAGAACGCCATGGCCACGGCCTCCTGGTTCGACGTGGGCGACACCTGGACCGAGTCCACGCCCACGTTCACCCAGGTGACGGCCAGCCTGAAGATTCTGGGCGGTGACGCGGACGTGGACCAGTACCTGGCCCGCACCCGCTCCAACGTCCAGGACATCGAGGCCGCCGTCATCGAGCTCAAGGCCAAGGCCGTGCGCGACGCCTTCGAGACGGCGTTTATCTCCGGCGACACCACGGCCAACCCGAAGCAGTTCGACGGCCTGGCCAAGCTGGTGACCACCGGGCAGACCATCACCGTGGCCACCAACGGCGGGCCGCTCACCCTGGCCCTGCTGGACGAGCTGATTGACCGCGTCCGGCCGGGCCGACCCGACCTGCTCATCATGTCCAAGCGCACCCGCCGCCAGCTCACCCAGCTTGTTCGGGCAGGGGGCGCCTTCATGGAGACCCGGCAGAACGCCTTCGGCGCCTTCCAAGAGTTCTACGCCGGCATCCCCATCGGTGTGAGCGACTACGTGCCGGACACCGAGACGCAGGGGACGGCCACGAACGCCAGCAGCGTGTACGCCGTCCAGTTCGGCGAGGGACGCGTCGCCGGTCTGCAAGGCGCCGGCGGCCTCACGGTCGAGCGGGTGGGGCCGCTGGAGACCAAGGACGCCATCCGCTGGCGGGTGAAGTGGTACGTCAGCCTGGCGGTGTTCGCCGACCTGGCCGTGGCCCGCCTCAAAGGGGTGACGCCGTAGGCGGCGTGAGCGATGCCCCCCCGGCGAGCCGGGGCCGGGGCCGGGGGGGCGAAGCCGGGGGTCCCGTCTCCCGCCTCGTGCGTCACCCCGCAGCCCGTTAGGAGCAGCGCCCATGCCCAGACGCACCGATGACTTCGGCGTTGAGCGGCTGCCGGTGGAAATCCACGGCATCCCCACCGTGTGGAAGATCGCCAACGTGTCCAACGCGCTCACGGAGACGCCCATCTGGACGCCGGCCGCGGGCAAGCGCATCCGCCTGCTGGGCGCCATCTTCTCCAGCTCGGCCTCGGGCACGTTCACCATCCGGGCCGGGGTGGCGGGCACGCCGGTGATGCTGTTCAACACCAGCGGCACCCAGGCCTTCGTGCTCGACCTGCGCCACGGCCTCCTGCTCCAGCCCGACCAGGCGCTGACGGTGCAGAGCACGGCCACGGTCGGCTTTCTGGCCACGCTGTGGGGGGTTGAGGAGTGAGGCCCCGGCCGGGTGGGGCCCCGCCTTCTTCTCACCCCGCGGTCCTCATCCCACACGAGGGAAGGCATGACGACGCTCGCCGATTTCCGCTCCCGGGTACAGTACGCGCTGGGCATCAGTGGCAGCTCCCCCGAGCGCGGCTTCGACAATGCCTCGATCGACCGCCACATCCAGCAGGCGGTGGAAGAGTTCAGCCGGTACGTGCCGGCCGAGGCGCGGGCGGACGTCGGCCTGAGCGGCGGCAGCCGCCAGTTCGCCCTGACGGCGCTCACCCGCCCGCTGCGCGTGGTGGCGGTGGAGTACCCACCGGACCGCTGGCCGCCCGCGCTCGTCGACTTCGCCGTGTGGGGCGATACGGTGACGCTGGACCTCAGCCCGCCGGCGACGGCCTACACGGTGCGTGTCTCCTACACGCAGCAGCATCTGGTGGACACCGGCGGCTCCACCGTGCCGGCCGCGCACGAGCACGTGGTGGTGGAAGGGGCGGCGGCGCTGGCCATCCTCGCCCGCGCCATGGGTGCCGCCAACACGGCGGAGACGGCGACGGTGGCGCCGCAGACCTACCAGCACCTGCGGGTGGCGCAGGAGCGGCTGCGGCGCTGGCGGGAGATGCTGCGTCGCCTCGGCGGGCGCCTGGAGCGCCACACCCTCCGCCCCACACGGAACGAGGCATGACGAACGGAGGGGGGGGCCGGCTTGGCAGCGGTCGTCATGCCTTGCGTTGGGCCCGGCTCAGGCGGGATGAGCCGCAAACGCCTCGCGGGCGATACGCATCGCCTCCACCGCGGCGGGGAAGCCGCCGTACAGGGCCAGGTGCAGGATCTGCTCGCACAGCTCGGGGCGTGGAATGCCCAGCCGCAGGGCGCGGTCCACGTGCAGCCGGAACTCCGCCGGCAGGTGCAGCACCTGCAAGGTCGCCAGCGTCACGCGGCTGTGGTCGTGCAGCGACAGGCCGGGGCGCGGCCAGAGGGCGCCGAAGGCCGTGCCGGTGAGGAACTTCCACCAGTCCTCCGCGATCTCGTCCGGCGCGATATCGGCCGGCCGGCTGGTCTGGCCGAAGTGCTGCCGCCGGAAGGCCATGCCCCGCTCGTACAGGCTCTCCAGCGTGTCCGGCACGGTCTCCGGCGTCGGCGCCCCGCCCGGTGGGTTGAGCTCTGGGTGGGCGACGAACGCCTCGCGCAGCACGCGCATCCCCTCCACCCCCGCGGGCACGCCGGCGTAGCCGGCCACGTGCATCACCGCTTCGCACAGCTCGCGGCGGGAGACGCCGTTGCGCAGCGCCGCCACGGTGTGGATGCGCAGCTCCTCGGCCTGGTGCAGCGCGGTGAGCGCGGCCACGGTGATCAGGCTGCGCGTGCGCAGCGTCAGCCCGGGACGGGCCCACACCATGCCGTAGAGGTCGACGATCAGGCGCGCCCAGTCGGCGCGGATTTCGTCCGGGGCAAGTGGCGCCGGTTCGACCCGCTCCGGGAACATGGCGCGGCGCACCGCGAGGCCGCGCTCGTACAGGCTGCGCTCGCTGGTCATGTGGCTTGCTCCTGGGTGTGATATGCACGCCCGGCCGGGGCGCCGGTGGTCGCGTACCGGGCGGCCAGCACCTCGGGCACTGTGGTCAGAGCCGTCCTCCGGGGCGCGGTCCGGTCACGGGCCCCGGTGCTCCTCGCGCATCCGTCGCTGCCAGGCGGTAGCCACGTCCTCGAACTCCCACAGATAGCCGGTGAGATGCCAGGCGCGCTCCGCGGCACGGATCCAGCCCGCCACGCTGCCGCGTTCCTCCGGCGGCACGGTTTCGGCCTGGGCGCGGAAATCCGGCCCGAAGCGCACGAGCTGGATCTCCTCCCCGATCTGGTTGACCATGATGCGCACCTGGGGGCCAAGGAGCAACGGGGTTCCCACCAGGTCGCCCAGCCGACGGTGTCTGCGTGTGCGCATGGCGTCCGTTGCGTGTGGCGGACCGCTCACCCGAGGGGCCGGGGCGAGGGGCCAGTCTTGTCAGACCCTCACCCCCCTCGCCCCCCTCTCCCTCTGACGAGGACGAGGGGGGTCTGGCGCCGGCAGGATAGTTTGACATCACCTCCACACCGTACACACGTGCCGTGATGTCAAACTATCGGGACGCCGCAAGAGCGCCCGGGATGGCGGCGCCGGCCGCCTATCCGCCCAGCCGACGCAGGAACTCCGGCGCGAAGTCGCCCGCGCACACCTCCTCCACCGGCCCCGACATCCAGATCTCGCCGCCGGGATCGATGCGGATGCGCAGCGTGCCGCCTGGGGCCACCACGCGCACGTCATCGTCCACCAGACCGGCGTGCCGGCAGGCGGCGGCCACGGCGCTGGCGCTGGTGCCGGAGGCCATGGTCTCGCCCGCGCCGCGCTCCCAGATGCGGATGTGCACCTCGTCCCGGGCCACCACCCGTGCGAACTGGACGTTGGTGCGGTTGGGGAAGGCCGGGTGCCGCTCGATGCGCGGGCCCAGCCGGTAGAAGTCCACCCGCTCCAGATCGTCCGTGAGCACCACACAGTGCGGGTTGCCAACGGATACGGTGATGACCGAGATCCGCTCGCCGTCTACCTCCAGCTCGGTGAGGTCGCCGATGGTAGCCGTGCCCATGTTCATGGTAGCGCCGGTGACCCGCCCGTCACGAACCTCCAGCTCCGCCGTCACCAGCCCGCCCAGCGTGTCGATGGTGAAGCGCGTCTTGGTGGTGTGGCCGTAATCGTACAAGTACTTGGCGAAGATGCGCGTGCCGTTGCCGCTCTTCTCCGCCTCGCTGCCGTCCGGGTTGTAGATGCGCACGGCGAAATCGCCCCGCGCCGGCCTGGCCATGGCCAGGATGCCGTCCGAGCCCACGCCCAGGTTGCGGTGGCAGATCAGGCGGATGTTCTCCGCCGTGAGCGGAAAGGGGAGCTTGTCCGGCTCCAGCACGATGTAGTCGTTGCCCAGCCCATGGCTCTTGACGAAGTGCGGCATGCCTGCTCCTGCCCTCGATTCGATGGCTCATCCGACGGGCCTGCCGGATGTCCTGTCGCACGCGGCCTGCCTCCCGTGCCGGCCCTGGCCCCTCCAGCATCGACAATCCGACCGCTACGTGCCAGAGCGCGCTGGGCCGCGTGGTACCCTATGACGACGCTGGCCGTGGGAGCCGGCCGTGTCCGACGCCGTCGCGATCGAGCGGTTTCTGGCGCAGCAGGCCCTCACCCCCGGCCCCTCTCCCGTAAACGGGAGCGGGGAGCATCGTGCGCGAACGCGCTCTGCCGGCGCCAGACTGCCTGGCCCTCACCCCCGACCCCTCTCCCGCCGAGCGGGAGAGGGGAGTGAATCGTGCGCGAACGCGCTCTGCCGGCGCCAGTTCCCCCCTCGCCCTCGTCAGAGGGAGAGGGGGGCGAGGGGGGTGAGGGCCCGTCTCCGCATCTGCCGGCGTCAGACTGCCTGGCCCTCACCCCCGACCGGGCAGGCCCTCACCCCCGGCCCCTCTCCCGCCGAGCGGGAGAGGGGAGTTGCTCGCTCGCGAAGCCCCGTTGCTCGCGTCAGACCCCCCTCGCCCTCGTCAGAGGGAGAGGGGGGCAGGGGGGTGAGGGCCAGCCTAGCAGGGGGGTGAGGGCCAGCCTAGCAGGGGGGTGAGGGTCCGTACTGCCGGGGTGAAGGCTGAGGCCGGCACGGTAGTATGAACTCACCTCGATACTTAAGACGCCAAACGTGTGTTCATACTTCGGCGCCCGGCGCTGCAACGCCTCGCCTGAACGGCGGCCGGTTTGACGCCAAGCGCGCCGCCTGCCATTGTGATCGGCGAAGCGCTCAAAGTGGCACCGCCATGGACGATCTGACCTTTCTGGACGCCACCGCGCAGGCGGAGCTGGTGCGCCGTCGCCAAGTGTTGCCGCTGGAGCTGGTGGAGGCGGCCATCGCCCGCATCGAGCGGCTCAACCCCACGCTCAACGCCGTGATCACCCCGCTCTTCGAGGAGGCGCGGGCCGCTGCGCGCGGGCCGCTGCCGGACGGCCCCTTCACCGGTGTGCCGTTTCTGCTCAAAGACCTGCTGGCCGAGTGCGCCGGGGCGCCGCTGAGCGAGGGGTCGGCGTTCCTCCGCGGTCGGTACCGCTCGCCGCACGACAGCGAGCTGGTGGCCCGCTACCGTCGCGCCGGGCTCATCATCCTCGGCAAGACGAACACCTCGGAGTTCGGCATCCTGCCCACGGCGGAGCCGGCCGCCTTTGGCCCGGCCCGCAACCCGTGGGACCTCGGCCGCAGCACCGGCGGCTCCTCTGGCGGCTCGGCGGCGGCCGTGGCCGCGGGCCTGGTCCCGGCCGCGCACGCCAACGACGGCGGCGGCTCGATCCGCATCCCGGCCGCCTGCTGCGGCCTCTTCGGGCTCAAGCCCACGCGCGGCCGCAACCCACTGGGACCGGCGTACGGTGACCTGTACGGCGGCCTGGTGTGCGAGCATGTGGTCACGCGCTCGGTGCGCGACAGCGCCGCCCTGCTCGACGCCACCGCCGGCCCCATGCCCGGCGACCCCTACGCGGCGCCGCCGCCCGCACGGCCGTTTCTGCAAGAGGTGGGAGCTCCGCCCGGCCGGCTGCGCATCGCCTTCAGCACGGCCTCACCCACGGGCACCGCGGTGCATCCGGCGTGCGTGGCGGCGGTGAAGGACGCCGCCGCGCTGTGTGCGGACCTGGGGCATCTCGTCGAGGAGGCGGCGCCGGCGTTCGATGGCCGCGCCCTGGGCCGCGCCTTCGCCGGGCTGTGGGCCGCCGGCACGGCCTGGACCGTGGCCTACTGGGCGCGCACGCTGGGCCGTCAGCCCGAACCGACCGACGTGGAGCCGCTCACCTGGGCGCTGGCCGAGCGTGGGCGGAAGATCAGCGCCGTGGACTACCTCACCGCCCTGCATGACGGCCAGCGCCTGGCGCGCGACGTGGCCCGCTTCGTTGAGACCTACGACCTGTGGCTCACGCCGGTGGTGGGCGAACCGCCGCCGCCTCTGGGCACCTTCGCCGCGTCGCCGGAGGACCCCACGCGCGGCCTGCGCCGGGCCGGGCCGTTCGCGCCCTTCACCTACATCGCCAACATG
>JBHOQW010000258.1:0-11484 GCA_042408665.1 Dehalococcoidia bacterium
CGCCATCTTGGGACGCTCCGGCTCCGCCGCCACGTGCACGCCCTGCTCCTCCAGCGCGCGGCGGGCCACCGGGCCCACGGCGGCCACGGCCACCGCGTCGTTGAGGCGTTGCCGCAGCGCCTCGGCGAGCCCCATGTCCGCCGCCACCTGGAACAGGTGGCGCACCTGCGGACGGCTGGTCACCAGCAAGGCCGCAAACGCGCCGGCAACCAGGCCGCGCACCGCCTCTTGGAGCGGCCCCACATCCGCGGGCAGGGCCCAGCGGTACGGCACGGCGTCCACGGTGACGGCGCCGCGCTCCTCCAGGGCCGCGCGCAGGGGCTCGTTCACCTCGCCGTAGTGCTGCACGAACACCGCCCGTCCGGCCAGGTCCACGTTCGCGAGCGCCTGGTACAGCTCAGTCGTGGTGTAGGGGCTGGGGGCAGCGATGGCCGGACGCACGCCCCAGCGGTGCAACACCGCCGTCGGCTTGGGACCGCGCACGGCCACGGGCAGCTCGCGCAACGCCCGCAGAAACTCGTCTGCCAGGCCCAGCCGCGCCGCCAAGCGGGAGAGGCGCTCGGCGCCCACGCCGGTCTGCAGCACGACCAGCACCACCTCGCGGCGGCAGAGCCGCTCCAGCGGCGCTCGCACCTCCTCCGGCTCCGCCTCCACCTCCACCACCGCCGGCACGGCCACGGCCTCCCAGCCCGCCTGCCGCACAAGGCCGGCGAGCGTGTCCGATTGGCGGGACTCCAGCAGCAGCACGCGCGTTGGCACTACGCCGAACCTCCACCGGCGCCCGCCCCGGCAAGGCCGGGGTCCGCGCTCACGCTCTCCACCCGCACGCCGTCGGCGCGCACCGCCAGGGTGAGCGACACCCCCTCGCACTGCAGCGTGAGGGTGAAGTGCCCCAGCGTGCGCATCTCCACCCGCACGCCGTCCAGGCGCCGTCCGGCCAGGGTGCGTAGGGCGTCATTCACGGTCGCGATCTGGTCCTGGAGGTCGCGACCGCGCGGCGTGCGGCGCAGCACGTCCGTGAGCAGCCGCTCGCCTTCCGCGAGGTAGCGCCGCCGCGCCCGCCCCGTTTGCAGGGCCAGCACCACCACGCCCTCCAGCACATCCACCAGCTCGGCCGGTACGGCGCCGTCGCGCGCGGCCTGGGCGAGCGCCAGGGTGCGGGCGTGCTGCGCACCGGAGAGCGCCTCCGCCAGGTGCAGCGCCTCCTCGACCACCAGCGCCGCCTCGTCCTCACGCAAGACGATGTCAGGGCCGCGTTCGGCCTGGCTCACGACAGTTACTCCGTGCCGGCGTGTGCCGGCTCGCCGCGGTGCACCTCGCCCAGGATGGCGTGCGCCTCGTGCTCGAAGCCGCCGGTCTCGATCGGGCAGTGCATGCCGCACTCCTTCGGGGCGCCCTCCTCCCACCACCAGCGGCCGGCGCGGTCGTCCTCTCCCGGCTGGATGGGGCGGGTGCAGGGGTCGCAGCCGATGCTGGTGTAGCCCTGGGCATAGAGCGGATGCGTGGGCACGCCGTGCGCCTCCAAGTACTCCCACACCTCTTCCTTGGTCCAGTCGGCCAGGGGGTTGACCTTGACGATGCCGTCGTGGTCGTGGTCCAGCTCCACCTTGCGGATGTTGGCGCGGGAGGCCCACTGCTCCCGGCGCAGGCCGGTGATCCAGGCGTCCAGGTCCTCCAGGGCGCGCACCAGCGGCCGCACCTTGCGCACTTGGCAGCAGAGGAGGCGCAGCGGCACCGAGCGGTAGAAGAGGTTGACGCCGTGCTGGCGGACCAGCGCCTCCACCTCGCGATGATCGGGGAACAGCACCTCGAACCGGGCCTGCGGGTAGTGCTCCCGCACCTGGTCCAGGAAGGCGTAGGTGGCCTGCGGCAGTCGCCCCGTGTCCACCGTGATCACGCGCACATCCGGGCGCAGGCGCACCGCCATATCGAGGATGGCCATCCCCTCCGCCTGCAGCGACGTGACCACCGCCACCCGGTCGCCGAAGGTCTCGAGCGCCCAGGCGATCACCGCCTCCGGCTCCTGGTCGTCCAGCTCCACGGCGATCTCGCCGATTTCGAGGTCGTCAAACACCACCTGCCGTGCCATCAGCACCGTCCTCCTTGGTTGCACTGCCTCACTGCGCGCCGCCGGCCAGAGCCGGCAGGATGATCAGCTCCTGGCCAGCGCGCAGGGGCGCGTCCAGTCCGCCCAGGTCGCGGATATCTTCATCGCCCACGAACAGGTTCAACGACGGATGCACACTCCCGTCGGGCGCCAGGATCTGCTCCGCCAGGCGCGGGTACCGCCCGCGCAGCGCGTCCAGCGCCTCGCGCACCGTGCGCGCCGCCACCTCCACGCGGTCGGCGCCGTCCGTGAAGGGCAGGAGCATGCCGGGGATGCGCACTACCGGCCGCCGCGGCTGCTCCTCGGCCGCACCGGTGAGGGACTGGCCCAGGGCGATGGCCTGCAGCTCCTCATCCGTGCGCGCGTCCACGAAGTCGCGGAAGGTGAGCGCGCCGTCCGTGGACCTCGCCTCCAGCCAGGCGCCCACCAGCCGGGCCACGACTTCGACGATCTGGTCCTCCGGCACGCGCCGCAGCACCGGCTTGCCGATGGCGGTGCGGGTGCCAAGGCCGCCGCGCAGGCAGACGTCGTAGGCCTCCACCCGCTCGCCGCGCGTGGGGTGCTGGGTGGTGGTGCCCTGCAGGCCGATATCGCCCACCCAGTGGTGCGCGCAGGCGTGCGGGCAGCCGTCCATGTACACGCGCAGCTCCGCCACCGCGTCGCCGAAGCGGCGGGACAGCTCCGCCACGATCTCCTGCAGCTTGCCTTTCGTCTCCGCCACCGAGTAGTTGCAGAAGCGGTGGTCCGTGCAGGCGATGGCACGACCGAAGAGGGGGTGCCCGTTCGGGTTCAGGCCAATGGCCGCCAAGTGCTCCTTCAGCCACGACACGCGCTCGGCCGGCACGCCAGTGACGATCAGGTTCTGCATGCGCGTAAAGCGCACATCGCCGCCAAACTCGCCCACCAGCTCGCCCAGGGCCACAAGCTGGTCGCCGCGCACCCAGCCCATGGGCACCGGTACGCCCACGTACACCAGCCCGTCCTGCTTCTGCGGGTGCACACCCAGGTGGTCAGTGTCGGCCGCCGGCGGCGGGGCGCTGCCCGGCTCTAGGCGACGGCCCAGCCGCTCCTCCACCATGGCGCGCACGCCGTCGGGGCCGTAGTCGTCCACCAGGAACTTGATGCGCGCCTTGGCCCGGCTGAGGCGGTAGCGCAGGTTGCTCTGCCACACGTCCGTGATGGCGCGCAGCACTGCGACCGTGTCCTCCACCGGCACGAAGACACCCAAGTCACGGGAGATACGCGGCGTGGCGGAGAGACCGCCGCCCACGCGCACGGCGAAGCCGGGCCGGCCGTCCTTGAGCACGCCCACCAGGGCCACATCGTGGATCTCGGGCGCGTTGCACTGGGCGGGGCAGGCGCTGATGGTGTACTTGTGCTTGCGCGGCAGGTTGGAGTAGTCGCGGTTGCCGTAGAAGAACTTGGCCACCGCCTCCACCACCGGGCGCACATCGAACAGCTCAGCGCGGTCCACGCCCGCCACCGGGCAACTGGTGATGTTGCGCACGGTGTCGCCCTCGCCGCCCACCGTGGTAAGGCCCGTGGCCTGGATGGCCTTCAGCACCTCCGGCAGGTCATCCAGCCGCACCCAGTGGAACTGGATCCCCTGGCGGGTGGTGAGCTCGCCGTAGTTCTTGCCGTAGCGCTGCGACAGCTCGCCGATGCCCACCAGCTGCGCGGGGGTGATGCGGCCGCCCGGCACTTTGATGCGCACCATGAAGGTGCCCACCTTGGGCTTGTCGTGGGTGAGCCCCCACCAGTTGAGGCGGACGATGTCCTCCTCCGGCACGGCCTCGTAGCCGCGCGCGATCAGGTCCGGCAGCTCCTCCACGATGTCGAGCGGGAACTTCTCCTGCTTGAGGCGCTCGATGGAGTTGCGCTTGAGCACCAGCTCCCAGGTTGGCTCCGACAGCCGGCTGGCTGCCGTTCGTTCGGCCTGCGTGGTCATGGTTGCGCTCCTTCCTCCCTGCATCCTGCCTGCCGGCCCTGGCGCCGCTGGGGGAGACCGGACCGCCGAGCCCGGACATCACCCACCGGCCGTGGGGCCATCCCGTCGTTGTCCGTCGTGCCGGTAGGCGGCGATCAGCACGTCGGCCACCTCCGGCCGCGTAAACTCCGCCGGCGGCCGCTCGCCGGCGCGCAAGAGCTCGCGCACGCGCGTGCCGGAGAGGGTGACGTGCTCGGCGGCGTCGTGCGGGCACACCTTGGCGCTGGCCATGCCGCCGCAGGCCCGGCACCAGAAGGTGTGCTCAAACTTGAGCGGGGTGATGCCGATCTCCTCCGGCCGGAAACAGTCGAAGATGCGCTGGGCGTCGTAGGTGCCGTAGTAGTTGCCTACGCCGGCGTGGTCGCGGCCGATGATGATGTGCGTGCAGCCGTAGTTCTTGCGCACCAGGGCATGGAACACCGCCTCGCGCGGGCCGGCGTAGCGCATCGCCGCCGGGAAGACGGCCAGAAGCACGCGGTCACGCGGGTAGTAGCCGGCCAGCAGCACCTCGTAGCAGCGCAGGCGCACGGCGGCCGGCACGTCGTCGTCTTTGGTCTCCCCCACCAGCGGGTGGAGCAGGAGACCGTCCACGATCTCCAGGGCGCACTTCTGGATGTACTCGTGCGCGCGGTGCACGGGGTTGCGCGTCTGGAAGGCGACCACCGTGCGCCAGCCCCGCTCGACGAAGGCCGCGCGGGTCTGCCGCGGCGTGAGGCGATAGGCGGCAAACGGCCGCTCCGGCAGGTCGAACACGTCCACCTTGCCGGCCAGAAGCACGTCACCCTGGCCGTACAGGGCGGCGACGCCGGGGTGGCGTGCGTCGTCCGTACCGTACACCAGGCGCGCCTCGCGCTCCTTGTCGTACTCGTAGACCTCGTGCAGGCGCAGCAGGGCCAGCGGCCGGCCCTCGTGGACCAGCGCCACCTCCTCCGCGCCGTGCAGGGCGCGGGCCACCGCCCGGTCCACGGCCAGCGTCACCGGCAGCGGCCAGACGGTGCCGTCCGCCAGGCGCATCTCCTCCACCACGGCCGTGTAGTCCGCCCGACCCATGAAGCCCGTAAGGGGGCTGAGGGCGCCGCCGGCCAAGAGCTCCAGGTCGGCCAGTTGCCGGGCGGAGAGCTCGATCGCCGGCGCTGCCGCCGCGCGGGCGCGCGCCGCCTCCCGCTCGGCCTCGGGTAGCAGCCGCTCCTGGAGGACGCCGCCGTGCGGCGGGATGGGCGCCAGCAGCTCGGTCCGCTCGATCTGCGGCGCGGCGCTCATGCCGACACCTCCCCGGCGAACTCGGGTGCGGGCACGTAGCCGCGCTCCTCCAGCGCGCGCAGGATGCGGGCCACGCTCTCCTCCACCGTCTCCCGCTCAGTGTCCACCACCACCTCGGGGTTCAGGGGCTCCTCGTACGGGTCGGAGACGCCGGTGAAGTTGGGGATCTCGCCGCGCAGCGCCCGTGCGTACAGGCCCTTCACGTCGCGGCGGGCGGCCTCCGCCAGCGAGCAGCGCACGTACACCTCGACGAAGTCGCCGATGAGGGAGCGCACCTCGTCCCGCGTCTCCCGGTAGGGGGAGATGGCGGCGGTGATCACCGCCACGCCGTTCCGCGCCAAAAGGTGGGCGACGAAGCCGATGCGGCGGATGTTCGTATCGCGGTCCTCTTTGGAGAAGCCGAGCCCCTTGCTCAGGTGCTCGCGCACCGCGTCGCCGTCCAGCACCTCCACGCGCAGGCCGCGGGCGCGCAGCACCGGCGCCAGCGCCTGGGCGATGGTGGACTTGCCGGCCCCGGACAGGCCGGTGAGCCAAACCGTGAACCCTCGCGACATGAGCCCTCCTTCACAGATCCGGTACGGACCACGCGATGCCTGCTGCCGCGGCGTCGCGGTCCGCCCGGTGGTCAGATCAAGCGCAGGCCGGTGGCGAACAACAGCACGGCGACGGCACCGGAAAGCACGCGCCGCGGCATACGGGCCGCCAATGTGCTGCCCACCCACACACCCGGCAACGAGCCGATCAGCAGTTGCACGGCCACCTCCGGCTGCACGGTGCCGCTCCCCCAGTGCGCCGCCGCCCCGGCCAGGGTGAGCAGGGCGGCGTGAAAGACGTCCGTGCCGACGATCCGCTCCACCGACAGCGGCGTGGCGAAGGCCAGCAGCACCACGAACAAGCTGCCGCTGCCCACCGACGTAACCCCCACCAGCGCCCCCAACGCGAACGCTGCCGGCACCAGCAATCGTCCGGCGACGGTGCGGGCGCCACCGACGGGCAGCGCGGGACGCCAGGCACGCCAGCACACGGCCGCGGCAGTAAGCATCAGCGCCACGCCCAGGGCGCGCGTCACGAAGCGGTCGACGGTCGCCTCGCCGTGCCCCTGCAGCCAGGCCAGCAGGGCGGTGCCGGCCAGCACCCCCGGCACGCTGCCCAGGGCCAGGCGCAGGGCCAGCGCCCGGTCCACCGTCCCCAGGCGCAGGTGCCGGTACCCGCCCAGCACCTTGGTGAGGGCGGCGTACACCAGGTCGGTGCCCACGGCGTACACCGGGCGCACCCCGGCCACCGCGATCAGGAACGGCGTCATCAGGGCGCCACCGCCCATCCCCGTGAGGCCGATGAGCAGGCCGGTGGCGGCGCCGGCCAGCACCAGGCTCGCTTCCACCTACGCCCTCAGAAACACCGAAGGCCCGCCCCCTGCCGAGAAGACGGGCCTCCGGTCGTCCGGTCAGCCCACGTACCGCCCACACGGTACGTGACTTTATTTACTAACTAAATCAACAATGATGCTAGCCGGCGGTCGCGGCGCTGTCAAGGGCGCGCGGCCGTGGCAGAGGTTCACCCGCCCGGGTCGAGCAGGCCGCGGCGGGCACGGATACCGCGCTCGATACGGCCGAAGACCAGCCCGTCCAGAGCCACCCCGATGAGCAGCACCACGATCATGGCGGCCAGCAACCCCGCCGCGTCGGAGAACTCCCGTGCGAACTGAAGCTGTACCCCCAGTGAGAGACGGCCGGGGATCACTACCAGCAGCTCACCGGCCATCAGGCTGCGCCAGGCAAACGCCCAGCCCTGCTTGAGACCGGCGACGAACCCCGGCAGCGCCGCCGGCACGAGCACGTGCCGGTACCGGTTCCAGCCGCGCGCCCCCAGCACGCGACCGGCCCGCATCAGCAGCGGCGGGATGTGGTCCACCCCGGACAGGAGCCCATTGGCGATGGCCGGGGCGGCGCCGAGCACGACCACAAACAGAATGGCCGCCTCGCTCAGGCGAAAGAGCAGGATGGCCAGGGGAAACCAGGCCACGGACGGCATGGACTGCAGGCCAGCGACGATCGGGCCGAGGGCGGCGCGCAGGATGCGCGCCCGCACCATGACCAGTCCGAGGGCCGTGCCCAGCACCAGGGCGACGGTATAGCCGACCGCCGCCCGCTGCAGCGTGATGACGATAGCGCGCAGCAGGTCGCCGTATAGGAGATCGGTGTACAGGCGGTGCAGCACCGGCCCCGGCCCCGGCAACACGTAGGCGGGGCGCCAACCGCTCCAGACCAGCGCCTGCCATCCGGCCAGCGCTAGGGCGAGCGCGGCCGCCAGTGGTCCGAGCGTTCGCCCGACGCGCCGCACCCAGCCGAGGGCGTCTCTCCAGACGGCTCGCCCCTCGAACAGGGTCAACCGCCCGGATGCGCGCTCATGCCACCGCATGGTCGGCGACCTCCCGGCGCAAGGCATCGGTGATGCCGGCGGCCAGCTCCGCCACCGCGGCGGACTCGATGCGGCGTGGCCTTGGCAGCGCCACCGCGAACTCGGCCACCACCCGGCCGCCCCGCGCGGCGAGCAGGAGCACTCGGTCCCCCAGGCGCACGGCCTCGCGCACGTTGTGGGTGACGAACACCACGGTCAAGCCGGCCTCCCGCCAGAGGCGCTCCAACTCGTCGTGCAACCGATCACGCATGAGCGCGTCGAGGGCGGCGAACGGCTCGTCCATGAGCAGCACCCGCGCGCCCTGGGCTAAGGCGCGGGCCAGCGCCACCCGCTGGCGCATGCCGCCGGAGAGCTCATGCGGGCGGCGGCCGGCCACCTCCCGGAGGTGCACCATTTCGAGCAGGGCCCTCACCCGCTCGCGCCGCTGCACTGTGGGCACCCCCTGCATGCGCAGGGGAAAGGCCACGTTCTCCTCCACCGTCAGCCACGGAAACAGGGCCGCATCCTGGAACATCAGCGTGGTCCGCCCGCTCACCTCCACCGTGCCCTCGCTCGGGCGGTCGAGGCCGGCGATCAGGTTGAGGATCGTGCTCTTGCCGCAACCCGACGCGCCCACCAAACAGACAAACTCGCCCGCACGCACGGCGAACGACACCCCGTTGAGGGCGGGCACCGCGTCCCGGCCCTGCCCGTACACCTTGGTCACGGCGTGCAGCGCCACAGCCGTCGGTGGCGCGTGGTCGGAGCAAAGCGGTGTCAGGGTGGCACTGCTGGTCTCGGTCATTGCGGCGCAACCTCCGGTTGGCCCAAAAAGCGCAGGGCGTTGTTCAAAGGGCGCAGGTCATAGAGGGCATCGAGCCCCACCCCGGCGCGTTCGAGCGCGCCCAGGTCGAGCAGGCCGAGGGCGGCGGCGTCGGCGGCGGCCTTGCGCAGAGTGGCGGGCAGCGGGTCGTACGTGAAGGTCAGATTCCGCCACGCCGCCGCCACGACCGGCTCGGACAGGCGCTGGCCGGTGGTGCGCGCGATGGCCTCGATCACCAGACGCTGTGCCTCCTCCGGGTGGGCGTTCACGAAGGCGGTGGCCTCCGCGTGGCCGCGCAGCAGCCGCTCCACCACGTCGGGGTGGCGGCGCAGGAACGCCGTGCGCACCACCACCAGAGTGGTGACGAACTGGCCTCCCGGCCACAGGTCGCGCTCGTCCACCAGCACCTTGCCGCCACCCTCCAGCACCAGGCGGGTGGCCCACGGCTCCGGGACCCACGCGCCCGCGATCTGCCCGGCGCGAAAGGCCGCCAGCGTCTGCGCGTTGTCCTGCGGCACCACCGAAACGTCGCCGCCGCCCGCAAGGTCGGCCCGCAGCCCCTGCGTCTGCAACCAGCGGCGCAGGGCCACGTCCTGTGTGTTGCCAAGCTGCGGTGAGGCGACCTTCTTGCCGCGTAGGTCATCGGCGGAGGCGATCTCCGGACGCACCACGAACGCGGCGCCGCCCGAGGTAGCACCGGCAACCACCCGCACCGCCTCTCCCCTTGAGCGGATGAAGGCGTTCAGCGTGGGGTTGGGGCCGATGTAGGTGATGTCTAACGCGTCCGAAAACAGCGCCTCCACCGCGGCGGGGCCGGCGTTGAACGCCATCGGCTTGAGCGTCACCCCGCTTCCCGCGTGGCGGGCGAAGATCCCCGCCTCCAGGCCGACCAGGGCGGTGGCGTGCGTGACGTTGGGAAAGAAGCCCAGCCGCACCGTCAGCTCCGATCGCTCCGCGGACCGGGTACACGCCAGGAGGGGCAACACGAACAAGGCTATGAGCACCGGCAGTCGGCGTCGGGACATCGCAACCTCCACAAACGCAACGCGGCCCGCCCCGGTGTCAGGAGCGGGCCTCCGGTTGTCCGGTCAGCGCCGGTTCGGTGACGGCTCAGACCAGGCGGCGCTTTTCCGTGCGGTCAAGCTGAACGACGCGCCGGTCCTGCACGATCAGGGTGACCGTGCCGTAGTTCAGCGAGCGGATGGCGGCCAGCACCTCGCGCAGCACCCGCTGCTCCTCCGGCGTCGGCGGCTGGTCCAGCGGCGTCTGCATCGCCGCACCTCAATGATTACTTTCTGTACCAATAAACTCGACAATCGCATCCTATGGGGGGCAGGCGCGGCTGTCAAGACGGGCGGTGAGCGGGTATGCTGGGAGGGCGCCGCGCGCGGCGGCGCCCAAGGAGCGAGCTGAGGACCGAGCGATGGCGGGACGGCTGGCGGGCAAGATCGCGATCATCACCGGCGGCGGCAGCGGTATCGGCCGGGCGTGCGCCCTGCGTTTCGCGGCGGAAGGGGCGGCGGTGTGCGTGGCCGACCTTAACCTGGAGGGTGCGGCGGACACGGTGCGCCAGATCGAGGCAGCGAACGGCCGTGCCGTGGCCGTCCAGACCGACACCGCCGACGAGGCGGCCACCGAGGCCATGGTGGAACGCTGCGTGGCGGCGTTCGGCGCGGTGGACCTGCTGGTGGCGGCCGCGGGCATCAGCGGCGCGCGGCCGAGTCAGCCGCCGCAGCCGGACCCCTTCCCCCTGCTCAACCTGCCCACTGAACATTTCCAGCGCGTGCTGGCCGTCAACCTGTACGGCGTCCTGTTCTCCGACCGGGCGGTGGCGCGCTGGCTGGTGGCGCACCGCCGGCCGGGGGCGATCGTCAACATCGCCTCGGTGGCGGCCAAGGTGCCGTTGCCGGGCGGTGCGTACAGCGTGAGCAAGGCTGGCGTCTGGATGCTGACCAAGGTGCTGGCCAACGAGCTGGCGCCGGTTGGGATTCGCGTCAACGCCATCGGCCCGGGCTTCATCGAAACGCCCATGACGGCCATGCTGCGCGCGGACGAGGCGCGCTCCCGCTGGGCGCTATCCCTGACCCCCATGCGCCGCTACGGCTCGCCGGAGGAGGTGGCGGCCACCGCCCTGTTCCTCTGCTCGGACGAGGCCTCGTACTTCACCGGCGAGATGCTGCACCCGGCTGGCGGCATGTTCGTGGGGTAGAAACGACGCCGCCCGGACCGGGGCATACCCTGGTCCGGGCGGTTCTGGCAACGCGGGCGCGGGCCTCGCGCTGACTCCAGGATTACTCCAGGAAGTCCTTAAGGGTGTGGCTGCGGGACGGGTGGCGCAGCGTGCGCAGCGCCTTGGCCTCGATCTGGCGGATGCGCTCGCGCGTCACGCCCAGTTCCCGGCCGACCTCCTCCAGGGTGCGGGCGCGGCCGTCCTCGATGCCGAAGCGCAGCTTCAGCACCTTCTGCTCGCGCTCGGACAGCGTGGCCAGCGCCTGGGCTACGTGCAGCTTCATCAGGTTCTGCGTGGCCGCCTGCACCGGCGCCACCACGCCCGTGTCCTCGATGAAGTCGCCCAGCTCGGACTCCTCTTCGTCACCGACCGGCGTCTCCAAGGAGACCGTCTCCTGGGCGGCGCGCAGGATCTCGGCCACGCGCTCGGCCGGCATGCCCATCTCGCGGCCGATCTCCTCGAAGCTGGGCTCACGGCCGTAGTGCTGCACGAGCTGGCGGCTCACCCGCTGCAGCTTGTTCACCAGCTCCACCATGTGCACCGGCATCCGGATCGTGCGCCCGTAATCGGCGATGGCGCGGGTGATGGACTGCCGGATCCACCAGGTGGCGTAGGTGCTGAACTTGAAGCCGCGCCGGTACTCGAACTTCTGCACCGCGCGCATCAGGCCGAGGTTGCCC
>JBHOQW010000265.1:0-3053 GCA_042408665.1 Dehalococcoidia bacterium
GAGGGGCAGGGTGAAGCTGGCACTGTTCAACGACTTCATCCCCGGCCTAGTGCGCGGCGATCGGGTGATCGATTTGCGCGACGTGCTCGGCGCGATCGCGGAGGCGCCGCCGGCCGAGCGCCTGCCACGCCTCATCGCCGATTTCGAGCGGCTGCGGCCCCGGCTGGAGGATGCGGGTGAACGGGCCGGCCTGCCGCTGGCGGAGGTGCGCCTGCGGCCGCCGCTGCCGCGTCCGTCGAAGATCTTCTGCTGCATCGGCAACTACAAAGAGGGCGTGGACGCGCCGGTGCAGCCCCTCGATATGTTTCTCAAATCATCCGACGCGGTGATCGGCCCGGATGACACAGTTGAACTGCCGCCCGTTCCGGCCACCATCTTCCATCACGAGGCGGAGCTGGCCGTGGTGATCGGGCGGCGGGCCAAGCAGGTGGCGGTTGCAGGGGCGCTGGCGCACGTCTTCGGGTACACCTGTTTCATCGATGTCTCAGCCCGCGGCATCGGCCAGCGCAGCTTCATCGGCAAGTCGTTCGATACGTTCGCGCCGCTCGGGCCGTGGATCGTGACCGCGGACGAGGTCGGTGACCCCCAGCACCTCCGGGTGCGCCTGTGGGTGGATGGGCAGCTCCGGCACGACTATAGCACCGACGACATGGAACACCCGGTGGCCGAGGTGGTGGCGTGGGCCTCCCAGATCGCCGCCCTGGCCCCCGGCGACGTGATCGCCTGCGGCACCAACCATCAGGGCATCGGGCCGATCCAGGGCAGTGAGTTGGTCGAGATCGAGATCGAGCGGATCGGGCGGATGCGCGTGCGGGTACGGGACCCGCTGCAGCGCCGGTGGCCTAAGGGGGTCGATGAGGCCATGGCGCGCCGGGTGCGCGAGGGACGCCTAGCGCCTCGGGCCTAGTGGCCGGACACCGGCTATGAGCCGAGGGGTTGAGGTGCCCTCTTGAGGTGTCCCGAGGCACAGCGCTCACGCTGCCCCACTTCCGCCACCCTGCAGCAGAGCGGTATGCCACCGGTGGCGAAGGCACTCGGTCGGCGCCCGGTGGTCCGTGTGTACCACATCAGGGCTCCAACGAACCTGCTTCCCTGCTGCGCTGACGCCGAATTCCGAAATCCGTTGATTTGCATCATGAAACTGAATAGGTGCGCAGCCGAGGGGTGTGCTCCCCCACCGGTAGAATGATGCCTACCTGCGCCGCGTGCCGGCGGTTCGTGGCGTTCTTGCTCTGTGCCGACGCATCGCTGTCCGGGGCGGAGGCCGGCGGTGATGTCGACTGACGCCGGACGGCGCCGCGCGGCGTCACCCGATGACGCACGGTAGCCGGCCGGGGTGCCCGCCATCCCCTCCTGTGGCTGGCGCGTCAGGCACGATCCGGGGGATGGAGCGATCGATGAGCACGTACATCGTGCGGCGGGTTCTCCTGATGGTGCCGATGCTCATCGGCGTGTCCGTGATCATCTTCTCCCTGCTGCGGATCGTGGATTCCGATGTGCTGGTGGCGCGGCTCGGCGAGTCGACGAGCGTCACGGACAAAGACATCGAGGAGGTCAAGCGCGATCTCGGCCTGACGGGTCCGATCCCGGTGCAGTACGCGCGTTGGATCGGCGGGATGCTGCGCGGCGACTTTGGATATTCCTACTACAGTAGGAAACCGACGCTTCCCGAGTTGGTGAAGCGTATTCCGGTGACGATCGAGTTCACCGTGCTGGCCATCACGGTCGGCGTCTTGATCGGGGTGCCGGGTGGAGTGCTCGGTGCCACCCGCCAGGATGGCCCGTTTGACTACGGGACGCGCTCGTTCAGCGTGCTTTTCCTCTCCATGCCGAGCTTCTGGTTGGGTATTCTGTTCATCTACGTGACTTCCACGTGGGTTCGCTCACTGAGCCCGCCGCCGACGTTTGCGCGGCTTACCGACGACCCGATGCTCAACCTGCGTAGCATGTGGGCACCGGCGCTCATTCTCGGTATCCAGCTCTCGGCCATTACGATGCGCATGACGCGCTCGCAGATGCTGGAGGTCCTGAGGCAGGATTACATTCGCACCGCGTGGGCCAAGGGGCTGCGCGAGCGGGTGGTGATCGTGCGGCACGCCTTGAAGAACGCCCTGATCCCGGTGATCACCGTGGTCGGTGGCCAGATCGGGTTCCTGCTGGGCGGCGCGGTGGTGCTGGAGAGTGTCTTTGCCCTGCCCGGCGTCGGGCGTCTGACCGTGAGCTCCGTACTCACCAACGACTACCCGCAAATTCAACTGAATATCCTCTTTCTGGCCCTGGTGCACATGATGGTCAACCTGGTGGTGGATATCTCGTACGGCTGGTTCGATCCACGCATCCGTTACGGGTAGAGGCGCCGGCGGGTCGGCCCGCTTTGGCGCGGCGACGGAGGCATAGATCGTGAGCCGGGTGTCGAGCGTTCTCGTCAGCCCACGGACCGCGCCGGCCGTGCTGCCGCTGGCGTGGCTGGCGGCCGTCGGCCGGTTCTGCCGGCGCAAACCGTTGGGCGCCCTTGGGGCGGTGATCCTCGCCGCCCTGGTGATCGGGGCCGTCTTCGCCCCGCAGCTCGCCACGGAATCACCGACCAAGACCAACCTGCGTGCGGCGGCGGTGGCGCCGAACGCCGAGCACTGGTTCGGTACCGACCTGCAGGGGCGCGACCAGTGGAGCCGGATCGTCTACGGCGCGCGCATCTCCCTGCGCGTGGCACTCATCTCGGTGGTCGCCGGTACGCTGCTGGGTTCACTGGCCGGCATGGTCAGCGGCTACCTGGGTGGCACGTTTGACCTCCTGTTCCAGCGCCTGCTGGACATGCTGCAGGCGTTTCCGGCGCTGGTTCTCGCCATGGCGGTGGTGAGCGTGCTGGGAGCCACGGTGAACAACGTGATCATCGCCATCACCATCGTGCTCATCCCGGGCACCGGCCGGGTGGTGCGTAGCGCCACTTTGTCAATTAAGGAGAACGTGTACATCGAGGCCGCACGGCTGCTTGGCGCCAGCCATGCCCGGGTGCTGCTCCGGCACGTCTTCCCCAACGTGGTGCCGCCCATCCT
>JBHOQW010000080.1:0-15001 GCA_042408665.1 Dehalococcoidia bacterium
GCCCCACCCTGCGGCACTCTGACCGCGTGGCGCGCCCGTCGGTGCCGATGGGCGCGACGACGCTTCTTCCAACGCCCGTCTTGCCCATCGTGCGTGGTTTCTCAACCCCCTCTTCACAACGGCGCGACGGCTCCCCGATCCGGGTTACGGTACGGTTGCCTCGACAGGTGAGAACGGTCGATGAAAACCCTGATCGCGGACGCGGATCACGTCCTGGTCAGCATGCTGGCCTACGCCTTAGGGCGTCACGGTCACGATGTGAGCACGGCGTCCGACGGCGTGCAGGCCCTGCATCGCTGGCGCGCCGATCAGCCGGAGCTGGCCCTGATCGACGCCGCGCTGCCGCTCGTGGACGGGCTCGCCCTCTGCCGGCAGATCCGCCAGCGCTCCTCGGCGCTGGTGATCCTCTTCGGTCAGCGCGGTGACGAGCACGAGTACGTGCAGTGCTACGAGGCCGGGGCGGACGACTGCATCGTCAAGCCGTTCAGCGTACGGCGCCTCCTGCTGCGCATCGACTCGCTCATCCGGCGCCTGAACGGCCGCCCTCCGGCCGACGGTGAGGGGGAGCACGGTCGCCTGGTGGTGGGCGACCTGGTGATCGACCCGGGCGCGTTCGAGGTGCTTAAGAACGGCACCCGCCTGCGGTTGACGCGGTTGGAGTTCCGCATCCTTTACCGCCTGGCGCGCAGCGTCGGCACGCTGGTCGAGGCGCAGCACCTCGCCGACTACGCCTGGCAATCCGCCACCGGCGGGGACATCCGCCTGCTTAAGACGCACATCTCGCACATGCGCCAGAAGCTGGAGGAGGCAGGCGGGATGCCCATCCACATCCGCGCCATTCCCCGCACCGGCTACATCCTCACCGCCGCGGCCGCGCTCGCGCCGGCCGGCCAGGGGCACGTCGGGATGGGGGCGCAGACCGAAGCTCGACCAGAAGGCAACCTCTACGCAACCGCGCCCCCCGCGCCACCGGACACGATGGGAGCATCACCCATTGAGCGGCGGCCCTCAGCCGGTGCGCGGGGAGGTCTCACACTGCGTGGATGAACAAGACGCGAGCATGAACCACATCAGCGTGATCGGCACGGGATATGTCGGACTGGTAACCGGCGCCTGTCTCGCCGAGCTTGGCCACGACGTGTGCTGCCTGGACATCGACGCGGACAAGATCGCGGCGTTGCGCGCCGGCCGCGTGCCCTTCTACGAACCGGGGCTGGCGGAGCTGGTGGCGCGGATGCAGGCGGCGGGGCGCATCCGCTTCACCACCTCCTACGCGGAGGCGGTGCCGGCGGCGGAGTTCGTGTTCATCGCCGTGAACACCCCGGCCGGCGCGGAGGGCCAGGCCGACCTGATGGCCGTGCGCAGCGCCGTGCGCGCGCTGGCGCCGCTTCTGCGTCCCGGCGCGGTGATTGTCAACAAGAGCACCGTGCCCATCGGCACCGGTGATCTGGTGGCCTGGCTGGTAGCCCGCTACACGCGCGTGCCGTTCAGCGTGGTCTCCAACCCGGAGTTTCTGCGTGAGGGCTCGGCGCTGGAGGATTTCCGCCATCCGGACCGCGTGGTGTTCGGCGCGCGTGACCGGGCGGCGGCGGAGCGGGTGGCCGCCCTCTACGGCCAGCTCACGTGTCCGGTGATCATCACCGACATCCGCACGGCGGAGATGATCAAGTACGCCTCCAACGCCTTCCTGGCCACCCGTATCTCCTTCATCAACGAGATCGCCGCCATCTGCGAGCGGTTGGGCGCGGACGTGACGGAGGTGGCGCGCGGCATGGGCTACGACCGCCGCATTGGCCACCACTTCTTGCAGGCCGGTATCGGCTGGGGCGGCTCCTGCTTCCCGAAAGATGTGCGCGCCCTGATCCACATGGCCGCCGCCAGCGGCTCCCACCCGCAGCTCCTGCGCGCCGTGGTGGAGATCAACCACGACCAGCGCCTGCGCGTGGTGCAAAAGCTGCAGACGCTTCTGGGCAGCCTGGAGGAGCGGGTGGTGGCGCTCTGGGGCCTGGCCTTCAAACCGAACACGGATGACCTGCGCAACGCCCCGGCCCTGGAGCTGGCGGAGCTGTTGCGCCACGAGGGCTGCCTGCTGCGCGCCTACGATCCGGTGGCGATGGAGCGGGCGCGCGCCCTGCTGCCGAGCGTCGCCCTGTGCGGCGACGCCTACGAGGCGGCAACCGGGGCGGACGCGGTGGTGCTCGTCACGGAATGGGACGAGTTCCGTCACCTGGACCTGCCGCGGCTGCGCGCGCTGATGCGCACCCCGGTGCTGATCGATGGGCGCAACGCGCTCGACCCGGCGGCAGTGCGCGCCTGCGGCATCGTATACGCCGGCGTGGGGCGCGGCCACCCGCCCGCGCAGCTCGCGTCGGCGCCGCCGGACGGCGCCGCGGCGGCATGGGACGACGCATCGCTGCCGGACGCGCTCCGAACGGCCGCCCACGTGGGCGGGGCGTTGCCCCATCAGGGCTGAGAGCTGGGGTGAGAGCGGTGACCACGCTATCTGAGTCTGAACGGGAACAGGTCGTGCGGGCGCTCCCCGGGCTGTGGGAGACAGCGCCGCCGGTGACGACGGCGTGCCCGCGCCTCGTGGTGCCATCACCGGCCTGGGCGAGCTGGCAGGCGGTGGCAAAGCGCGCCCTGGATATCACGGTGGCGGCCGTCCTGCTGGCGCTGGCGGCGCCGCTCATGCTGCTCATCGCGCTGGCGATCAAAGTGGACAGCCCCGGGCCGGTGATCTTCCGCCAGCGACGGGTGGGCAAAGACGGGCGCCTGTTCACGTTCTACAAGTTCCGCGGCATGGTGGCGGACGCCGAGACGCGGCTGCACGAGGTGGCGCACCTGAACGAGGTGGACGGGCCGATCTTCAAATCGCGCCGCGACCCCCGGGTGACGCGCGTGGGGCGGGTGCTGCGCCGCACCAGCCTGGATGAGCTGCCCCAGCTCTGGAACGTCCTGCGCGGGGACATGAGCCTGGTGGGGCCACGTCCGCCCCTGCCCACCGAGGTGGCGCAGTACGAGCCCTGGCAGCGAGACCGGCTGCTGGCGCCCGGTGGGCTCACCGGCCTGTGGCAGGTGAGCGGCCGCAACTTGCTCGGCTTCGAGGAGATGGTCCGCCTCGACCTGGAGTACATCACCCGCTGGTCGCTGTGGCTGGACCTGCGCATCCTCCTGCGCACGGTGCTGGTGGTGCTCACCGCCCGCGGTGCGTTCTGACCGCCCTCGCGCTCGACGCTACGGTGGCCATCCTCTGTGCCGTGGCGCGAACGCGTGCAGCCAGGCCAGCACCCACATGGCGTAGGTGCGCTTCTGCCGGGGATCCACGCGCAGGCTGTGGAGAACGGCGGCAGCCGCGGCGCCCTATACTCCCTGGGTCTACAACCCTAGCGGGGCTCGCCTACACTGCAGGCCAAGGGCTTATGGAGCGCGCGTTGCCAGCGACGACCGCGCCTCCGCCAGCTTGCGCCGCACATAGGCGGACAGGCGGCGCACGGAGTCGAAGTGCTCGGGGATCACCTCGTCGTCCGCCACGGCGATCCCGAACCTCTCCTCCACGAAGAGCACGATCTCGAGAATGCCCGTGGAGTCGATCAGCCCCCGCTCCAAGAACGAGGCGTCGGGGTCGACCGCCGTGCCGTCGAACACGAAGTTCTCTCGAATGAAGTCCGCGATGATCCGTTCAGGGGTGCCTTGCATACCGTCCTCCAGGTGATCGCCGTTGGGTATCAGGTTATGTCGCCGACGCGGCCGTGGCGCCGACGTCGACGACGTCCGCCGCCGGTGCCGGCAGGCGCGCGCGGAAGCCGGCGCCGAACAGGTCGTGCAAGAGGTGCACGGAGGCGATGCCCACGAGGGCCATCGCCTCGAACTCGCTCAGCCGGCCCAGGCGCCGGCCCTTCTCCACCAGGCCGCGCACCGCCGCGGGGTCGAAATAACCCGCCTCGGCCGCCGCCGCATCGCTCAACGCTTCTCGGAGATGAGCCGGCGCCTCGGCGCCCAGAAAGGCCGGCACGATGGGAGCGCGGTACGGCTGCTTGGGCCGCTCACGGATGAGGGCGGGGATGAGGTCGGCCACGGCCCGCTTGAGCAAATACTTCTCCGTCAGCCCGCGCAGCTTGAGGCCGGTGGGCAGGCGGTTGCAGAACTCCACCAGCCGGTGGTCCAGGAAGGGGAACCGCCCCTCCACGGCGTGCGCCATGGCCACGCGGTCACCCTGCGAGGAGAGCAGGTACTGCGGCAGGAAGATGGCCGCCTCCACGTGCTGGGCGCGGGCGACGGGATCGTCCACCTCTGTGATGCCGTCCAGCGCGGCCGCCAACTCCGGCGCGTGATCGGCGTGCGCCAGCGCGTCGCGCAGCGCGGGCGCGAAGAAGCGTTTGAGGCGCGCGGTGGCGCGCCAGCGCACGAGATGGCTGTAGGCCGGGTCGTCCACCTCCGTCAGCCCCTGACCGAAGTGGGCGCGCAGGTAGGCCAGGGGGGTCTCGCTGAGCCCGTCCACGTAGCCATACAGGCGACGGAGGAGCAGGGGCCGGTAGCGCGACTGGGGCCGACGGGCCCAGAAGCGCCGCACCCAGGCCTCCTTGAAGATGTTGTAGCCGGCCAGGAACTCGTCCGAGCCCTCGCCCGTGAGCACGACCTTGAGCCCATGCCCGCGGACGAAGCGGGAGAGCAGAAAGAAGGGCACCGGCGCGGTGCGCAGAAGCACCGTCTCCGTGTGCCAGACCACATCCGGGAAGGCGGCGCCGATGTCGCGCGCCGCGACCTCCAGCACGTGATGACGGGTGCCCAGCGCCCGCGCCATCGCCAGCTGGTAGCGACGTTCGTCGTAGGCCGCCTCCGTGAAGGCCACAGAGAAGGTTTCCATGCGGTTGTCGGTGTAACGGTGGACGATGGCCGTGATCGCGGACGAGTCGAGGCCGCCGCTGAGATAGGCGCCCACCGGCACGTCGGCGCGCAGGCGCAGGCGAGTGGCATCCACCAACAGCGCGCGCAGCTCCTCTGCGTACTCCGCTTCAGGACACCGGTTACGTGGCTCGGGGTCAACGCGCAGGCGCCAGTAGCGGTGCGTGTGCACCCGGCCCTGCTCGGCGACCAGCACGTGACCGGGCGGCAGCTCGTGCACGCCCGCGAACATCGTCCGGCCCGGCAGCGGAGCCCAGTACGTAAACGTCTGGTCCAGCGCCTCTGGGTCGATGCGGCGGGGGAGGGACGGGTCGGCGAACAGCGCCTTGACCTCGGAGGCGAAGCGCAGGTCGCCCGGCGCGGGCGTGCTGTAGAACAGCGGCCGCACACCCAGTCGGTCGCGCGCCAGCAGCAACCGGCGGGCGCGGCGGTCCCACAACGCGAAGGCGAAGTCGCCGATAAGGGGGATGACGCACTCGGCGCCTCGTTCCTCGTAGAGGTGAACGATGACCTCGGTGTCGGAGCCGGTGCGGAAGCGGTGGCCACGGGCCACAAGCTCGGCGCGCAGCTCCGGGTAGTTGAAGATCTCGCCGTTGCAGACCACCCAGACGGTGCCGTCCTCGTTGGCGATCGGCTGCCGCCCGCCGGCCAGGTCGACGATGCTCAGGCGCGCGTGCGCCAGGCCGGCGACGGCGTCGCGGTAGAGGCCGGCGCCCTCCGGGCCGCGGTGGCGCAGGAGGGCGATCATGCGGCGCAGGAGCGCCTCGTCCGGCGGCCGCCCACCGCCCAGATCGATCATCCCCGCGATGCCGCACATGCGCACACTCCTGTCAACAAGGGCGACCGAAAGCGTCCTCACCAGCAGGCTATCGACAGGCCGTGCGAACTCAGGAGGTGCGCGGTCGCGTCCGCGTCACGATTTGGGGCGATCCCGTTCGTGCTTGACGGCGCTGCTCACGCCCATACCGGCTCATTCGCGGTAACCGGCCACTCGCTCCCCACCCGACCTGCACTGAGTAGCTGCCCCGCCCGGCATATCGTGCAATTGAACAGGTGTGGTGGCACCCATCGGTGGCCGCTGCCCCGCGGGTGATCCAGAGACCGCGGCGGCCGACGGCGCGGCCTGAAGGCGGCCCGTGAGCGCGATACGCAAGCTCGCACCTGAGAGGGCAAAGGAGACGCGTGTGACGCTGGACATCAACCCTGAGGCGGAAACCGAGCGCATCGTGGCGTTCCTACGCACAGCGGTGTACCGGCAGTGGCGTCGACGCGGCGTCGTGCTGGGCATCAGCGGCGGCGTGGACTCCTCGGTGACGCTGGCCCTGTGCGTGCGTGCCTTCGGCCCGGAGCGCGTCACCCCCCTGTTCCTTCCGGAGCGCGACTCCAGTCCGGAGAGCGAGCGGCTGGCGCGGGACGTGGCCGCCGCGCTGGGCGTCACCCCCCTGCGCGAGGACCTGGAGCCGGGGCTGGCCGCGCTCGGCTGTTACGACCGGCGCGATGCCGCCGTGCGCCGCCTCTTCCCCGACTACGACCCGGCCGTGCACCAAATCAAAATCGTGCTGCCGCCGGGGCTGGCGCAGGGCCGGCTCCTCAACCTGTTCTACCTGGTCGTCGTGGCGCCGGACGGGAGCGAGCGGCGGGCGCGCATGCCCCGCGACGTCTATCTCGACATCGTCGCCGCTTCCAACATGAAGCAACGGGCGCGCATGCTGATGCTCTACTACCACGCCGAGCGGCGGCACTACGCGGTGGTGGGCACCGCCAACAAGAACGAGCACGACCAGGGCTTCTTCGTGAAGCACGGCGACGGCGGCGTGGATATCCAGCCCCTCGCCCACCTGTACAAGACGCAGGTCTACCGCCTGGCGGAGTACCTGGGCGTGCCGGAGGAGGTGCGGCGGCGCCCGCCGACCAGCGACACCTACAGCGCCTCCTGCACGCAAGAGGAGTTCTTCTTCCGCCTGCCCTTCCCCCTGATGGACGCCCTGTGGTCCGCACAGGAGCGCGGGGAAGCGGCCGAGGTCGTGGCGAACCGGCTGGGGCTGGCAGCGGAGCAGGTGCAGGGCGCGTTCGACGACTTCCGCCGCAAGCGCGCCACCACCGAGTACCTGCGCACCCCACCCCTGGGCCTGCCCACGGAGTAGCGCCGCCGGGCACGACCGTGACTCAGAACGCAGCGTCGCCGGCGCGCGTGCCGGCCCCGCAGCCCGTTGCCCCGCGGTGCCGAGCGTGCGTGTTCGTGCGTTGCTGACCACCACCCGTCATGCCGGGAGATGTAGCGGCAGCCGCACGGCCGCTGGGCGCGGTGCCACGGCTGCGTCCGCCGAGATCCGGTACGCCTGCACTACCTTGCGCACCGCCGCCACCACGTCCAGCACGTCACGCTCGGACATGCGTGGGTACAGCGGCAGCGACAGCAGGCGCTCGCTCACCGCCGCGGCGTGCGGCAGGTCTGTTGGCTGAAGGCCAAACGCCTCGCGATAGAACGGCTGGATGTGCAGCGAGCGGAAGTGGATGCCCGTCCCGATGTTTTCCCGCCGCAGGGCCTCGATGAACTCATCCCGCGTGATCGCCAGTCGGTCGGTGCGCAGGAGCACGATGAACAGATGCCAGGCGTGACGCACGTGCGCGTCTACCCGCAGCAGCTCGAGCTCCGGTAGATCCGCGAAGGCCTCTTGATAGATCCGCGCGTACCGTTCCCGCACCTGAAGGAAGCCGTCCAGCCGCTTGATCTGGTGGATACCGAGCGCCGCCTGGACGTCGGTCATGTTGTATTTATAGCCGGGGAGCAGGCATTCCCAGTGCTGCGTGCCCTCGCTGGAGTAGCGCTTCCAGGCGTCCTTGCTGATGCCGTGCAGCGCCAGCAGGCGCACCCGTTCCGCGAAGGCGTCGTCGTTCGTCAGCACGGCCCCGCCCTCGATGGTGGTCATGTTCTTGATCGGGTAGAAGCTGAAGCACGCCGCCACGGAACCGGCCAGGTTGCCGACCCGCACCCCGCGGTACTCCGCCCCGATCGCGTGCGCCGCGTCTTCAATCACGGCGATCCCGTGCCGCGCCGCGATGGCCCAGATCGCGTCCATCTCCGCCGGATGGCCGGCCATGTGCACGGGGATGATCGCCTTCGTCCGCGGGGTGATGGCGGCTTCCACCGCCGCCGGGTCGATGTTGAGCGTGGTCGGATCCACGTCCACCAGCACCGGCTTGGCTCCCTGATGGATCACCACGTTGGCCGTGGCCGGAAACGTGATCGCCGTGGTGATGACCTCATCGCCCGGGCCAACGCCGAGCGCGGCCAGGGACAGGTGCAGCGCCGCCGTGCAGCTGTTGACGGCGATCGCGTGCCGCGCGCCGGTGTACTCCGCCAGCATCCGCTCGAACCGCTGCGTCTTCGGTCCGGTGGTGATCCATCCCGACCGCAGCGTCTCCAGCACCTCCTGCTCTTCCTCACGGCCGATGGACGGCAGCGCAAACGGCAGGAACTCCGACCGCACCGGCTCGCCACCCACCACTGCCGGCCGCTCAACGAAGGTGCTGATATGTTTGACCGTGTAGAACCGCGTCTCGTTCACGTCGCCGAGTTGGCCGGAGCGGATGACCCGCGCCATCTCCAGAATGCTGTCTTTCAGGTTGCAGCGGGGCTCGAACCCAACGGTCTCTCTGATCTTTTGGAACGAAACGCGGTAGCTACGCTTATCCTGGTCGTCCGGCACCGGTACCACGGACACATCGAGATCCGCCAGGGTGTCCCGCACCATCCACGCGAGATCGTGGATCTGAAAATTGAGCTCGTCCGCGCCGACGTTGAACACCTGACGGTCGATGTGGTCTTCCGGCGCCACCAGCATCTCGACGAACGCTTGCGCCGCATCTCTGACGTGGACGAACGGACGCCACTGCCGGCCGCCGCCCAAAACGTAGATCGTGCGCCGCGTGACGGCGTTCAGGACCATGAGGTTGATGGCGAGGTCGAAGCGCATGCGCGGCGACAACCCGAACAACGTGGCCATCCGTAACGCGGTCACCGTCATCCCCGGCGCCGCCAGGTTGAGCACCACCCGTTCCGCCTCCGCCTTCTTCTGCGCGTAGAGCGAGACCGGGTAGAGTTCTGACCCTTCATCGACCGTGGGGCTGGGGTTGGAGCCGTAGACGCTGCAGGATGAAGCGAAGAGAAAGCGCCGCACCCCAGCGCGGGCGGCGCGCCGCGCCAGCTCCGCCGTCGCCTCGAAGTTCACGCGCTGCGTGAGCTCCGGCTTGAGGTCGCACGCCGGGTCATTGGAGAGCCCGGCCAGGTGCACGACCGCGTCGACCTCGTCCAGGAGGCCGTTCTGCTGGGCAAGGCACGTGATATCGCCCTCGACCAGGCGAAAGCGGGGATGCTCCAACACGCCATGGAGCGGCTCACGGCCGAAGTACAACCGGTCGAGCACCGTGACCTCATATCCCTCGTCCAGCAGCACCGGCACCAGCACCGAGCCGAGGTACCCCGCGCCACCGGTGACCAGCACACGCCGTGTCATGTCGTCCTCCTACTCCAGCCCGCGTACGGCCGTCTTCACGACCGTCGTCGTCTGCACAGGCGTGCCGTGCTCCTGCGGCACCACGCTGAACGTCAAGTCCGTTTTGGAAATGGTGAACCCGAGGCGGTGGTACAGGGCGAGCGCCGGGTAATTCTGGGCCTGGGTCTTGACGTGCACCGCCGACACGCCCGCCGCGGCGAACCAGTGTAGGGCGGCCGTCACCAGTGCCCGGCCCACGCCGGCCCGCCGCAGCCGCGCGTGCGAGGCGATGAGCGGGATGCGCCCCTCACCACCGGCACGCGCGCAGGACACGAAGCCAACCGCATCCCCGTCGGTCTCGAACACGAGGACCATATCCGCCAGCCCGGCACAGAGGTTCGTGATCCACTGCCGGTGGAACGCACGCACCTGCTCGGGCGTGAAGAACGGGTCGGCCGCGAAGCGACTGTAGACGAACGAGTCGGCGGCGATCGCCTGCAGGGCGGGCAGGTCATCCGCCCGGGCAGGCCGGACCGCGGGATGTGCCGCGGGCAACGCCGGCGCGCGATCCACGGCGAAGGTCGAGTCCACACCAATATCCACCAGCCGTAGCCCGGCCTGCGCCGCGCCCCAGGCGGCCGCCAGGTCCTCGGCGGGCAGCCGGAAGATCAGGTGCGCGTAGCCTGCCCGCGCGGCCTCGCCGAGCACAGCGCGCACCTCCGCAGCGAGCGCCGCTGCCCGCGCCACCGGCGCGCCCGCCGCGGGCCATGCGTCGGTCAGGGCCAGCGCACCCATAAGCACACCGAAAAACTCGGTGTCCCACTCCAGGCGGCGGAGCGTGACCAGGCGAACCGATGCCACCATGACACCCTTGGCCTTTCGGGATGGCGGGGACGGCGGGCGGTCCCCCACCTGGCACCGTACCAAGCGTCCGTCAGGGAGCTGTGCCTGCCCGGTGGGAATCGGGTGACCGTCACGCCCACCCAGGCGCTCACGCGGCGACGGGCGCCCGCGCGCGTGCCCGGCTGAGCACGTAGGTGCGCAGCCGTCGGACGTCATGTACCGAGAGCGTGCCCAGTGCGAAGGAGGCGGCGAAGTACACGCAGGCGCCGAGGGCCACCGTCAGCGGGAGGAACACGCCCCGGGCCAGCCACACCACCGCGGCCATCACTAGGGCGGCGGCCACGCACTTGAGCGCAAAGCGGACGCTCGAGCGGTCGAACACCTCACCGCGCAGCAGCCGCAGCCCCATCACCATCATGAACACTTCCGTCAGGACGGTGACGATCGCCGCGCCGATCGCCCCGTTGTGCAGATGTCGCTCAAAGAACGGGATCGACAGGAGGTTTACGGCTGGATTCAACACCGCCGCGGCGACACCGCTCAGCGCCCACGCGCGTTGCCGGTCAAGGGCATTGATGGTAACGGCGAGGATCATATCGGCCGCGACAAGCGGCACCGTGAGCGCAAGGATCATCACCAGCGGAATTGAATTGCGAAATGCTTCCGGATAGCCAAAGAACGACAGGAGCGGCTCGGCGATCACGATAATCCCAACCCCCACCGGGATCGTCAGCAGCAGCACGACGTGAAGACTGCGCCGCGCGAGCGTGTGGAAAGCGGTTCCGTTACGTCCGGCGCTCTGGGACAGGGCGGGGTAGGCCGCGTTGGTGATGATCACGGGGATAAACGTGGGGATGCCGATAATGCGGTACGCGGCGCTGTACCAGCCGACCACCGCCGCATGCGTGAAGATCGAGAGCAGGACCACATCGATCTGGCCGTAGACCATGAGCGCCGCCTGCCAGATAAAGAACGGCATGCTGCCGGTAACCAGCCGTCGCCACCCGTGACGGTCGAGTGTGCCCGCGAGCGCCCCGTGGCGGGACAGCGGCACGAGATAGACCAGGATGCTGCCGAGGTTGGCGAGCTGCCACACCAGCGCCAGCGCCAGCAAGCCGTGATCGCCCCAAATGACCGTGACCACGCCTGCCAGGAGAAGCCCCTTGCCCACCACATCGCCCAGCGCCACCCAGCGCATCTCCTGCAGCCCTTGCAGCGTGCCGACCAGCACTCCGGCCACGGAGCCGAACACGATACCGAGGCAGTAGATGGCGACCAGGCGGCGGGTGAGCGGGTCGTAGCCGAGGAGGGCGGCGGCGACGATCGCCAGCAGGCACGCCGCCGCGGTGAGCGGCGCGCGCGTGATGAGCGCGTTGAGCACGCTCAGATGCCCACGGGGCCCATGGCGGGCCACTTCCTTTGCTAAGTAGGTGCTGATACCGAGCGAGGCGATCAGGCCGCAGAAGCCGGTCAACGAGCCCGCCGTGGCGATCCGTCCCAGCCGCTCGTCGCCCAGGTACCGGGGCAGCAACACGGTGAGCACGGAGCTAAACACCAGGGTGAACACCTGGCCGGCACCTAGGGCGAGCACGTTGCGCACCAGCCGCGCCCCGGTCGATGCCTCGGGCTGAGGTAGTGCGGCCGGTGAGCCCGTCGTATTGGGCGGCAGGCCGCCGGAGAGCGTCCGTTCCATGGGACCTCAATCCTGCGCCTGCGCGCGCATAGGGGCCGCTGCGGGGCCGGCGGCGTAGCGGCGCGCCAGCACGGTCTCGTAGAGCGTCGTGACCTGCGCGGCCATATGCGTGGCGGAGAAGTGCTGCACGCACCGCGCGCGGCCGTTCGCGCCCAGGCGCCGGCGCGTCTCGGCGTCTTCAACCAGGTAGAGCAGGGCGCGCGCCGTGGCCCCCACATCGCCGACCGGCACCACCAGCCCCGTCGTCTTGTGATCCACGATGTCCCTGAGCCCGCCGGGCGCATCGCTGGTCACCACCGCGCGGCCGGCGGCCATCGCTTCCAGCACCACGAGCCCGAACCCCTCGTAGATCGGCACGTGTGCAACGATATCCACCTGCGCCATCAGCGCCCGTGCGTCCGGCCGGAAGCCCAGGAACGACACGCGCTCGCCCAGGCCCAGTTGGGCGGCCAGCGCCGCCAGCGCCGCCCGTTCTGGACCGTCCCCCACGATGAAGGTGCGAACGTGCGATGCCTGTGCCGCCAGCTCGGCCAGCGCCCGAAGCAGCACGTGCACGCCCTTTTCGTGTGACAGCCGACCGAAGTAGCCGATGCGCACCTCTCCCGGTTCGCGCGGCGGCAGCCCGTCCGTGATGGCGGGTGGAGGCGCGGGGTCGATGCCGTTGCGGATCACCCGGATTCGCCGCCGGGGCAGGCCGGCCGCGCGGACAAGGGTGTCGCGCACGTCGCCCGAGACGGCGACGGTGGCGTCGATCAGGAGCGTGTGCGTGAGGGAGTTGAGGGCGCGGCTGCGCGCGGGCAGGCGGCGGGGCTGGACCTGGTGGTAGGTCACCAGCGTTGCCCGCACGCCGGCCAGACGCGCGGCCAGCGCCGGGATCGCCTGTCCACCTGCCGCCGGCGTGTGGATGTGCAGGATATCGACCCGTTCCCGGCGGAGCAGGGCGTGCAGCGCGTGCAGCCGCTGCCGGATGGGGCCCACCTCCTCGGGCGCCGGCACCAGGCGCATACCCGCGCGCTCCGCCAGCGCCGGGGTCTGGGGGCCGTCGCGCGGCTGGTGCAGGAGCAACGGCTCGAACCGGTCCCGGTCGAGGGAGCGGGCGAGCAAGAGCAGGTGCTCGTCGATCCCGTTCCAGGGCTCGGGCAGGAAGTGCACCGGGTAGAAAAGCAACCGCGCGCGCCGTGGCGTCATGCTCCCCAGTGTGGCGCCACACGGTTCAGGGCAGGCCGGGGGATGGTGCAGAAGTGGTTCTTGTCCGAAGCCAATTGATCATTCGAACCTCATCTCAACCGCTTATATACTTCATGGCAACGATCGCATGGCAAGATGTGCCACGCTCACTCTACCGACCTGTTGTTCGGTCAACATGTGTGAACCGCAGCAAGGAGGCACCGCCTCGTTCGACTCCATCCCGCCCGTGAGCCGCCTGACCGGCAGCCGCCACGGGCTTTTCCACTTAGAGCCGGCTCTCGCCTCCCCACGCCTTCCTGACCCAGCGTCCTGCCGACTGCCGCCGGCCCTATGGCCCGTGTGCGTCTCCGTGATCGTACCGACGGCGAATCGACCGCACCTGTTAGCCGAGGCGCTGGCCAGCATTCGCCGCCTGGAAGGACCGGACCTGACCTTTGAGATCATCGTGGTTGACAACCGGCCATCGCCCGCCACCGAGCGCGTTGCGCGCGACTTCGGCGCCGTGTACCTACGCGAATGGCGGCCCGGACCGGCCGCAGCGCGGAACGCGGGCGTCCGAGCTGCCAACGCGGAATTCGTCACGTTCCTCGACGACGATGACCTGTGGACATCCGACCACATCCGACCACATCTGCTTAAACTGCTTCGCAACCCGGAGGTTGACGCTGTTGTCAGCCAGTACGTGGGGACTGACACCAACAGATCTCCGGTCTCCGACCCTTTGCCACCGCGTTCATGCAATTGTTCCGACATATTTTTTATGTTTTTGCAGTATATGCCGCAGATTGGCACAACCGTTGTGAGGAAGTTAACGTTCCGTCGGATCGGTTACTTTGACGAATCACTCAGGTATGGAGAGGACTGGGACTGGCACCTTCGCCTTGCGTTGCGCTGCCGCGTTGTATTTCAACCGGTCCCATCGGTTCTATACCGGCTGAGACCAGCTGGACGGGATCAGGATATATTGATAGCCAGGCAGCGCAAATATCTGACAAGACATTTCTGGTCCAATATTCTCAGAGCGCGAAGATATGGAGTGAATATTGAGTATTTCAGAGCGTTCAGGATATATTGCACGCACATTGGCGGACACGTACGCACATTGCTCATCCATTCACTTCTTTATGCACAAGTGCAGCAATTCTACCTCTCGATGCGCGCCATTCTCCTGGCATGCTACGTATCCCCGGTGCACCTCCTGTACTACTCCCTCACGTGGCCGTCGGTGCGCAGACTTCTCCTACTAGTACCGATACACGTGTGCGCCAAGGCCGCTGGCCGGTGCCGCTCATGCTGTTCGGAGCAACCGGTACGGGCACAGAACACCGCCGAGCCGGGTCGATAGCGGCCGGGTGTCCGGCGCACGCTCCCGTGGCCGCCCTGCACCGAAACTCTACCCTCCCCGCTCCCCGGTCGCGGTCGCCAGCGTGTTGCCATGGGAAGGGGGATACGTGGAGGAGAATGCCGGGCTCGTGAGGGGCCGGCCTTATGTGCTCGCCTGGCAGACGACCTCGAACACGATCGCGCTCGGCATGAGGGAGAACCAGTGAGGCTCAGGCTCAGTCACGCGCAAGTCCATTACCGGCCTCTGCAGCCGGCCCGCAACCAGGCGCTGCCGGCCGACGTGCCGATCGTTCTCTACACCGACGTCTGGAGCATGGGCGGCACGGCGATCTACGTCGTCAAACTGGCCCGTGGACTGCGGCGCCTGGGGTACCGCGTCGCCGTCATCTGCGGTGCCGAGCGTGCACCGGGTGACGGAATCGAACCGATGCGCGAGGAGCTGCGCCGGGCAGGCGTGGAGGTTCACGCTATCAAGGACGCTGATCGCACTCTCCCGGGTCGCCTGCGTCGGTTGCGCCGCTTTGTTTCGGTTCTT
>JBHOQW010000270.1:0-1408 GCA_042408665.1 Dehalococcoidia bacterium
CCACGCCCAGCCGGAGGTGGAGACGGCGGAGGCGAGGTTCCCGTCGCGGTCGCGGGCGATGAAGTTCACCGTGCCGCCCGCCCGCTCCGGGTCGGCGGCCAGACGCGCCCAGCGGCGCATCGCCTCGTAGTAGGCGATCTCACCCGGCCCGGCGCCGGCCGGCAGCGTCCCCGCCAGCCGCTCCCGCCAGATACGCCGCGCCTCCTCGGTGAGCAGGTTCGCCCGCGGGAAGCCGCACTCGGCGGCAAAGCGCGCCGCCCCCTCACCCACCAGTAGCACGTGCGGCAGGTCGGTCATCACCCGGCGGGCGACGGAGATGGGGTTGGGGAAGCCTTTGAGCGCGGCCACGGCGCCGCAGGCTAGGGTGCGCCCGTCCATGATCGAGGCGTCCAGCTCCACCTCGCCCAGCAGGTTGGGCAGGCCGCCGGTGCCCACGGTGTGGTCCTCCGGGTTGTCCTCCACCAGGCGCGTGCCGACCTCCACCGCATCGAGGGCGGAGCCGCCCCGGCGCAGCACCGCCATCGCCGCCGCGATCCCCACCCGCCCGTTGCTCGACGCCACCACGATCGCGCCCATCGTCACCGCTCTCCAAGGAGTTCCCGGCGATTGTAGCGTCGGCCGCCGCTCACGCTCCAACCGCTGGGTTGGCCGCGTACCCACCCGCCTGCAGATCCGCGGCGATGATCGCCGCCGGCCGCCCCATCACCCGTGTGAGGAACACTGTGCGGTGCGCCGTGCCCTCCAGGCGCAGCAGGCGCGCGAACTGCTGTGGGTCCAGCGGCGAGCCGCGCTTCTTCACGGTAACCGAGCCCACCCCCAGCGCGCGCAGGCGGCGGCGCACGCCCTTGACGCTGAAGGGCAGCGTCTCCTCCACCCGCCAGGCACGGGCGAAGGGGGTACTGGGAGGCGTATCGGTGCTCAGGTAGGCGATGGTGGGGTCGATCTGCCAGGCGCGAAGCTGAGCCGCCAGCTCGGCCAGCAGGCCGGCGCGGTAGACCGCCGGGTCCGGCTCCAACAGGTAGCGGCCGGGGGGCGCCACCGGCGGCGGGGGCGCCCCGGCTTCGGTGAGGGTATGGCCGGCGGGCAGCAGGGTGGCGCGCCGGGCGGCGGTGCGCAGCGGCCCCAGCCACAACGCCGCCTCGCGCAGCTCCCCGTCCACCGAGATGAACTCCAGCTCGCCGTCGAGCCCCAGGGCGGCCAGCTCCGCCGGGTCCACCGCCGGCGAGAGCTTGACGCCGACGGCGGGGGTGACCGGGAGCCAGTCGCGCACCACGGAGAGGGGCGGTTCGTACTGTTCCACGTGGCGCAGGCGGCGACCGGCGGCGGTGCGACGCGCGGGGTCGAAGAAGGCGGCCGGGGCGCCGCCGGTGCCGAAGACGCGCACGTCCGCCGCCACGAAGCGGATCCG
>JBHOQW010000273.1:0-3053 GCA_042408665.1 Dehalococcoidia bacterium
CGCGGATGCGCCGCGCCAACCGTGCCAGCTCGCGGCCCGGCTTGGCGCTCTCCACATCCGCTAAGCCGGTGCACAGGTCCGCCACCAGCGCGTCCACCCGGTCAAAGCCCTGTTTGATGAGGAAGGCACGCAGGTTCTCAAAGCTATTGCCGGAGAGCGTCGTGCTGGCGGAGTGAATCTCGCAGGTGACGAGGTTGCGGCGGTACGCCTCGTCCAGCTCGCGCATCAGGTCGACGTCGCTTAGCGCGGCCAGGTCCGCCGCCTGCACCTTCTGCAGGTAGCCCTCCACGGCCAGGTTGTTGGCCAGCAGGTCCGACCGTACCCGGCGTAGCATGGGGATGAGGCGCAGGAGGGTGCGCAGGCGCACCAGGCGGTGCTTCCAGGACGGCCGCCAGGCAACGCCGTCGGCCGGACGGGCGCGGCCGAAGAGCTGCTCGTCGACGGCGTCGGGGTTGCCGCCCGGTACCCACTTCACCAGCTCGCGCAACGTGGAGATGTTGATGAACACGTGGCCGTAGAAGGCGCCGAAGCAGGCCAGGTGCGGCCAGTGGTCCAGGCCCAGCACCTTGGTCAGGCCCATGCGCTCGGCGGTGGCGCGGAAGCCGTGCTCGATGGCGATCAGGTTGACGTCATAGGAGAGCGGGTCACCGACGCCGGGGTAGACCTCCTGGGCGTTGGCGGCCGTGAACTCGGGATAGCGCTCCCACACCGGGCTGTCCAGCTCCGGTCGCCAGGTGGCCAGATCGGCAGGGATCGTGTCCGTCATAGCGTTCCTCTGTGCGCGTGTGCGCGGCGTGGTCGAGGATCTCTGGGGTGTTCTGGTCTCACGTGATATGGCGGGCGATCGCATCGCCCATCGTCACGGTGTCCACCACGGTGGTCCCTTCGGCAGCGATGTCGGCCGTGCGCAGGCCCGCGGTGAGCACGGCGTCTACCGCGCGCTCCACCGCCTCCGCTTCGGCGCTCAGGCCGAGCGAGAGGCGCAGAAGCATGGCCGCGCTGAGGATGGCGGCGATGGGGTTAGCCTTACGCTGGCCGGCGATATCGGGGGCGGTGCCGTGGATCGGCTCGTACAGGCCCAGGCCGGTGCCGTCCGGCCGCCGCTCGCCCAGGCTGGCGCTGGGCAGCATGCCCATCGAGCCGGCGAGCATGCTGGCCTCGTCGGTAAGAATATCGCCGAAGGTGTTTTCCGTGACAATGACGTCAAAGTCGGCTGGACGGCGGATGAGGTACATGGCGCAGGCGTCGACCAGCAGGTGCTCGAGCTCGACGTCTGGGTTCTCGCGCCCCATCTCGGTGGCGATCTCGCGCCACAGGCGGCCCGTCTCCAGCACGTTGGCTTTGTCCACGCTGGTGAGCTTACGCCGGCGCTGCCGTGCCAGCTCGAAGCCGACCTGGAGGATGCGCCGCACCTCGGCCTCGGAGTAATACATCGTGTCCACCGCCTGGCGGCCGTACTCATCCGTCCAGCGCCGCTTGGGCTGGCCGAAGTACAGGCCACCGGTCAGCTCGCGGATCACCACCATGTCGGTGCCCTGCAGCACCTCGCGCTTGATGGGGCTGGCGTCGAGCATCAGCGGGTGGACGCGCACCGGGCGCAGGTTGGCGAACAGCCCCAGCTCCTTGCGCAGGCGGAGCAGGCCCCACTCCGGCCGGCGCTCGGGTGGCGCCTTGGGGTCATCCCACTTCGGCCCGCCCACGGCGCCGAACAGGACGGCGTCCGCCGCCTTGCAGGCCGCGATCGTCTCCTCGCGGACGGCGACGCCGAAGCGGTCCACCGCCGCCCCACCGACGACGTCCTCCTGAAACGTGAACTCGTGCCCGAAGCGCTTCTCCACCGCCCCGAGCACCTTCACCGCTTCTGCGGTCACCTCCGGGCCGATGCCGTCGCCCGGCAACACCATGATCGTGAAATGCGCCACAGGCTTTCCCCCGTCTCGCTATCGTGGTGGTTCTCAGGCGACGCCGAGCGCGGCCAGGGTGTGCTCTACGGCCTGCACCTCGGGCGATCCCGGGTCGGCCGTGGCCCAGCCGTCGCGCGCGGTGCGCAGGCTGTGCGCCGCGGCCTCGGCCCGCGCCGTGGCCGCCAGCACCCGGCCCAGGCGAAAGGCGTCGCGCGGGGTATGGCGACGCGCCAGCCGCCGGCGCAGCAGCGCCTCGGCGCGCTCGTAGCGCTCGGTGCGCAGGTAGGCCTCCAGGAGCGTGTCCTCAAACACCTCACGCTGGGCATTGCTGCCGCCCACGCGCACGATCTGCTCGGTGTACGGCTCGATAAGCTCGATCACCCGCGCGTAATCGCCCTCGCTGAAGGCGAGGATGCCCTCCGCCAGCCGCGGCACCACCTCACCGGCGGGCAGCTTGCCCTGTGCCAGCCGCGCGCGCAGGCCGTCGATGAGGCGTATGAGCGCGGCGTGGTCGCCGGTGGCGGCGTAAGCCATGGCGGCGTGCAGATCGGCAAAGGTGACCCCCGGCCGCGGGAACGCCTGCGCGGCGAAGGCCTGCACCTCCGGCCAGCGGCCGTCGGTGGCGGCGCAGGCGTACAGGTCGCAGCGCCACAGGAGGGCGGCCGCGTCGCAGAGGGTGATGATCGCCGTGCCCAGCGAGAGCGACGGGCGCAACGCGCCGTCGTACAGCGCCAGGGCACGGGCGTAGTGCCCGGCGGCCAGCTCAAAAAGGGCGTGATGCCAGGTGAGGTGGCCGTAGTACTGGCCGGCCCGCTCGTAGCCGGGCATCCAGCCGTCCAGAAAGGCCGCACCCTCGCGGTCGTCGCCCGCCTCGAAGTACACGTGAGCAACGGTGTGCGCCGTGTGTGCGCTGCCGGGATGCAACGTCAGGGCACGTTCGGCCAAGCGGCGCGCCTCCGCGAACTGCCCCAGCTCGTTGTGCACAAAGGCGTAGGCGCTGAGGAACCACCAGTCGTCGCCGTAGGCCGGTGCCAGTGGGGTGAGCAGGGCGTAGCACTCCCGCCGCCAGTCCGGGCCGCCGCCGAAGCCGATCAGGCTGAAGGGGCCGGTCACCTGGTTGAGGAGAAAGGCGTCGCGCGGGAACTCCTG
>JBHOQW010000083.1:0-21397 GCA_042408665.1 Dehalococcoidia bacterium
CGCCCTCGTAGGTCATATCGGCCAGCAGGCTGACCAGGCCAAGCAGCAGGACGAAGCGCACGGCGGTGGCGCGCGTGAGCCGGCCGGCGGTCGGGACCGCGGCGCCGGGCAGCGATCCGGTGGTGGTGGTGGCATCGTCCACGGCATCACGCTCCTGGACCGGCGGGCCGGCGCGCCGGCCCGGCCGATGGATGAACGGGTTCCACCTCCCTCGCCCCTCACGATACCTCCGGTTGCGGCAATGCGGCAGGCGGACCGGTGCGGCGGCGTGGGTTCAGCCCCGGCCCGCTAAGGAACAGCGGTACCGGGATGCAGCGGGCCGGGGCGGCCGTGTCGATGTGGGAATGCCCTCAGGGAACGACAGGTCATAGAGGTTTCGTTGGCAGGAGGCGTCAGCCGGGGGCGCGCCGAGGGCGGCTTGCGGTTCTCGTGGTTGCCACCGGCGCGCATCGTAACGGGCGAGGGACGAGGAGGGCCGTCTGCCCGTTCCTCGTCCCTCGCCTTTCACTCCTCAGCGTGGGCGCGTCGCCGCGCCTCCTGGGCGCGCTCGGCCTTGCTTTTCTTCTCGCCGCCCGCGCCGTGCGCCTCGGGGAACAGGCTCTCGCCGGGCTTGGTCACCTCGTCTAGGGTGCTGCCGAAGGCCTCACCGGCCTCATACTTGCGGAGGAACTCCTCCGACACGAAGAACATTCAGATGCAGAACCCGTCGCGCGCGATGTCCTCGTGGTGTCTGTCACACGGACAGATCTTCAGGCGATCCTCTGCCGGATCGCCCGACAGGGTCATTCAGGGACAGTAGCGTTTGCCGTACAAGAGCTCATTCTTGGCCAGGCCGCGCTGCACCAGCTCCACGGTGAGCGCGTCGGGAAAGAACTTGTACGGCCCTTTCTCCACGTATTTCTCGGACATCCGCTTGGCGCCGAGGTAGGCCTTCTGGATCTGCTCCTTGGTGAAGCCGGCCAGTTGGGGGTCGCTTTCAAACGGCTCCAGGCCCAGGTCCTCTGTGCTCATCGCTCGCTCCACGGCCCCTACCGGGCATGCCCAGTATAGCCCAGGAACGGGGAAGACGGGTTCCATGCCGGCCCCGCAGTGCGTGATGATGGGGATGGGGCAACGCGAGCCTGGCGCCTCCCAGGCACCTGACCGACCAGCACGAGGTGTGGTGATGACGCTCCAACAGGGCGACCGCGCGCCGGATGTGACCCTCCAAAGCCCGACCCGCCAGGCCGTGCGGTTGTCGGACCTCTGGCGGGAAGGGCCGCTGGTGGTGGCCTTCCTGCGTCACATGGGCTGACCGTTCTGCCGGGAGTACCTGGCGGCGCTCCGTGCGGGCGCAGGGGAAATCGAAGCGGCGGGCGGTCGGGTGGTGGCCGTGCTCCAGGGAACCCCTGAACAGGTACAGGCCCTCTGCCGGCGCTTGCGCGTGCCCTTCACCTGCCTGGCAGACCCGCAGCGTTCCGCATACCGCGCCTTTGCCCTGCGGCAGGGCCGGCCGGCGGAGCTGTTCGGCCCCGCGGTGCTGGCCCGCTACGTACAGGCCGCCCTCAAGGGCCACCTCGGCGGGACGCCGGTGGGCGATACCCGCCTGCTCCCCGGCACGTTCATCATCGACCGGGACGGCACGGTGCGCTACGCCCATTATGCCCGTCACGCGGGCGACCACCCGCCGGTCGCGGAGCTGGTGGCCGCCCTGCGTCGGATCGCCCCGACGGAGCCGGGGCGGAACCGAGGCGCGGCCGGGTGAGGGGCGGCCTTCACCGCGCGGGTCGGTCCCGCGCCCGCGCCGGCCGGGCTCGCCCCCGGCTCTATGGACCGCCTCAGCCCAGCCCGGGCGGCGGGAAGAGCCGCTCACCCGTGTCGGCGTCTTGCACGATGATCGCCATCTGCGGGCAGCCCTCGGCCGCCTGCAGCACGCGCTCCTCCGGCTCCGCCGCCGGATCCTTGACCATGGATTGGCGGTCCGCGTTGTAGGCGAACACGCCGGGGGCCGTGAGCACGCAGATGCCCGAGCCCACGCAGCGGTCGTAGTCGATGGTGATGCGCAGGCGCCGGCTCATGACCACTCTACCCAGAGTTCTTTGAGGGCGCGGGCCACGATCGTGCGATGGTACTCACGCGGTCGGTCGGCCAGGCGCAGGGTGGGAAAGCGCTGAGACAGGGCCAGGAAGGCCTCCTGCGCCTCCAGCCGCGCCAGCGGCGCCCCCAGACAGACGTGAATCCCGTGGCCAAAGGCCACATGCGGGTTCGGGGTGCGGGTGATGTCCAGCTCGTCCGGGCGGGCGAACTTGCGGGGGTCGCGGTTGGCCGCTCCCAGCACCAGCAGCATGCGATCGCCGGCGCGGATGGGCCTGCCCCCCAGCTCGGTATCAACCCTGGCCCAGCGGAAGGTGGCCTTCACCGGACCGTCATAGCGCAACAGCTCCTCCACCGCCGGCCGCACCAGGGAGGGATCGCGTCGCAGCCGCTCCCACTGGTCGCGCTGCTCCATGAGGGCGACCAGGCCGTTGGCCAGGAGGTTGGTGGTGGTCTCGTGGCCGGCGAAGATGAGCACGGTGCAGGTGGCGAGCAGCTCCTCGTGGGAGAGCAGGTCACCCCGCTCCTCGGCCTGCACCAGGGCGGTGATGAGGTCGTCTTTGGGATGGCGGCGCCGGTCCTCGATCAGCGGCTCGAAGTACTCCAGCAGGTGGCGCAGCCCTTCCTGCGAGCGCTCGCGGCGGTCGGGCTCATCGGCGCGGATAAAGAACACACGCGAGGTTTCGTCGGACCACTCTTTGAGCTGCTCCCGGTCCTCAGGGGGCACGCCCATGTACTCGGAGATGACGATCACCGGCAGGTGGAAGGCGAACTCGTGGATGAACTCCATGCTGCCGCGGTCGGCCACCGGTGCCAGCAGCTCGTCGACGATCTGGCGCGCCCGCGGACGCAGCCGCTCCACACTGGTGGGCGTGAACGCCTTATTGATCAGCATGCGCACGCGGGTGTGATACGGTGGGTCGGTGAACACCAGCCACTTTGAGAAGTAGTTGATAAGGAGCGAGAGGCGGTCTCGGTCCGCGGGCGACAGCTCCAGGGCCAGCGACGCCATGCGGTCGGCGGAGAAGCGGTCGGCGTCGCGCAGGGCCTCGACCACATGGTCGTAGCGGGTGACCAACCACCCACCCCAGCGCGGGTTCCAATGGACGGGGTCTTCCTCGCGCAAGCGGCCGAAATAGGGATACGGATCCGCCACCACGTCGGGAGCCAGCAGGTCATCCTGGATGATCACGCGACACCTCCATCCGGCCGCGGCGGGGGGCGGCATCGTTACCCGTCAGAGCGGTAGCCGTTGAGCGGCTCTCTCGGCGGCTCGGGGCGCGCGCCCAGCGCGCGTTCGATGAGATCCATGAAGCGGGCGCTGATCTCCGAGGGCGTCAGGGGACCGTCCGGCCGGTACCACTGGTACAGCCAGTTGCCAAGCGAGAGCACGAGCAGGGTGGCGAACTTGGGGTCCGAGGCCACAAAGATGCCGCTGCGCACGCCGTCCTCGATGGCGCGGCGGAAGACGGCCTCGTAGGCCCGGCGCTGGGCGGCGATGGCCGCGCGGCGGTCCGGGGGCAGGGCACGCCACTCGTGGTGGAACACGACGGCGTTGGCCGGGTCATCGGTCATCACGGCCACGTGCGCCTCCACCAGGCGGCGCAGGCGCCGGCGCGGCTCCGGCTCCTCCGCCTCTGCGGCGGCGGCGCCGCTCAGGAAGCGCTCGGCGGCGCGGCTGACTAGCTCCCAGAGCAGATCCTCTTTGGCGGCGATGTGGGCGTAGAGACTGCCGCCCTGCAGGTCCACAGCGGCGGCGATGTCGCGCACCGAGGTGGCGTGGTAGCCGCGCTCGGCGAACAGCCGCTTGGCCGCCTCCAGGATCGCCGCTCGGCGCGAACCCTCCAGGGTCCCTAACGAGCGCTTGTTTGTCATGGAGGTAGTATATGGGCCACGGTGGCGCTGTCAACTCCGCCCGCTTGACGGGCGGGGGGCAGCGCGGGACGATCGCCCTGGACCTGTCGGATGAGAGACGGGCCATGCGTGCGCAGATCGTCACGCCGATGGGCGTGCATGCGCTGGAGACGGGCGGCCCGGCCATCCCCTGCCACCGCTGCGGGCTCTGCTGCGAGCGCTGGCAGCCCCTCCTTACCCGCACCGACAGCGAGCGCCTGGCCGCGCACCTTGGCCTGAGCGTGGCGGAGTTCGAGGCGGCCTACACCCAGCCCTACCCGCTGGACGACGAGCGCCGCCTCCTGCGCCAGGTGGACGGCCACTGCGTCTTCCTGCGCTACGAGGAACGACGCACCACCTGCACCGTCCACCCGGCCCGCCCGCAGGCCTGCCGCGACTGGCAGCCCGGTCTCGACCGCAAGGAGTGTGTGCAGGGCCTAGCGCGCTTCGCCGGCCCCGGCGGCCTCATCCGCCTGGAGGACCTCTACCCCGACGCCGCCGAGCGCACGGAGGCGCTGCGCGTGCTGGCGCCGCTTGGCTTGCAATGAGCGCGCGGGGGAAAGGGAAGGGCAACGCGGGCGGGGGAGCGAGTCACGTGGGCTTCCCACCGGGCTCGCCCCCCGCCGTGCATGCCCCGCGGCAGGGCGCATCGCTAGCCGACGCGCTCGATCACGGCGGCGATGCCCTGGCCGCCGCCGATGCACATCGTCTCCAGGCCGAACTGGGCGCCCCGCCGCTCCATCTCGTGCAAGAGCGTGGCCATGATACGGGCGCCGGTGGCGCCCACGGGATGGCCGATGGAGATGCCGGAGCCGTTCACGTTCAGGCGGTCGAAGTCCTTCTCGGTGAACCCCCACTCGCGCGTCACGGCCAGCACCTGGGCGGCGAACGCCTCGTTCAGCTCGATGAGGTCCATGTCCGCCAGGCTGAGGCCGGCACGCTCCAGCGCCTTCTTGGTGGCCGGCACCGGGCCGATGCCCATATAGGCCGGGTGCACGCCGGCAACCGCCCAGGAGCGCAGCTTGCCCATCGGCTTGAGGCCCAGCTCCGCCGCCTTCTCCGGCGTGGTGACGATGCAACAGGCGGCGGCGTCGTTCTCGCCGCTGGCGTTGCCGGCCGTCACCGTCGCCTCCGGGTCCACGTTGATGCGGATGGGCTTGAGCGCCGCCAGCTTCTCCAGCGTGGTGTCGGCGCGCGGGTGCTCGTCGCGGGTGAAGAGCATCCCCTCGCCCTTCTTGGAGGGAACCGGCACCGGCACGATCTCGGCGTCGAACTTGCCCGCCTCCCAGGCAGCCACCGCCCGCTGGTGCGAGCGGAGTGCATACTCGTCCTGCTCCTGGCGCGAGATCTTGTACTGGCGGCGCAGGTTCTCCGCCGTCTCGATCATGCCGCCGGGCACCGGGTAGCGGCTGGAACCGGCCGTCACTCGGCCCCGGTCCAACCGGTCCATGAGCTGGATGGCGCCGCGGTTGGGCCCCCAACGCACCTGGGTGGTGTAGAACTCGGCCTGGCTCATGCTCTCCACACCGCCCGCCAGCACCACGTCCGCCACGCCGGTCTGCACCTCCATGGCGGCCAGGCAGATCGCCTGCAGGCTGGAGCCACAGCGCCGATCGACCTGCACGCCGGGCACCTCCACCGGCAGGCCGGCGCGCAGCGCCGCGATGCGGCCGATATCCGGCGTCTCACCGTTGGGGTAGCAGTGGCCGAACACCACGTCGTCGATCACGCGCGGGTCCATCCGGGTGCGCTGCAGCACCGCCTCCACCACGGTGGCCGCCAGCGTCTCCGCGTCCACGTCCTTGAGCGCCCCGCCGAACCGGCCGACGGGGGTGCGCACCGGACAGCAGATCACCGCCTCACGCATGGCACACGCTCCTTTCCCGGCCCCCGCCCGGGGCCGTGCAACCGGGTCCTGTTCTCCGCCATTCTATTGCCTTGCGCGGGCAGGCAATAGAATGGGCCCCAGCCGCCCGCCGCCCGACCGGAAGGGAGGAACCGCCGTGTCCGACCGCCACGACCGCCTCGCCCTGCTCGACCGTTACGTGCGCCTCGCCACCGTCAGCCGCCGGGTGACGCCGGCGATGGTGGCGGAGGTGCAGGCGCTGTGGCGCTCGCTGGGGCTGGAGCTCACGCCGCTCCTGCCCGAGGACGGCGCCGGCACGCCCTGCCTGTACGGCGAGATCCCTGGTCCGCCCGGCGCGCCCACGCTCCTCGTCTACGGCCACTACGACGTGCAGCCGCCCGGCGACGCCGCACAGTGGGTGTGGGAGGGCGTGCCCTGCCACCCGCTCACGCCCGCGTACTTTCATGAGGGGCAACCGGTAGACCCGGCGACGCTGCCGGCCGAGGCGCTGGACGGGGTGGTGCTGGTGGCGCGCGGCGGCGCGGACAACAAGGGCCAGCACCTGGCCGCCCTCCTAGGCCTGCTGGACGCCGCCCGCGCCGGCACGCTCCAGTGGCACGTGAAGGTGCTGCTGGACGGCGAGGAGGAGCACGGCAGCCCCCACCTGCGCGCCGTGGCCGAGCGCTACCGCGACCGGCTGGCGGCGGATCTCGTCGTCGGCTCCGACGGGCCCAAGCAACAGAACCGGCCCACGCTGGTACTGGGCGTGCGCGGGCTCCTGATCGTGGACATCGTGGCGGAGAACGGGGCGCCGGCCTCGCTCCACTCCGGCAACTACGGCAACATCCTGCCCAACCCGGTGCTGCCGCTGGCGCGCCTCATCGCCGAGGTCGAGGGGCGCGTGCGCGCCTACGCGGAGCGGCACGACGCCTTCCGCCGGCAGGCGGAGCACACCTTCGCCGAGCTGGCCACGGAGGCCACCTGGCGGCCGTTCCTGTGGCCCACCGTGAACGTCAACCACCTGATGAGCGAGGGCGCCTCGCCGGAGCTGACGCGCACCATCATCCCCCGCTCCGTGCACGCCCGTCTGGACGTGCGCCTCACGCCCGACACCCCGCCCGCGGCCGTGCGCGCCATCGTGGAGGCGGCGGCCACCGCGGCGAGCCGGGGCGGGGAGCCGGGCATCAGCTTCACCGTGCGCACGGGCGACGATCTGCCGGCCAGCTTCACCCCGCCCGAGCAGCCGGCCTGCGACTGGCTGCTCGGCCTGTTGGCGGAGACGGGCGGGCCGCCGGTGGTGGTGCCGCTGCTGGGCGGCACGCTGCCGGGCTACGTCTTCACCGAGGTGCTGCGCCTACCCACCTTCTGGCTACCCGCCGCCAACAGCGACAACCGCCAGCACGACATCAACGAACATTACGTGCTGGCGCATTTCTTCCAGCAGATGGACCTCTACCGCCGTATCGCCTCCTCCCGCCCGGCCCCGGTCAGACCGGCCGGGTGAGGAAGCATCGCGCCGCCGTTCAGGGGTCCGGCTCGCAGGCCGCCAGCACCTCGAGCACCTGGCGACGCAGCGGCTCCGGCACCGGCCGGTGGACGCCGCGCTGCGGCTCGTGACAGGCGAGGCATCGGCACCACTCGGTGTCGTAGATCTCGGTCACGTCGTCCAGTTCGGTCTTCTTGTAGCAGCCCGTGCAGGTCAACATCCCTTCCCCTCCGCCGGAGCCGTTCACCGATCTGAACGACGCCCCGCCGGACATTTGCGGGGGATTCCGGTGCGAAGAAGGGGCAGGCGCCCGCGGGGCAGACAAGGCGATAAGCGCCCCCCGGCACGGCCGGGCCTTCGGCCGGGGCAAGCGCCGGGTGAAGGTCGCGTATTCCAGGGCCGCTACGCCCGCTCGTACACCGAGACGTGCGTGGTGCTGGCGGCGGTGAAGGGCTCGCCCCGCCAGCCGCCCCACCGGGCGCGCAGTTGCAGGCCGGCCAGCCGCGCCATCAGGTCCAACTCCGCCGGCCAGGCATAACGCAGGTGCACCGGGTAGAGGCGCACCCCCGCCTCCGTGATATGGATGTGCTGCGTGAACACGCGCTGGAACACGGGGTCGTGCCGGGCGGCGTCGATCACCACCCGTCCAATACCCACGCGCGAGGTCTGTACGTTCTGGTCGCGCACAAAGCGTGCCGGATCCGGCACGAACGCCTCGATCAGGAAGACACCGTTGTCCTCCAGGTGCGCGGCCACGTTCTGGAAGCAGCGCACCTGATCCTCCTGCGTGAGCAAGGCGAAGAAGGTGTTGAACACCACGTAGATGAGCGTAAACCGCCCCTCCACCGGCACATCGGCGAAATCGCCGATCACCACTGGGATGGCCTCACCGCCCGGCTTGGCGCGCAGGCGCGCTACCATCGCCTCCGAGGCATCGACACCGTGCACCTCCACACCGCGCTCCGCCAGCGGGATCGCCAGTCGGCCGGTGCCGATGCCCAGCTCCAGTGCGCGCCCGCCGGCGGCAAGCTCGGCGAGCAGCGCCACCTGCGCCTCCTCGTCGAACATGCCGGCGTACAGCTCGTCGTAGATCTCCGCGATGTGGTTGCCGTAGGTGGCAGCGGTGTACTGGTTCATGCGTCACCCGTGGTCGTTCGTGCGTCGGCCATCAGCCGGCGCAGCACATAGCGCAGGATGCCGCCGTGACGGTAGTACTCGATCTCGATGGCGCTGTCCAGCCGAGCCACGGCCTTGAACTCCACCGTGCGGCCGTCCTCCGCCCGCGCGCGCACGGTCACCAGCGTGCGCGGGTGGAGCTCCCCGGCGATACCGGTGATATCGAACGTCTCCCTGCCGCTCAGGCCGTGCGTGGCCGCGCTCTCCCCCGGCAGGAACTCCAGCGGCAAAACGCCCATGCCCACCAGGTTGCTGCGGTGGATGCGCTCGTAGCTCTCCGCCAGAACGGCGCGCACGCCCAAGAGCAGCGTGCCCTTGGCCGCCCAGTCGCGCGAGCTGCCGCTGCCGTACTCCTTACCGGCCAGCACCAGCAGGGGGATGCCCGCCGCCTGGTAGCGCATGGCCGCGTCATAGATGGTCATCTCCTCACCGGTGGGCAGGTACACCGTCCAGTAGCCCTCTTTGGGCGCCACCAGCTTGTTGCGCAGGCGAATGTTGCCGAAGGTGCCGCGCATCATCACCTCGTGGTTGCCGCGCCGCGCCCCGTAGCTGTTGAAGTCGCGCGGCTGCACGCCGTGCTCGATGAGATAGCGGCCGGCCGGGCTATCGACCGGGATGTCGCCCGCCGGGGAGATGTGGTCCGTGGTGATCGAATCGCCCAGCACCACCAGCACCCGCGCGCCCAGGACGTCCTGGGGCGGGGTCGGCTCGGGCGCCATATCCTTGAAGAAGGGCGGCTCCTGGATATACGTCGAGGAGGGGTCCCACTGGTACAGGGCGCCCTGCGGCACCGGCATCGAGCGCCAGCGCTCGTCGCCGGCGAACACCACCTCATAGGTACGGCGGAAGACCTCCGGCGTCACCGCGGTGCTGATCGCATCGGCGATCTCGCGCTGGCTGGGCCAGAGATCACGCAGGTAGACCGGCTCGCCGTTCGGGTCGTGCCCGATGGGCTCGGTGGTGAGGTCGATATCCACCGTGCCGGCCAGGGCGAAGGCCACCACCAGCGGCGGCGAGGCCAGGAAGCTGGCTCGCACCAGCGGGTTGATGCGCCCTTCGAAGTTCCGGTTGCCGCTCAGCACGGCGGCCACCACCAGCCCGTGCCGCTGCACGGCCTCGGCCACGGGCGCGGGCAGGGGGCCGCTGTTGCCGATGCAGGTCGTGCAGCCGTAGCCCACGAGGTGGAAGCGCAGCGCCTCCAGATACGGCAGCAACCCCGCGCTCTTGAAGTACTCGGTCACGGCGCGGGAGCCGGGCGCCAGGCTGGTCTTGACGTACGGCTTGACGATGAGGCCGCGCTCCACCGCCTTCTTGGCCAGCAGGCCGGCGCCGATCATCACCGCTGGGTTGGAGGTGTTGGTGCAACTGGTGATGGCGGCGATCGCCACCGCGCCGTGCGTGAGCGCCACCCGCTCCCCATCCAGCTCGACTTCGACCGTGGGGAGCTGGTCCGCCTCGCCAGCCCTCACCCCCAACCCCTCTCCCGCGTGCGGGAGAGGGGTGGCCGAAGGCCAGGGTGAAGGCCCGGGCTGGAGCACGTCGGCGAACGCGGCGCGGAACACCCGCCCCACCTCGGGCAGCGGCACGCGGTCCTGCGGCCGGCGCGGCCCGGCCAAGCTGGGCTGTACCGTGCTCAGGTCCAGCTCCAGCTGCTCGTCGTAGTGTGGGTCCGGCGTGTCATCGGTGCGGAAGAGGCCCTGCGCGCGGCAGTAGTCCTCCACGAAGGCCACATGCTGCGGGTCGCGACCGGTGAGACGGAGATAGCGCAGGGTCTCCTCATCGACGGGGAACAGGGCGGCGGTGGCGCCGTACTCGGGCGCCATATTGCTGATAGTGGCGCGGTCGGCCAGGGGCAGCGTGCTCAGGCCGGGGCCGTGGAACTCCACGAACTTGCCCACCACCCCGTGTCGACGCAGCATCTGCGTGATCGTCAGCACGAGGTCTGTCCCGGTAGCGCCCTCGGGCAAGGCGCCGGTGAGCTTCACCCCCACCACCACCGGCGGCAGCAGGTACATCGGCTGGCCGAGCAGCACCGCCTCGGCCTCGATGCCGCCCACGCCCCAACCCAGCACGCCCAGGCCGTTGATCATGGTGGTGTGTGAGTCAGTGCCCACCAGGGTATCCGGGAAGGCGACCGTCTCGCCGCCCTCAGCGCGCAGGGTGACCACGCTGGCCAGGTACTCCAGGTTGACCTGGTGCACAATGCCCGTGCCCGGCGGCACGACACGGAAGTTCTGCAGCGCGCCCTGCGCCCAGCGCAGCAGCGCGTAGCGCTCCTGGTTGCGCTCGTACTCGCGCTCCACGTTGTAGCGAAAGGCGTCGACCGTGCCGAAACGGTCCACGATCACCGAGTGGTCGATCACCAGGTCGGCGGGCACGAGCGGGTTGATGCGCTGCGGATCGCCACCCATGCGGGCCACGGCGGCGCGCATAGCGGCCAGGTCCACCACGCAGGGCACGCCGGTGAAGTCCTGCAGCACCACACGGCCCGGCAGGAAGGGGAACTCGCCGACGGAGCCGTTCGGCGCACGCCGCGCGAGGGAGAGGACGTGCTCCTCGGTGACGTGCTGGCCGTCCACCTGGCGGAGCAGGTTCTCCAGGAGGATTTTGACGGTGACCGGCAGGTGCTCCAGGTGAATGCCCGCCTCCGTGGCCAGGCGGTCCAGGCGGTAGTAGGTGGCCGTGAGCCCGCTGTGCGCAGAGGACAGGGTGGAGCGGGCGCCGAAGGGGTTGTGCTGCGCTGCCATGATCGTTTCTCCTGGGCGGAGTCAAGCGGCGGGAACAAGGGGGCTGGCCCCGCCGCGTGCTGCGTGCCGCCGACCGAGCGCCGAGGGCTGCGTGCTGAGTGGGGACGAGCCGCCGCAGCACGCGGCACTCAGCACTCGGTGGACGGCCCGCTACCCTGGTTAGCATAGCGCGGTAGTCGCGCTGGCGCAGGCCGCCCCATGCCCACCGGCAATGGCCCACACACGGCACACGCCCGGGTCAAGCCCGCGCTCAGCACCTTGCCCCGCCGACAACAGCGCGCGCTGTGCTCGGCCCAGCCCTTGTTGACCATCACCGCCAGCCTCGCTCCCGCACGCGGGGGAGCGGGGAGCCGACCATTAGCGAAGCGACTTCGCTGGCGGCAGCCCCCCTCTCGACGAGGGGAGGGGTAACGGACAGCTACCCCTTGATCCAAGGGGTGAGGGCGCGTGCCCGCCGACATGGTCTACGCCTACGACCCCTCCACCACGGCGCGCACCACTTCGCGCACGGTGCGGAGGTGGAACGGCTTGGCGAGGAAGGGAGCGGTGGTGGCCTCCACGAAGGCGCGTGTGTCGGGACTGATCGTATCGCCTGTGGTGAAGATCACGCGCCGTGCCAGTTCCGGGTGCTCGTGCAGGATGCGGTTGTAGAACTCAATGCCATCCATCTCCGGCATGCGGATATCAGTGATGATGGCGTCGTAGGGCTGCTCGGCCAGCCGCTGCAGCGCCTCTCGGCCGGTGCGCACCGCCTCCACCTGGTGCCCGTCCAGGGACAGCAGCCCCACAAGCAGGTCGCGGATCGCCTGCTCGTCGTCCACCACCAGGATGCGGCTGCGCGCCGCCGCCCCCCGACTTGCCGGGATGGCGCCGCCGGGGGTAGCGTCCACGCGCGCCCCCTCCTGCGCGGCCGGCAACTCGACGGTGACCGTGGCCCCCTCACCGAGCCGGCTGTCCACGCTGATGCGACCGTGGTGCTCCTCCACGATGCCGTAGCTGATCGTCAACCCCAGCCCGGTGCCCTCGCCCACCGGTTTGGTAGTGAAGAACGGGTCGAACACACGGCGCAGGTGATCGGGCGCGATGCCGGGCCCGCTATCCTGCACTGTTACCCGCACCCAGCCCGCCGCGCTCGTGGTGCGCACCGCGATGCGGCGTGGACCGCGCACGCCTTTCACCGCCTGTTCGGCGTTGATCAGCACGTTAAGCAGTACCTGCTGGATCTGGTGCGGGTCGGCGAAACAGGGCGGCAGGTCGGGTGCGTAGTCGCGGTTCACCTCGATATCGTGCACGCGCAGCTCGTACTCGCGCAGCTCCAGCACCCGCTCCACCAGCGTGTTCAGGTTGACCAGCGTCTTCTCCGGCCGCCGGCGCCGGGCGAAGGAGAGCAGATTCTGCACGATCTTGGAGGCACGCTCCGCCTCACCGGCGATCGTTTCCACGTACCGACGGCTCTCCGCGTCCAGGTCCCGCGCCAAGAGGAGCTGCGCGAAGCCGAGGATGCCGGTGAGGGGGTTGTTCAGCTCGTGCGCCACACCGGAGACGAGCTGGCCCACGGAGGCCATCTTCTCCGATTGGAACAGGCGCTCGCGCATGAGCACGGCGTCGGTAATGTCGTGCAGGGTCAGCGCCACCACCGCCCCGGCAGGGCCAGGGGGCACGCGGGCAGCGGTGGCCGAGATGTGCCGCGGCGTGCCGGGGGTGGTCAGCTCGACGGTGCGCGGGATATCGCCGGCCATGGTGGCGGCAACCAGCTCACGGATCGACGCCGGGATCGTGCCGGGGGTATCACCTAGGGCGGCCAACAGGTCGCGGCCGGCCGGGTTAGTAGCTAGCACCTGCCCGGCGGCGTCCAGAAGCACCACGCCGTCGGTGAGGCCTTCGATGAGCGCGCTCAGGCGCTCATGCTCCGCCGAGCGCGTCCGCTGCTCCAGGTGGGCGCTCAGCTCGCGCAGGCGCTGCTCGCCGACGGCGCGCGCCAGGGTGGCGCCCAGCAGCGCGGCGAAGGTCTGCATGGCGTCGCGGTGGGCCGGGACGAGCCCGGCGGCGAAGAGGGAGACCACGGCGGCGGGTGCGTCCTGCTCACCCGGCACGGTGGCGACCAGCGCCGGCAGGCGGGCGATTAACGCCCCCGGAAAGCGGGCCGCGAGCGGATGCTCGCCCGGCCCGTAGTAGCGCGGCTGGTGGGAGAGGGGCTCCAGCGCCGGCAACGAAACGAGATGCGGGAGCTGGTCCGTGTCCAGCCGGTGGGCGAGGGACGTGTACCGGCCGCCACCGCATGGGCCCAGGATCACCGCGATGATGCCGCGCTCGGCGAGCGCGCGGCACACCCCCTCGTACACGTCCGGGGGCGTCCGGGCTCGCGTCACCGCCGCCACTGCCTCGGTGAGCGCGCGCAGCAGGTCAGGCGTGCTGGCGTTACCGTCCGGCTCCCGAGGGTGCTCGGCTCGTGCCGTCACGCGGGGCTCCTCCTGCTGACAGACCGGTTAACGGCGGCTCCACAGCTTGTTGCGCGCCAGGCAATGGTCGCACATAGACGCGGGGCGCGTGAAGACGGCAAAGCCGTGGCGCACTTTTTCCTCACAGTCGTGGAGATGGCGCACGCAGAAGAGGGCGCGGCACTTGGAGCACTGGCCCCAGCGCTCGCCGTCGCATTCGGGGATGCCGCAGAAGCCGCGGTTGCTGCGCTCGATCGCCGCCTGCCGCCAGAGGAGGTGGGCGGCTAGGTCCTCGCGCTTGGCCTGGCAGACCTCACGCACGCAGACATCGCTCTCGTCAGCGTAGTGGCGCCCATGTTCCGGGCAGAAGTTGCGCCCGCAGAACACGCAGGTCGCGATCGCGGCGCGATGGCAGCGGGACCACCGCTTGCGGTACTGGCACTGCGCTTGCATCGTCCCCGGCACAGCGGACGTCCGTTTACTCGTAGCACGAGTATAGCCGAGCGAGGCGCGGGTGGACCGTCTTGCCCCAGGTTCGCCGCCGCCCTACGCTGGGGCGCGGAAGCGCGTGGCCGCTGGACCAGCCACGCCAGGAGCGACGGCCGTGCCCACCGCCCACCTCAACGGCATCGACATCTACTACGAAGACCACGGCAGCGGCGTACCGGTGCTGCTCACCCACGGCTACGCCGCCAGCAGCCGCATGTGGCAGCCGCAGATCCCCGCCCTGAGCGCCCGCTACCGGCTGATCATCTGGGACATGCGCGGGCACGGCCAGACGGACAGCCCGCCTCGCCAGGAGGACTACTCCGAGGCCGCCACGGTGGAGGACATGCGCCAGCTCCTACAGCACCTGGGCATCGAGCAGGCGGTGATCGGCGGCCTTTCCCTGGGCGGCTACATGTCGCTCGCCTTCCACCTGGCCCACCCGCAGATGGTGCGCGCCCTCATCCTGTGCGATACCGGCCCCGGCTACCGTAACGAGCAGGCCCGCGCGCAGTGGAACGAGACCGCCTACCGGCGGGCGAAGGCGTTCGAGGAGCAGGGGCTGGCGGCGCTGGGCCGCAGCGCCGAGGTACAGGCCGCCCGCGCCAGCCACCGCTCCGCCGCCGGGTTGGCGATGGCCGCACGTGGCATGCTCGCCCAGTTCGATGCGCGGGTGATCACCAGCCTAGAGTCGATCCGGGTGCCCACGCTGCTGATCGTGGGTGAGCGGGACACGCCGTTCCTCAACGCCACCGACTACATGGCCAACAAGATTCCCGGTGCGCGCAAAGTGGTGATCGCCAACGCCGGCCACGCCGCCAACATCGACCAGCCCGACGCCTTCAACCAGGCGGTGCTCGACTTCCTGGACGAGGTGACACGCGCCTGAGCTCGTCACCCTCGGCCCACTGAGTCCGTGATGCCGATCCCGATCGTTGCCACCCCGGTCAAGGACACGGGCCCCCGGCCCGCTGAGTCCGGTGGGAGCGCGTTCCACTGCGGGCCGGGGGCCGGGCAGGTGGGACAGGTTTCCTCAGCGGGCCGGGGCGTTACGGCCCCACCACCTCGGCGGTGGCGGTGATCACCCCCTCACCCAACGCGCCCAGGCGGACGAACGCCGCGGCAGAGACATCCACTTCGTTGGCTGCCATACCGCCCCGGTCACGCACCGTGACCACCACACACGCCGCACCGCGGCAGAGGCGCAACACGGTGCCGCACGGCCAGGAGTTGGTGGCGGCGATGGTGGGGTCCTCGGCTCGGTACATCCCGCCGCAGGCCAGGCGCTCGCCCTCAAACGAGGGGTGATAGTAGCGCACCGTGACGCGCGTGCCGCCCGCCGGCGTTGCCGGCGGCGACAGCGCGGAGGTGACGCCCCCACCAGTCCCCGCGGCGGGTTCAAAACTCAGGTATGCCGCGAACACCCATCCGCTCATCTCGTTGACCTGGACCAGCGCCCAGCCGTCGCTGGTGGTCTGGCCGAGCACCGTCACCGCCGTGCCGGCGGTGAGCACGGCGCGCACCTCCGCCTGCTCGGACGGCGCGGCGCGCAGGTTCAGCCCGTCGGACGGCGTGACCGTCGCCTTGCGGGCGGCAGCCGCGCTCGCCTCATCGAAGGCCAGAAACTCGCCCAGCACGTACCCACTCTGGCCGCGGTAGAGCACGGGGTACCAGTTGCCCGCCGTCGCGCGGCCGGTAACCGCCAGGCGTGTCCCACCCGGGATGAGGTCCAGCACAGGGGAATCGGTGCTCGGTCCAGCCCGCAGGCGCAGCCCATCCGCCGGAAGGACTACGGCCACGGCATCGGCGCGGGCGGCCGTCCGGCCGGCCGCGGCCAGAACCATCAGCGCTGCCAGGACGATGAGGCGGGCGGGGCGCAGGCATCGCATCGGCACTGGGCGCGGCTCCCGGGGCTGCGGAACCGCACCGGTCGGTTGACGATCCAGAGCGCGCTCGCCTCCTTTCGGTGGATTCGTCCGGCGAGGCAGGACCCGTGTCGCGAAGTCTACGGCACCGGGCGCCGCTCCTCCGTCGGGAACCTACCTAAGAGGCGTCGCACCATCTCCCGATCTTGCGACGCCACACCACTGCCGGATACCGCAGGGATTTTCTGTGGCATACGTCTTTTGGGCAAGCGCAACAAGTGGGAGGAGAACGGATGACGATGGCTGAGATTCCCGCTCAGCGTCCGTAGATGCCGCAGAACGCTGATGACAGGTTTCGTGACCGTTTCGCAACCTTCAGGCGCCCTGTGCGCCCTCGTGCGCGGGTGGCGCCTGGTAGGGCAGGCCGAGGCGGCGGTAGGCGACGCCGATGTTGCGCAGGTAGAAATCGGGGCGGAACAGGTCGTCGAGGTCCTCGGCGCCCAAAAGGGCGGTGATCTGCGGGTCGCGGGCCGCCAGGTCGCGCAGGTGGACACCGGTATCCAGGGCGGTCTGAGCCAGGCGCTTGACCAGCTCGTAGGCGTCGGTGCGGCCGATGCGCTCGGTGGCCAACAGGGCGTTGAGCAGGCGCGAGCCGTAGATGGCGCCGTGCGTGGCCTCCACGTTCTGCGCCATCCGCTCCGTGTACACCACCAGGCCGGTGAGGACTTCGGTCATGAGGCGGGCGCTGTAGGCCAGGCAGCCGAAGGCGTCGGGGAAGGTGAAGCGCTCGGTGGAGGAATGGCTGATATCGCGCTCCAGCCACAGCACCATGGCGCCCAGCTCCTCCTGGGCGGCGCTCCACACCCGGCGCGTGAGGCCGCGGATCCGCTCGCACAGCTCGGTGTTGCGCTTGTGCGGCATGGCGCTGGAGCCCTGTTGCGTTTCCGGGTCGAACGGCTCACGCACCTCGCCCAGGTCGGTGATGGCAAGCAGGGAGATATTGGTGGCGATGCGGCACAGGGTACCGGCGTTGACGGCCATCAGCGCCACCACCTCGGCGTGACGGTCGCGGCTGACCACCTGGGTGGGGGCCGGGTCCGGCGTCAGGCCCAGGCGGCGCAGTGTCGCCTCCTCCATCTCGGGTGAGATAAAGACGCTGGTGCCCACCTCGCCCGCGAACTTGCCCACGGCGATCACCTGTCGTGCGCGGGCGATACGCTCCAGGCAGCGCTCGAGCTCGGCGTACCAGCCCAGCACCTGCCGCCCGAAGGTGTGGGGCACGGCATGCTGCCCGTGCGTGCGCGCGATCTGCAGCGTGTGCGCGTGCTGGAGGGCGAGCGCCGCCAAGGCGTCGGCCACGGCGCGGAAGTCTCGCTCCAGCACGTCCAGTGAGCGCAGGATCTGCAGGGCCAGGGAGGTATCGAGCACGTCGCTGCTGGTGTTGCCGCGGTGGATGAGGTTGCCGAGCCGGGCGGGCAGCCGCGACTGCACCAGGCGGAGCAAGCGGTTGGTCTCGTGCCCGCGCGCTTCGATGAGCCCGGCCACGTCCTCCGGGCTGAGGCGCAGCGCCGCCCGGATCTGCTCCAGCTCCGCGGCGGTGGGGGTGCCTGTCAGCTCGTGCGCCGCCTCGCACTGCGCTAGCCAGATGCTCGTCTGGGCTTCAAAGTACCCTTCCGGTGACCAGATGGCCGTGAGTTCGGGCACCTGCTCGGCGTAGCGGGCGGGCAAGGGCATGGGCGACGGCTCCAGGGTGGGCATGCAGGCTCATGGTAGCAGACGGCGCCGGTTTGGGAGCGGGGGCGGAGACAGGCCCTCACCCCCCACCCCCCCTCTCCCACGCGCAAGTGGGAGAGGGGGGTGGCTGGCGTCAGCGAAGGGCGTTTGCGGGCGAGCAACTCCCCTCTCCCGAACACGGGAGAGGGGCCGGGGGTGAGGGCGGCTCCGGCTTCGCCGGACCGGGTGAGGGCGAGTCGCGGGTGAGGGCGGTTCAGGCAGGCCCTCACCCCCCGGCCTCCTCTCCCGCATGCGGGAGCGACCCAGCCCCGGCACACCGCTACCCCGGCTTGCCGGAGAGGCGGAGGGCTGGGGATGGGGACCCGCCGGCGGGGCGAGCCTGCCCTGTGCCTTGGCCGAGGATGGCGGTTAGACCATGCTGTAGCCGCCGTTGACGGACAGCACCTGGCCGGTGATCCACTGCGCCCGGTCGGAGACCAGGAAAGCCACGGCATCGGCGATGTCCTGCGGCCGGCCCAGCCCGCCCCGCCAGCGCCCCAGCGGGTACTGGCGCAGGATGGCCTGCAACCGCGCCTGCCCCTCCGGCGAGGGGTCGCGGAACAGGGCGGCGGTGGCCTCCGTCTCGGTGGTGGCGGGCGAGACGCAGTTCACACGCACCCCGTTGCGTCCCTCTTCTTTGGCCAGCGCCTTGGCGAGGCCGATCACCCCCGCCTTGGCCATGGAGTAGGGCACCAGGCGCGGCTCGCCCACCCGCCCGGCGTCGGAGATGATGTTGACGATGGCGCCGCCGCCGGCCGCGATCAGGTGCGGCAGGGCGGCGTGCGAGCAGTTGAGCGTGCCCAACGTGATCACGTCCATCGTCCGCCGCCACTGCTCCGGACCCGTCTCCTTGAAGAGCGGGCCGGAGAAACCGCCGCCCATCTCCGCGCCGCCGGTCGTCGCCGGGATACCGGCGTTGTTGACGAGAATGTGCAGCGCGCCGAAGTGCTGCACCGCCCGCTCCACCATGGCGCGTACCGCCTGGAAGTCCGTGACATCGGCCTGCACACCCAGCGCCGTGCCGCCCGCCGCCGTGATCTCCTTGGCCACGGCCTCGGCGCGCTCCTGGTAGTAGTCGTTCACCACCACGCGGGCGCCCTCCGCCGCCAGCGTCATGGCGATGGCACGACCGATGCCGCGCCCGGCACCAGTCACCAGCGCCACCTTACCGCTGAGCCCGAGGTCCATCACCTGCCTCCCAAACACGATTCCCGGCCCGTATTGTGGCACGTCCCGGGGGATACCGCGCGCCATCAGCCCGCCGGCGCAGGGAACTCGATCACCACCGGGAGCGCCGTGCGCGCCCACGTGGAGAGCGGCTGCCCCTCGCGCCAGCCCTGGTACTTGGCCGCCAGCAGCCGTCGGGCCAGCGCCTCCTCCTCCGGGTCACGCACCACCCGCGCCACGCCGGCCCGCGTCTCCGCGCCGACGCGCACCCGCACCGCCGGGTTCTTGACCAGATTGCGCACCCAGTCGGCGCGTTCGCCCCGGCCGGCAAGCAGGTACAGCCGGCCGGCGTGCGCCGCGGCCCAGATCTCGATGGTGTGCGGGCGACCCGTGCGCCGCCCGGTGGTGGTGAGGTAGACGTACGTCGCACCCGCGCCAAAGCCCGCCTCTTGGCTCATGCGTTGCTCCCCGACGATGGGTCACCGGCCGGCGCGCACCCGACCGCGGCCGCCGCGCAGGATCGGCATCCCCTCATAGTAGGGCGGGCGGCCGGAGGCGGCGGCCAGCTTGTCGAGCTGGTTGAAGTTGTGCCGGGCGTTGATCCAGCGAATGGTGCCGGAATAGGAGCGCATCACCAGCGACTCCGTGGTGGCGCCGCCGCCGAAGTAGCGCACGCCCTGTAGCAGCTCGCCGTCCGTGATACCGGTGGCGGCGAAGAATGTGTCGCCGGTACCGACCAGTGTCGGGATGTCGTAGACCTCGTCGAGGTCAAGGCCGGCGCGCCGGCACGCCTCGCGCTCCTCGTCGTTGCGCGGCCAGAGCTGGCACTGCAGCTCGCCGTCCAGGCACTTGAGCGCCGCCGCCGAGATCACCGCCTCCGGCGCGCCGCCGATCCCCATGAGCACGTCCACGCCGGTATCGGCCATCGCGGTGCTGATCGCGGCGGCGATATCGCCGTCCGTGATCAGCTTCACGCGTGCCCCGGCGCGGCGCACCTCCTGGATGAGCGCCTCATGGCGCGGCCGGTCGAGGATCACCACGGTCAGGTCCTGGATCGCCGCCCGCTTGGCCTTGGCGATCCAGCGCAGGTTCTGGGTGGGCGAGGCGGTGATGTCGATCGCCCCGGCCGCTTCCGGGCCGACGGCGATCTTGTTCATGTACACCACCTCACGCGGGCAGCGCATCTGGCCCCGCTCCGTGAGGGCCACCACGGAGATGGCGTTGGGCCGGCCGAGGGCCAACAGCGTGGTGCCGTCGATCGGGTCCACGGCGATGTCCACCTGGGGCGGGGTGCCGTTACCGATGCGCTCGCCGTTGTAGAGCATCGGCGCCTCGTCCTTTTCCCCCTCACCGATGACGACGACCCCGTCCATATCCACCGAGGAGAGGGCGTAGCGCATGGCGTCCACAGCGGCCTGATCGGCCGCGTTCTTGTCGCCGCGGCCCATCCAACGACCGGCGGCCATGGCGGCCATCTCGGTGACGCGCACCAGTTCCAGCGCCAGGTTGCGCTCCATCGGTCGTTCCTGCATTGAGTGCCTCCCCGAACGCGCGGCGGGCGCGCGAGCCTGTACCCGCAGCATAGCAGCCGTGCCGGCAGGGACGACGACACTTGCGCCCAGCGCCGCGACGTTTACGCTCACGTCAGGGCTCGATCACCATCGACACACTCAGGAGGACAACCGATGGGCAGACTGGACGGGAAGGTGGCGATCGTCACCGGGGCCAGCCGACATCGGCGCCGAGATCGCGCGCGTGTTCGCGGAGGAAGGCGCCAAGGTGATCTGCGCGGCGCGCACCCTGCGCGAGGGCGAGCACCCGCTGGAGGGCTCGCTGGAGACCACCGTGAACCGCATCCGCGCGGCCGGCGGCGAGGCGACGGCCGTCGCGGCCAATATTTCGGAGCCGGCGGAGTGCGAGAAGCTGGTCAACGAGGCGCGGCGCATCTACGGCCCGATCGATGTGCTCGTCAACAACGCCGCGCTCACGTACTTCATCCCGGTCAAGGACTACCCCATTAACCGCTGGCTGCGCTCGTGGGCGGTGAACTTCCACGCGCCCTTCATCCTGAGCAAGCTGGTGCTGGAGGACATGATCCCCCGGCGCAGCGGCGCCATCGTGAACATCTCCTCCGGTGCGGCCATCGGCCCCGGCCGCGGCCCCTACCCGCCGGGCGCCGGCACGCGCGGCGGCACCTGCTACGGCGCAGAGAAGGCGGCGCTGGAGCGCTTCACGCAGGGGCTGGCCGAGGAGGTGTACCAGTACGGCATCTCCGTCACCTGCGTCTCCCCGTCGCAGGTGGTGCCCACGCCCGGCACCGTGTTCCACCACCTGGTGGAGGGGATGAACGACCCGCGCGGCGAGCCGCCCGAGTACATGGCCAAAGCGGCCATGATCCTCGCCTCCGAGCCGGTGGACAAGGTCACCGGCTGGGTGACCTACTCCCA
>JBHOQW010000282.1:0-25206 GCA_042408665.1 Dehalococcoidia bacterium
CGGACAAGGGCTGGTCGCCCGGGAAACGGGCAAAAGTGCGCTACGCGGTGCAGGAGGAAGGCGGCCGCCACACGGTGGTGCGGGTGGAGCGGGCGTGAGCCTCACGCCGGCACGGAGGAGAGCCATGACGATGGAGACGCCCTCGACGGTGACGGCCATCAGCTTCCTCGGCACGGGCAGTTACCAAGAAACGGAGTACGTGTACGGCGAGCGCGCCTGTCGCACGCGTCTGTTTCCCGCCGCGCTCCTGCGCCTGTGCCCAGAGGTCAGCTCCCTGCGCGTGCTGGCCACCGAGCAGGCGCGGCAGAGGTGGGAGCAGGAGCTCGTGCGTGAGATCGACCGCCTGCGCACGCCGGATCAGGGGTGGTCCCTGGTGCCGATCCCGGAAGGGAGAAGCGAGCACGAGCTGTGGGACCTCTTTGACACCCTCGTGGCGCAGGTGGGCGAGGGGGACACCGTGCTGCTGGACGTGACGCACGGCTTTCGCTCCCTGCCGCTCATCGCCGCGGTGGCGACGGCCTACCTGCGCGTGGCCAGGGGCGTGCGCCTGCACGGCCTGCTCTACGGCGCCTACGAAGCCCGCGACGCCGATGGCCGTGCTCCGGTGTTCGACCTCACGCCGTTGGCCACGCTGCTGGACTGGACGGCGGCGGCCGACCTGTTCCGCCGCACGGGCAACGCCGAGCCGCTGGCCGGGCTGCTGGAGGAGACCCAGAACACGCTGCACCGTGCCCGCCGGGGCGCCGCCGGTTTACCCACCCGGCTCAAGTCGGCCGCGGGCGCCCTGCGCGGGTTGTCGCGTGCCCTGCGCCTGCTGCGGGTGCGCGAAGCCATGGAGCGCGCCGCCGAATTGCAGCGCGACCTGTCCGAGCAGGCGGTGGTGGAGGAGATCGGCCGGTGGGCCAGCCCGTTCGCTGTGCTGCTGGACCAGGCCCGCCGCGTGGTCGAGCCGCTGGTGCAGCCCGCTGACCCCGCTGACCCGCGGCGCGAGCTGGCCGTGCAGCGGGAGCTGCTCCGCTGGTACCTGGAAAACGGCTGGGATGTCGAGGCCGTGCTGCTGGCGCGCGAGTGGCTGGCCTCCGTGCAGGCCCTGCGCGCCGGCCGCCACCTCCTGGCAGACCGCGCGGCGGTCGAGGACGCCATTGAGGCGGCCGCCCGCATGCGGCGGCAGGGTACAGCAAAGGCAAGCAGATCGGCCACCGCGCCGCTCGACGCCGCGGCGGTGGACCCGGAGATCGCCGAGGTCTGGAACTGGCTGCACGACCTGCGCAACGACCTGGCGCACTGCGGCATGCGCCCGAATCCGCGACCGGCGGACGGGGTGCACCGGGCCGTTGCCGAGCTGGAGGAGCGGCTCGCGCAGTTGTGGCGGGAGTCGGAGGACGCCTGAGCAGATCGGGGGAAAGGGGCGGCGATGCGCACGGTCCTGGTCACGGTTGGCACCTCACTGCTGGCGAACGCGCGGCGAGCGCTGGGCGCGCCGGAGCCGGACGAAGATGAGCTGGCGCGCTACCTGGCGCAGGCGGACCCGGTCACAGCTAGCGCGGAGAGCAACGCCCTCAGTCGGCTGCTGCAGGAGCGCGACCGGGTGGTGCTGTTCCACTCTCAGACCGAACAGGGACGGCGGTGCGCCGAGGCCCTGCGCCGGCACTTCGCGCGCAGGTATGACGTCGATCTGGTGGAGGTAGCCGACCTGACGTACACCGAAAGCCGCTTCAAACTGCGCGGGTTGCGCCGGCTGGTGGCCTTGCTTGCCCATCGCATCGAAAAGGAGCGTCGGCAGGCGCATCCTCCCCGGCCTGAATTTCGTTGGCATTTCGTCTTGCTTGCCCATCGCATCGAAAAGGAGCGTCGGCAGGGGCGCGAGGTGGTGATCAACGCCACAGGCGGCTTCAAGGCGGAGATCGCCTACGCCACGCTGGTAGGGATCTTGTTCGACGTGCCGGTGTCCTACATCCATGAGCAGTTCAACGAGCTGATCGAGATGCCGGCCATGCCCGTGGCCTGGGACTACAGCACCTTTGCCGACTCGGAGCAGTTCTTCGCCTGGATCGACGGCGAGGAACCCCGCCCGACGAGCGAGGTAGAGCGGCGCTGGCCGCACCTGCCCAGCGCGGTGCGCGTCCTGCTGGAGGAGGACGACGGCTACACGTACCTGTCGGCAGCGGGCCTCGCCTTGCGGAAAGCGTACGACGATACGCTGTACCGGGCGGCTGATATGCCGGTCTACCTCTCCGCCCAGGCCGCCCGCGCCTACGAGCAGGCAGACCCCTCCATTCGCGCGCTGTTCGCTCGCGCCCTGGCCCACCTGCGCTCCCCCGCGCTGCGGCGGGCCAACTCCGAGCAGGCGCGCAACTGCGACGTGTCGGTTTACCCCCGCGGCCACCGCGACGAGTGGCTGTTCTGGTACGAGGAGGAGGGCGCGGTGTACGTATGCGAGCTGGCCCGCCACGGCGACCAAAGCTACGAGCGTCTGCTTGAGCGCGGGGTGCGGCGCGCCCAGTACCCGCGTGCTGGTTTCCGTCCCTGGACCGGTTAGGTACGAAGCGTCGCAGATGCCTCCCGGCACGGGAATAACAGGTAAAGGCCGGTTTTTCGACCGAGATGCCCGTGCGCCGGGCGGACGGCGCATCGATGACCGTGCTGGTGCTATACGACATCACGGACGACCGCAAGCGGGCCAAGGCCGCCAACATCTGCCTGGATTACGGTCTCGCCCGCATTCAATACTCGGCGTTCCTCGGCGAGCTCACCTCGGCCCGCCGCGAGGAGCTGCTGGCCAAGCTGCGGCGGCTTCTGACGGAAACGGACGCACGGGTGCACTGCTTCCCTCTGTGCGAGCGGGACATCCGGCTGGCACGAGCCATCGTCATGGGCGAGCTGGGTGCGGCGCAACCGTTCGGGCCGGAGCTGGCGAGGCGTGGAGCGCAGGAGTGACGGCGAGCGGTGGATGAGTCCCTGTCGCTGACCGTAACGGACGTCAAGAACTACCTGTACTGCCGCCGGATCCCGTACTTCACCTACCTGTTGGGAGTCCCGCGGCCGGTGACGTTCAAGATGCTGGAGGGGCGGCGGGCGCACGCCGACACGGCGGCGTTGGAGGCGCGACGCACGCTGCGCGCGTACGGTCTGACCGATGGCGAGCGCCTGTTCGATGTGCCGTTGCGCTCGGAGCGGCTGGCACTGAGCGGGCGGCTGGACATGGCGATCCGGCGTCGGTGGGAGGTGATCCCGGTGGACTACAAGGACTCCACGGGGCCGGTGGGCATGAACCACCGCTACCAGCTCACCGGGTATGCCCTCTTGGTCGAGGAGGCGCTGGGGCGGCCCGTGCGGCGTGGGTTCATCTACCTGATTGGGGCACGGCGGGCGGTGGAGGTGCCGGTGCGGCCGGGCATGCGCCGCCACGTACACCGGGCGCTGCGCGCCATCCGCGCCATGCTCCTGACCGAGTCAATGCCGCCGCCCACGCGGTTTCGAGGCCGATGCACGGACTGCGAGTTCCGTCGGTACTGCAACGATATCGATTGAACGTGTGGGGGTGGGGCATGTATTGGTTGGACCACGCGGACCTGCAGCTCATCAGCCGGCGTCTGGGGCCACAGGCGCGGACTCAGCCGGTGGTGGAGGACCTGCGCGGCTGGCGCTGGGATCGGCCGCCGCTCAGCCTGGTGTTCGATGCGCCGCTCACCGTGGAAGAAGTGGCGGGAGTGTGGTGTCCGACGGGGCGGGACGTGTACCTGGCGCGTGTACTGGGCGTCTCGCCCGCGTACAGCGCGGCGGAGATCGAGGCTGCCGCGCTGCGCGCCACCGTGAAGCGGGCGGTGGTGGCAGCCAAGCAGGCGGTGTACGAGCAGGGCGCGCACGCGGCATGGGTGCTGCCCTCGTTGCCGGCCCCGGCTCTTGGGGAAGTGCTACCGGTGGAGGCGCCGGCGCCGGCAGGGTTGGCGGAGCGGGTGGCGAGGTTATGGGCGTGGGAGTGTGGCCGCACCGCTACCCGAGTGGCCGAGGCGGCGGCGACGCACCCACAGGCCGGCACGGACGCGCTCGTCGCCCTAGCCCTACCAGTGACGGTTGGCTGGCGACTGGAGGCCCGGTACCTTGGGCTGGCGACGCCGCTGGAGGTTGACGGTGTGCTGCAGCCCCTGCTCGCGGTTGCGGTGCTACGCTTCCGCCCGCCACGTGCCGAGGATCGGCTGGTAGCGACGGGCCTGGCGTTGGCCCTGGAGGCGGCGCATGAGTGGCCGGTGGATGTGGGCCTGATGGTGTCCGGTGGGTTTGCGAATGGGCTGCCCACGGTACGGCACGAGCTGTTTGTGATCGATGACGAGCTGCGCCAACAGTTCATTGAGCAGCGGGATGAGAAGGCGCGGCTGGTACAGGAGGAGATCGACCCAGGGGTGGCGGAGGACTGCCCGGAGGAATGCCCCTTCTGGCGGACGTGCCACGGAGCGGCCCGCTGAGGCCGGGCTTCGCAAACCTGCACCGTCGTTGGGTGCTGATCGGTGGTTTTGGCTGGACAGGGTGGCGAAAGCCGTCCTATGCTACGGTGACGGGTGGCCGCGCGGCTTCGCAAACCTGCCTGGGTTTGGCGCGGATTTCAGGGTTGCGAAAGCGCGTTGGCATAGCGGCCGGAGGGGCAGATGGCAGCGCACTATACGGGCCGAGAAGGGGCCTGTCCGCCCCGCGCATGGGGCCGGCTCTTCCAGCGCGGCCACCCGGCCGACAGGATGCAGCTAATTGCCCCGCGGATAGGGGACTGAAAGCGCAGGCGCCGCGCGGCGCCGGCCAAACGGTAGATCGCCCCCTCCGCCACCATACGGCCGCTCGCCCATCAGCCTTTGTCTGCCCATGCTCCCCCGCCTCACGGTGGCGGCCAACCCCGGCGGCATGTACCGGTAGGGCACTGGTACAATGTCGCCAGTCTCGCCCGCAGGAGGCGCCCGTGACCGTGCCCGAGCCACCCGCCACCGGTCTGTCCCTGGCTGCTGTGTTCCTCGAGCCGTTCATGAAGCTGGCGGCCGTCCAACCCGGCGAGCGCGTGATCGACATCGCCTGCGGCACCGGTGAGCAGACGATCGCGGCCGCCCTCCGCGCCGGCCCACAGGGCGAGGTCCTCGCCATCGACCGTGACCCACGCCTCCTGACCGACCTCTCCGCTCGCGCCCTGGAGGCCGGGATCCACTCCCTGCGCACCGCGATCATGGACGCGAGCCACCTGGACCTACCCGACAGCTACTGGGACGTCGCGCTCTGTCACCTCGGCCTCTCGGTGCTTGACGACCCTGAAGCGGCGCTCCGCGAGGTGGTGCGCGTGCTCCGCCCGGTCGGGCGTCTGGCCATCTCCACCTACGGCGAACGCGAGCGCAGCCCGCTCCTGAGCATATTCCTGGATGCGGTCGGGACGTTTCTCCCCGCCCAGACCGCCGCGGCGGCCCGCTCCCTCTTCCACTACGCCGAGGCGGGACGCCTGGCACGCTTGCTGGCCGAGCAAGGGTTCGAGGACGCGGTGCCCGAGCGGGTCACCGAGTGGGTCCATTTCACCGATGTGGAGCAGTACTGGCAGGCCCTCGGCGCGACCCGCCAGCTCGCGCCGCTCGCCGCGCAGCTCAGCCCTGAGCAGGCCCAGCGCTGCCGCGCCGAGCTGGAGCGACGCACCCGCTTCTACCGCCGCGCAGGCGGCATCGAGCTCAAGGTCGAGGTGGTGATCCTGGCGGCCGTGAAGTAAGGGCGCAACCGCGAGAGCGAGGGACGCGCCCCTCGCTCCCCGGTTCCCTTACCGAGCGCCACGTAGGCGCGGGTCGAGCACGTCGCGCAGGGCGTCACCCAGCATGTTGAAGCCGAACACGGTGATGGCGATGGCCAGGCCCGGCCAGATGGTGAGCAGCGGCTGCTGGGTGATGTACGTGCGCCCAATACCGCTCAGCATCCGCCCCCAGGACGGCGTGGGCGGCGGCACGCCAAACCCCAGGAAGGAGAGCGAAGACTCGGCCAGGATCGCCGCGCCGATCTGCACGCTGGCCAGCACGATGATGGTGGGAAACACGTTGGGCAGCACGTAGCGCAGCAGGATGCGCGGGTGGGAGGCGCCCAGCGCGCGCGCCGCCTCCATGTACTGGTTACCTTTAATCGCAATGACGGCGCCACGGATCACCCGGCTGGCGCCGAACGAGAAACCAAATCCCAGCGCTAGGATGATCGTGAGCGCGCCCTGGACCGCCGGCTCCAGCTCGATCGGCCCCAGCGCGCGCGTCTGATCCGGCTTGGGCACGATCGAGGTCAGGGTCAACGCCAGGATCAGAAAGGGGATGGCGAGGAAAATATCGACCAGCCGCTGCACCAGGATATCCAGCCAGCCGCCGAAATACCCGGACACCGTGCCCACCACCGTGGCCAGCAGCGTCGAGGTAAAGATCACGCCAAAGCCCACGAAGACGGACACCCGCGCCCCGTAGACGATGCGGCTGAACATGTCCTGACCGCGGTCATCGGTGCCCAGCCAGTGCTTGCTGGAGGGCGGCTGCAACCGCTCGGCGATGCGCTGCTGGTCATAGCGGTACGGCGCGATCGCCGGCGCAAAGATGGCGCACAGGAACAACAACGTGACAACCACCAGTCCAACGCCGCCCAACGGCTTGCGCCGCATGAACCGCCCGACGGCGTAAACGACCGACAGGGGCAGGCCGCGCTCCTGCCGCGCCCGCACCACCCCGGCAACGCCGATCTCGGTCGTCGCGCTCATCCCCCTCCTCCCTCGCCGATTCCTCGTCCGCGCCGGCGGGCCATAGCTCCGCCCCGCCGCCTATGTGTATCGCACCCGCGGGTCCAGCAGACTGTAGCTAATATCGACAAGCAGGTTCGAAAGCACAATCACCGACGCCACCACCAGGTTCACACCCTGCACAATCGGGTAATCGCGCTGGTTGATAGCGGTCAGCAGGTACCGCCCGATCCCGGGGATATTGAAGATCGTCTCAAGGATGACGGAGCCCCCGACCAGCACCGGCACCTGCAAGCCGATGAGAGTCACCACCGGGATGAAGGCGTTGCGAATGGCATGCCGCACCACCACCGTCCGCTCGCGCAGGCCCTTCGACCAGGCCGTGCGGATGTAGTCCTGCCGCATCACCTCCAGCATCTGCGCGCGCGTGAGGCGCATCACGGTGCCGGAGAGGGCGGCACCCAGGATCACCGCCGGGATGAGGGTGATGGTCAGGTTCTCCGATGGGGATTCCACGAAGCTCTTCCACGTGAGCGGCGGCGCCCAGTTATAGAGCTTGCCGCCATAGGCGATGATCACCGTGCCAATCCAGAAGCCGGGCACGGACAGAAGCGCGATGGCAGAGCTACGTGCCGCGTAGTCCAGCAATGAGTCCTGCCGGATGGCGGAGATGACGCCCACCGGCAAGGCGATGAGTAGGCCAATGATCATCGCCATCAAGCCGAGCTGGAACGTGACGGGCAGGCGGGTGCGGATGTCCTCCGCCACGTCGCGCTTGGTTTGGAACGATTCCCCCAGGTCGCCGCGTAGCGCGTTGACGAACCAGCGAGCGTACTGTACGGGGAAGGGCTCATCCGTGCCAAGCTGCTTGCGGATCTGGGCGCGCTGCTCCGGGGTGCACCCCTCCTGGCAGAACGCCGTCTCCGCGCCACCCGGGATGAGGCGCACCAGCGCCGCGACCAGGATGCTCACCCCGATCACGGTGGGCATCAGCAAGAGCAAGCGATTGATGAGATAGCGACGCATGCCACCCCCCCACATAGCGACCGGCGCCCCGGCTCTGGCACAACCCCCGGGACGCCGGCCACGTCCGGCACGCTTCCCCGCGCGAGCCTACCCGCGGTCCAGCCACACCTCGGCATACGACTCGGTACCGATGCCATATGTGGCGCTCCACTTGAAGCCGCGCACCCACGGCTGCACGCCCGTGTACGCCGGCCCGACGAACCCAGGTGCATAATACATCTTCTCGGCCATGTAGCGCTGGATCTCGCGCACCAGCTTCACCCGCGCCGCCTCGTCCAGGGTGGCCCCTTCCTTCTCGATCATCTGGTCGAGCTGCGGGTCGTTAATGCCGCCGTGGTTGCGACGACTGGCGGAGTGGGCCATGTTGAACAAGAAGTCGTGCGGGTCGGTGAACGGCGTCTGCAGCCCGAAGAAGACGCCCTCGAAGTTGCCGAAGAAGGTGCCGTTGGCGGCGATGTACTCCCGCTGGTAGTCCTGCACCACAATGGTGGGCTTCACGCCCAGGTCCTTGAGCATGGCGGCCGTGGCCTCGGCCCACTGGTTGAAGCGCTCACCGTAGGCGTTGTTGGTGTAGATGAACTTGAACTGCAGGCCCGCCAACCCGGCCGCCTCCAGCAGGGCCTTGGCATCGCGGATGTTGCGCTGGAAGTACTTGCCGGCCTCACCGATCTCCGTACCCTTGGGGTCCAGCCACCACTTGCCCATGTGCGCCGGTACGATGTTGTGGTAGGCACCCTGCCCGTCGTAGCTGAGCTGGAGGAGCGAGTCCCGGTCAAACGCCATGGAGAACGCCCGCCGCGCGCGCTCGTCCTTGAACGGCGAGTTGCCACGTGTCTGGAAGGCCAGGAATGGGATGGAGTTCGCAGGCAGGTAGCTGAGAAAGCGCGCCTTGGGATTGGACTGGGCGACCTCGGCCTTGTCCTCGAACTGGATCGCTTCGATGTCCAGCCGCCCGGCCTGGAACTGGGCTTTGCCCTGCAGGTTGTCCGGCAGAATGGCGATCGTCCACTGGTCGACGTAGGGCTGGCCCTCCAGGAAGTACTTGCGGTGGGCGCGCAGCTTGATCTCGATGTCCGGCTGCAGCGATTCCAGCACCCATGGGCCACTGCCGATCTGATCCTTGGCCGGGTCAAAGCCGCTCGCCGACTCGCGCGGCAAAATCCACAGGTACTGCGGGTTGGCGAACAGGTTGAGGATCGGCCCGTACGGCGCCTTCAGCTTGAACACCACGGTGCTGGCGTCTGGCGTCTCGAGGCTCTGCACCACGGTGTCGAAGGCAGCTTTGTTGCTGTTCTTGGGCTCCGTGCGGAAGCGCTCAAAGGAAAACTTGACATCCTCGGCATCGACAGCGCGGCCGTTGACCGGCGCCTTGTCGTGGAACACCGCGTTGGCGCGCAGCTTGAAGATCACCTGCGTGCCGTCGCCCGGCATCTCCCAGCTCGCGGCTAGGTCCGGCACCACCTCGTAGTTGGCGGCCACGGCCGGATCCGCGCCGGTTTTAAACTTCACCAGCCGGCTGTAGGTGAAGCCGGCCATGGTCTGCGCGCGGAACGTGGTGTTGGCGATAGGGTCCAGCGGCGGGGTGCCGTTGAAGCGCGTGCGCGCCTGTCCACCCTGCCGGGGCGTATCCGGGCCCGCCTGAGCCGCCTGGGTCGGCGATGGCACCGCCTTGACCCCTGCATCCCGACCCCCACCCCGACCACAGGCCAGGGTGAACGCCGCGGCGCCCGCCAGCCCGGCGCTCAGGCCCATCGCCCGCCGGCGGCTGAGCAGGAGCCCGTGCCTTACCCGACTCGTCTGACCGTGCTGCATCGCCATGTCTCCCCTCCCGTGTGGCTGCGCCGGTGCCGGCGGCCCGCCGTGCGGCCAACTCGCGGTCTGCGTCGGCCCGCCGGTACCGACCTCGGCCCTTCCCGTAGCTATCTGCGGTTATCGGCTGGACGCCGACAGAGTTCCGACCCAGCGGTCGGTACCGTGCGGGCGGCGTCGTCCTCGCACGTCTAACCGAGGTCTAACCGTCGTCCAACTGCCGCCTCACGCGGACGCCCGAGCATTACACTTAAGCTAGAGAGACAGCACCGTGGCCACCACGCCCTCCACGAACGCACCGCAACCGACCGCGGACGACGCCACCGCCCGGGTAACCGAGCTGTTGGCGCGCTACGGCTATAACAGCAACGACGTCGTCGCCGCCTACCCCGGCTGGGAGTACTTCTTTACCGCGGATCCGGAGGGGGTCGTGGTCTACGTGCGACGCGGTCGCGTGTTGGTGGCCAACGGCGACCCCCTGTGCGCGCCGGAGCACGTCACGGAGGTGCTCCGGCGGTTCGCCGCCTTCGCCCGTGCCCAACGCCTCAGCCTGTGCTTCGTGGGCGCGAGCGAGCGCTGCCAGTCCGCCGCGCGCTCGATCGGGTTCGGCGGATTCAAGGTGGGGGAAGAGCCAATTTTCGACCTGACCTCCTACGCGCCGCGTGGCGATCGCGCCAAGAAGGCGCGCGCCGCCCGCAACCACGCCCTCCGGTTGGGCGTGACCGTTCGTGAGTACCGACCGCTCGAGAAGCGGGACCCGGAGCTTGAGCGGGAGATGCTCCAGGTGCTGGCCGCCTGGTGTGCGGCGCGGCCGGCCCAGCCGCTGGCGTTCAGCCTGCGCCTGGAACCGTTTGCCTGGATGGAGGGCAAGCGCTACTTCGTGGCCGAGCAGGACGGCCACGCGGTAGGGTTTCTGGTATGCACGCGCCTGGCCGCGCGCGCCGGTGTCTACCTGGAGGACGTGATCCGGCGGCCCGACGCGCCGTACGGCACCACTGAACTGCTGATCCTGACCGCCCTGGAGATCCTGGCGCGGGACGGGGTGCGTGAAGCCAGCCTTGGTGTAGCGCCGCTCCAGGGTGTGGAACGACAGGCGTCGCGCGCCCACCGCGTGCTCGGGCGCGTGGCCGCGTTTGTACGCGATCGCGTCAACCACGTCTATCGCTTCAAATCGCTCAACCATTTCAAGCGCAAGTTCGCCGCCAGCCGCTACGAGGCCAGCTACCTGCTGTATCTGCCGCCGCGGCTCACGCCGTGGCTCCTGCTCGGGCTGGCCGGCGCGTTCACCCCAGAGGGGTTGGCCCCCTTCGCCCGCGACCTCTTTCGCCGTGCGCGCCGGCGCCTGGCGTGGGCGCATGCGCCCCTGGTGCCCACCCTGCGCGCGGTCGGCGCTGCCCTGTTAGCTGGGGCACTCCTCGCGCTGGGGCGGCACGCGCACCCGACGCCCGTGCCGGCGCTGCACCTGGTGCGGACCCACCCCTGGTGGCTGGTGCCGGCCGGTGCCGGCGCCGGGGCAGCCGCCGCCCGGCTCCGGCGTCACTAGCCCATCACCATGGTTCTGCCGGCACGCGGTGGGTCCCGCCGCGGCACGTGGCGGTGTTCAGCCCGTCTGCGCTACGATCGAACCCGGTGTGACGCGGTCACGGCGCCACACGACGACGGTACCGCCATGGCCCGCATCCTGGTGATCGAGGACGAACCCGATATCGCCGACTTTCTGCGCCGGGGGCTCATCTACAAGGGCTACACGGTGGACGTGGCCTACGACGGCCAGACCGGCCTCGACCTGGCGCGGGACCTGATGCCCGATCTGGTCATCCTGGACGTGATGCTACCGGACATCGACGGCATTGAGGTGGCCCGCCGCCTGCGCGCCGCCAGCTCGGTGCCGATCATCATGGTCACCGCGCGCGACGCTGTGCCGGATCGCGTCGCCGGCCTCGACGCCGGCGCCGATGATTATGTCACGAAACCCTTTGCCTTCGACGAGCTGCTGGCGCGGGTGCGGGCGGCCTTCCGCCGACAGGCCCCGGCTGGGCAGGAGGTGATCAAGGCCGGCGACCTTATCATCCGCCCCAGCAGCCGCGAGGTGATGCGCGGCGGGCGTAAGATCGAGCTCACCACCCGCGAGTACGAGTTGTTGGAGCTGCTCGCCCGCCACCAGGGCCAGGTGCTCACCAAGGAGACCATTTTCTCGCGCGTCTGGGGCTACGACGTGATGCTCGAGTCCGACGCGATCAAGGTCTACGTGCGCTACCTGCGCCGCAAACTGAACGCGGACGGCGAACCGGACTTGATCCACTCTGTGCGCGGCATCGGGTATATGCTGAAGGCCGAGTAGGGGCCGGGAGGCTGCGGCATGTCCACCACGGAGGCGGTTCGCGTCGTACCGACCGTGGCCCGGCCGCCGGCGCGCGCGGCCTGGACGCGCTGGCGCCATCCGCACGCCCGGCTCAGCCTGCGCTGGCGGCTCACGCTCCTGTTTGCAGCCGTGTTCGGGCTGGTGCTCGTCGCCCTGTTCCTCACCCTCCACCACTTCCTGATCCGTACCTTGCTGTCCGACGCCGACGACGAGCTGCAAACTCACGCCACGCGCATCGCCGCGCAGGCCGCCACCCCTGAGGTGTTCAACGACCCGGAGCGCCTGCGCCAGCTGATCACCGCGGGCACCGTGGGCGGACTGGTCACCAGCCCGTCGCTGGTGGCGATCCGCGACCTGCACGGCCGAGTGCTGGCCCGCTCGTCCGATATCCGCCTGGACGAGATCGCCCCCACCCGCGCCGAAAAGTCGCGCCTGCGCGCCGGCGAGGTGACCTACCGCACGATCCGCACCGACGGCGGCCGCGTGCGGCTGGTCTCCGCCCCGATTCAGATCAATGGCGTGACGGTTGGCGAGGTGCAGGCGGGCGAGTCACTGGAGGGCTTGTTCTCCGCCGGAGACCGTCTGCAGGTGCTGCTCATCGCGGAAGGGGCCGTGGGCCTGGTGGCCGTCACCGGCATCGGTTACGCCTTCGTGCGGCGCGGGCTTAAGCCGCTGGAGCAGGTGGGTCGGGTGGCGGCCGACATCGAGGCCAACGACCTCACTCGCCGCATCAACATGCGCCGCGAGCCGGTGGAGGTGCAGACGCTGGCCGACACGTTTGACGCCATGCTCGACCGGTTGGAGAACTCCTTCCAGCAGCAGCGCCGCTTCGTGCTCGATGTATCGCACGAGCTGCGCACCCCGCTCACCGCCCTGCGCGGCAACATCGACGTCCTGCTCATGGCCCCCAACCTGCCCGCCGAGGTGCGCGGCCAGCTCGAGCGCATGTCCGCCGAGACGGGGCGCCTGATCCGCCTGGCGGCCAACCTCCTCTACCTGGCCCAGGCCGACACCGGCAAGCAGGTGGTGATGGCGCCCGTGGAGCTGGACCTGCTCTGCCTGGAGGTGGTGCAGCAGGCGATGAACCTCAAGCCGGGGGTGCGCCTGCGCCTGGGCGAGGAGGACCAGATCACCATCCAGGGGGACCGCGACCTGCTCAAGCAGCTCCTCTTGAACCTGGTCGAGAACGGCCTGACCTACACACCGCCCGGTGGCCAGGTCGTGCTGTCGCTGCGGCGCGAGGAGCAGCACGCCGTGATCGAGGTTGAAGACACCGGGGTGGGCATCGCGCCGGAGGACCTGCCGCATATCTTCGAGCGGTTCTACCGCGCCGAGCGCACCCGCCGCCGCGCCGCCGGGGCCGGCGTGGGCCTGTCCATCGTCGAGTGGGTGGCGCGCCTCCATCACGGCACCGTGAGCGTGGAGAGTGAGGTGGGCAAGGGCAGCCGCTTCACCGTTCGCCTGCCCCTCTCGCCGCCGGACGGGAGCGAAGCGTCGGCGCCTCCTCCCTCCGGCGCGGGCTCACCCGCGGCGTGAGCCGCACGGCGATCGCCGCCGTGGGAGGCGGACCTCCCGCACCAAAGGATGGCACCGTTCCGTCGAGAAGCGCCGCACATCGATCGCTCTACGTGTACACTGACGCCAGTCCCAATTCACTCGAGCGCCGCATGGGCCGCATCTCCCGCGTCCTCCTCGCCGCGATCCTGGCCTGCTGGCTGGCCGCCTGTGCCGGGCGAGCGGCCCACCGGGCCGATGCGCCGCCCCTATCCGGCGCCGGCGGCGGGTCCGCACAGCCTGCACCACTACCCCCGTCCCCGTACGCGGCGGAGGACAGCCCATGGGCGGGAGAAGGTGCCGAACGGAACGAGGTGGGTGAGAGTCGGCAGGCGGAGGCCGGTGCGCAGCTCTCGCCGGCCACACTCTCTCCGCCCCAGCCAGCGGGTGCACCGCCGCGGCGGGTGCGCGACCTCCCGCCACCGGCCATCGGGGCGCAGGCCGCGGTGGTGATCGACGGCCGCTCCGGGGCGATGCTCTTCGAGAAGGACGCGCACACGCCGCGGCCGCCTGCCAGCACCACCAAAATCCTCACCGCCCTCCTGGCCCTGGAACGCGGCGAGCTGGACGCGGAGATCGAGGTGCGACTGGACGACCGGCGCTACTGGGGCAGCGTCATGGGGCTGGTCAATGGCGATCGCTTCACCCTGCGCGATCTGCTCTACGGCCTCATGCTTCCCTCCGGCAACGACGCGGCGTACGTGATCGCCACGACCATTGCGGGCAGCGAGGCGGCGTTTGCCGACCTGATGAACCAGCGCATGCGCGCGCTCGGCCTCACCGAAAACCACTTCGTCAACGCCAGCGGATTGGGCCGAGATCAGGGTAACTTGGTCTCGGCCCATGATCTGGGCCAACTGGCGCGGGTGGCGATGGCAAACCCGGCGTTCGCCCGCATCGTGGGCGCGCGCTCATGGGTGGCGCGCGGCTCGCGCGTCATCGCCATGACCAACGGCAACCCGCTGCTGTTTAATTACCCAGGCGCCGACGGGGTCAAGATCGGCTGGGGTGGCCGGTGGGCGGGTCATACCATCGTTGGCTCGGCGACGCGCAACGGCCAGCGCGTGTTCGTCGTCCTTTTGGACACCCCCGACCGCCTGGGCGAGAGCACGGCGCTGCTCGACTGGGCGTTCGCAAGCTTTAGCTGGGAGGAGCCATGAGCAGAGTGCAAACGGTGCTCCTGGTCTTCGGGCTGATGCTGGGCATGTCACTGGCTGCCCTGGACACCACGGTGGTCGGCACCGCCATGCCGACGATCATCGGCAAGCTGGGCGGCGTCTCTTTCTATTCCTGGGTCTTCTCCGCCTACCTGCTCACCTCCACCACCACCGTGCCCATCTACGGGAAGCTCGCCGACCTGTACGGGCGCCGGCCGGTGTTCGTGGCCGGGGTAGGACTGTTCCTGCTCGGCTCGGTGTTGAGCGGCGCCGCCCAGTCGATGGTGCAGCTCATCATCTTCCGCGCCCTGCAGGGGATCGGTGCCGGCGCCGTGCTACCGATGACCATCACCATCATTGGCGACCTGTTCTCCATTGAGCAGCGTGCCCGCCTGCAGGGCCTGTTCAGTGGGGTGTGGGGCGTCTCCAGCGTGGCTGGACCGGCGCTGGGCGGCCTGATCACCGACCATGCCGGCTGGCGCTGGGTGTTCTACATCAACCTGCCGTTCGGTCTGCTCTCCGCCCTGCTGATCCTCGCCCTCCTGCGCGAGCGGGTGGAACGCCGCCGCCACCAGATCGACTACGTCGGCAGCATCGCGCTGACGGTCGGCATCAGCCTGCTGCTGTGGACCCTGTTGCACGGTGACAGCGGCGCCGCGTGGGCCTCCCCGACCAACCTGGCCGTGCTCGCGGCGGCGCTGCTCTCGCTAGCGCTGTTTCTGTGGGTGGAGACGCGCGTGCCGGAGCCGGTGCTGCCGCTTGGGCTGTTTAGGAATCGCGTGATCGCGGTGGCCAGCCTGGCCGGCGCCTTGTCCGGCGCCACGATGTTCGGTATCACCTCCTTCGTGCCCCTGTTTGTGCAGGGCGTGCAGCTCGGCACCGCCACCGACGCCGGTACGGTGGTCGCACCGCTCTCCATGGGCTGGCCCGTAGGCAGCATCGCGGCCGGACAGTTGATCGTGCGCTTCGGCTACCGCCTGGCGGTGCGCATCGGCGCGAGCTGTATCCTGGCCGGGGGGCTGTTGCTCCTGCTCGTCACCGAGACCACGCCCCGGTCGCTGCTGGTTCTGCTGCTCGTGCTGGTCGGTCTTGGGCTCGGTTTTACCTCCAGCGCCTTCGTGGTCGCTATCCAAAACGCCGTGACGTGGGCGCAGCGCGGCGTGGCCACGGCCAGCAGCCAGTTCTTCCGCACCATCGGCGGCTCCATCGGCGTGGCGTTACTCGGTGCCCTGCTCACCAGCTCCTGGACCGCAGGGGCGAACGTCGGTGGCGCGCTGGGCGCCGGAAACCGCAGCGCTCTGCTGGACCCCGCCCGGCGCGGCACGCTGGCCACGGCCGATATCGAGCTTCTGCGGCATTCGCTGAGCCAGGCCCTGCACGATGTGTACGTGCTGGTGGCCGGGCTGGCGGTGCTGGTGTTTGTTACAGCGTGGTTCTTCCCGCGCGGCCGGGCGCACGAGCTGTCCGCCACGGCGTCCCGCCAGCCCTCATCCCCGGCGTCCCTCACCCCCGGTCCGGCTCCCGCACGCGGGAGCGGGGTGGCCGAAGGCCGGCGTGAGGGGAGGGGATGAGGGCCGCCGGAGTGAGGGGAAGGAGGCTTAGATGTCCTCGGCATCGGAGTCCTATACGGGCCGCACCCCGTTCATCGCCGCCCGCGGCGTGGTAGCGGTGGACCACGTGCTGGCGGCGGGGGCGGGCCTGGCGGCGCTGCGGGCCGGCGGCACGGCGATGGACGCCGCCCTCACCGCCGCCGCGGTGATGACGGTGGTGCAGCCGCACTACAGCCAGCTCGGCGGCGACGCCTTCATCCTCAGCTACGAGGCGCGCACCGGCCGGGCGGTGGCGATCAACGCCTCCGGCGCCGCACCGCGCGCCGCCACCCCTGAGCGCTACCGCCAGGCCGGTGGCATCCCCGCGCGCGGTCCGCTGGCCGTGGCCGGTCCCGGTGTGGTGGCCGGCTGGGCCGAGGCCCACGCGCGCGCCGGGCGTCTTCCCTGGCCGCGCCTGTTCGATGCCGCCATCGAGTACGCCGAGCAGGGCTTCCCGGTCTCGGTGCGCCTGAGCCGGATGATCGCCGACCACGCCGACCTTCTGCGTCGCTACCCGGCCAGCGCGGCGCAGTTCATGCTGGACGGGTTGCCGCCCGCGCCGGGCGCCACCCTCCGCCAACCGGAGCTGGCCCGCACGCTGCGCTGCATCGCCGAGAACGGGCGGGACGGCTTCTACACCGGCGAGGTAGCGCGCGCCATCGCTGCGGCCATGCGTGAGGCCGGTGGGGTGCTGGACGAGGACGACCTGCGCCTGACAGCCGCCGAGGTGCTGGATCCCATCGCCACCACCTACCGCGGCTACCGCGTGATCGAGCAGCCGCCGGTGTCGCAGGGCTTCATCGTGCTGGAGGCGCTGAACATCATCGAGGCGTTCGATGTGGCGTCGCTGGCGCCGGCAGACCGGGTGCACCTGCTGGCGGAGGCGGTCAAGCTTGCCTTTGAGGATCGCTTCGCCTACGCGGGCGACCCGCGCGTGGTGAAGATGCCAACGGCATGGCTTATCTCACCACAGCGGGCCGCCGAGCGCCGCCGTGAGGTGCGCTGGGACCAGGTGCGCGAGTTTCATCCGCCCGCTGGGTTCCCAGTGCCTGGCGACACCACCTACATCGCGGCCATGGACGCCGAGGGCAACGCGGCCGGCCTGATTCAGAGCGTCTTCGCCGCCTTCGGCTCGGCGTTCGTGGCGCCGGGCACGGGCGTGTTGTTCAATAACCGCCTCACTGGCTTCTCGCTGCAGCCTGGCCATCCGAACGAACTGGCACCGGGCAAGCGCACGATGCACACCTTGAACAGCTACATGGTGCTGCGTGACGGCCGACCGTTGATCGTAGGCGGCACCCCCGGCGCCGACCGGCAGGTGCAGACCAACCTGCAGATGATCTGCGCCCTGCTCGACGACGGGCTGGACCCGGCTACGGCCCTGGACCGACCGCGCTGGTCCGTGGCGCCCGGGCGCGGCATCGAGCTGGAGGCACGCGTCGACCCGGCGGTCGCCAAGGGTCTCGCCGCCCGCGGCTGGGAGGTGACCTACCTCGAGCCGTGGAGCCCGCGCACCGGCCGGGCGCAGATCGTGCGACGCGACCCGGCGACGGGCGCGCTGTGGGCCGCCTCGGACCTCCGGGGCGAGGGCCAGCCGGCGGGATGGTGACGCGCCGGCTGGCTCCCACCGTCCCACCCCACCGGATCGAGACTGAGGGCCATTCGGCCCGTGAAGCGATGCTGGCGCTTGGCCTGCAACGGATGGAACTGAGCGGCCTGGATGTCCCGCACCAGCCGCTCCAGCCCCATGCCGCGGAAGATACCGCCGCCGCCCACGATCTCCAGCGCCTTCTCCACCGCCTGCATCAGGGCCTCAGCGGCGAGCGTCTTGCAGACAAAGAGGGCGTTGGTGGTGGTCAGGTCCGGCGCGAAGGTGTACTCCGCGTTGAGGTCGATCGATCGCTGCACGGCAAGCCGGCCGGCGGTGAGCGCGTTCTCCATCTCGCCCACCAGGTACCAGACGGTCGGGTCGTCGCGCTTCTTCGCCACCTGCTGGAGCGCCAGGTCGCGCGCTGCCTCCGCTACACCCAGGTAGACCGACATCACCACCGGCATCGCCACGGCCGTGACGACGTTCAAGAACGGCGCCCACGTTCCCTGCGGCCGACGCGACGTCACCGCGCCCTCGGGCACGAACACGCCGTCCAGTACGATGTCGTTCGAGCCAGAGGCGCGCATGGCCATGGTCCGCCAGTTGTCCATGACAGTGACGCCCTCCGCCCTCAGCGGCACCGGGAAGTGCAGCACGGTCGGCCCGCTCACCGAATCGTCGTAGACCGCGCTCGTGATGAACAGGTCCCCGGCGGGTGAACCGCTGCCGAAGGTCTTGCGGGCAGTGATGCGGTAGCCGCCGTCCGCACGCTCGGCCGTGCCACCGGAGACCAGCCAGTCCGAGGCGCCGGAGGTGACCAGCACGAGCTGCTCACGGGCGATCTGCTCGAGCAGCGGCGCCACCGGCGCACCCTGGCGCCACAGCCACACCATTGCCGCCACGAGGTGCGTGTGCATCGAAAGGGCGAGCGCCGTCGCGCCGCAGTGACGGCCCAACTCCTGCAACATGGCGCACAGCTCGGCATACGATGCCCCGCCGCCGCCCAGCTCGGCTGGGATGCCGGCCGACAGTACCCGGTGCTGCTTCAGCTCCTGGTAGTTGTCGAACGGAAACGTGTCGTTGGCGTCCAGCGCGGGCGCGCGGGCGGCAAAGCCGGGCCCCAGCTCGCGGGCGATCGCCACCCAGTCGGTGCGGGGCTTGCCGGTCTCAGTCGAGCTGATGACGGTCATCGGTCCTACCTCCTCCGCTTCAGCGTGTTTGCGCCCGGGATGTGGGCGTACACGCAGCGTAGGCCCGACCAAGCCGGTCGCCATCGCGGAAATCCGGGATCTGGGGTCGGCGGCCTGCGCACGCGCCGTGAGGGATTTCCCTCACCAACAACGGCACCGCGAACATAAGCCTGGGACTACACCAGGCGGTGCTGAAGGGCCACCGCGACGGCCTCGGCGCGGTTGCGCACGCCGAGCTTCTGGTAGATATGGGTGAGGTGCCGGTCTACTGTGGAGACGGCGACGACCAACTCCGCGGCGATCTCCTTCGTGGTTCGACCGGTCATGAGCAACCGCAACACCTGCTGCTCGGTTGCCGTCAACCCGCCGCGCGACGCGTGCGTTGGCCCGGCCGACATCTCAGACAGCGTGGCCTTGATGGTGAGCGCTTCAGCGACCGCCGACTCGGGAGACATGGCGCGCCCCTGGTGGACGGCCGCAGCGAACGCAGCCTCACTAAGCACCTGGCGAGCGAGGGAAAGCCCGTCGGCGAGGAAGGGGTCGGCGAGCGGGATCATCGGCGTGTGGTAGGTCTCGACAACCGCCGCTGCCGCGGCCCCGAGGCGCGCTGCCCGGGCCGGCTGGCCCGATACCGCCGCGATGTAGGTGAAGCTGGCCAGGACCATGGCCTGTGACCATGGGCCCAGCACCCAGGGGATGAACGCCAGTGCTTCCTCGAGCAGCGCGCAGGCCCGACCGAGTTCGCCTTCCCGCAGGGCAACAAACGCCATGAGCTGGAGCAGGATAGCGATGCCCTCCTCATAGCCGAGCTGTCGCCGGATCGCCAGGCTGCGCGCGTAATAGGCCCACGCCGTCGGATAGTCGGCCGCGATATACGCCGCCAGACCGAGCAGGTGGAGCGCCCAGGCGATGAGCCAGCCGTCGCCCACCGCTTCGGCGAGCGCTAGGCTCTCCTCCCCGTAGGAGCGCGCGGTGACGGGGTCGTTCTCGAAGTAGGCGATACGCCCCAGCAAGTGGAGGGACCACGCCACCGACCACTGGTGGTGCAGCTCACGCGCGATCCCCAGCCCCTCGTCCAGCAGCGCCCGCGCCGTGGCTGTGTCGCGGCGGTGATACGCCAGCCACCCAGCGCCGTGCAGCGCCTTCATCCGCACTGCCGACCGTGCTGGGCTCGCGGCCAGCGCCCGCGCCAGCCACCGATACCCCTCATCGTGGTGGCTGCGCAGCCACCAGAACCAGGCCAGCCCACCGCTTAGCCGAAGGGCAGCGTCGTCCCCTCGTGTCGGGCTCAGGCTCCACTCCAGGGCAGCATGCAGGTTGTCGTGCTCTTCCTCTAGATGCTGGAGGGTGGCACGGCACTCGCTCCCACGCAGCTTCGGCTCGGCCTCCTCTGCCAAACGGAGGAAGCAGGCGAGGTGACGGTCACGGGTGGACGTCTCCTCACCAGCCTCAGCCAGCTTCTCCCGGCTGTACTGGCGGATCGTCTCCAGCATGCGGTAACGCACCGTTCGGTGCTGCTCCTCGGCCACGACCAGCGACTTGTCGACCAACTGGGTAAGCAGGTCGAGCACCGCGTACGGTTCGATGCCGTCACCGGCGCACACGGCCTCGGCGGCCTCGCACGTCCAGCCACCGGCAAACACCGATAGCCGGCGTAGGAGCGCCCGCTCCGGCTCGGAGAGGAGGGCATAGCTCCAGTCCATTGTGGCGCGTAACGTCTGCTGGCGGGGCATGACCGTGCGCGGTCCTGCGGTCAGGAGCCGAAAGCTGTCGTCCAGGCGCGCGGCGATCTGTTCGATCGCAAACGACCGCACCCGCGCCGCGGCCAGCTCGATGGCCAGCGGCATGCCGTCCAGCCGGCGGCAGATATCGGTGATGAGCGGCGCATTGCTCTCAGTTACCACAAAGTCCGGCCGTGCAGCCAGCGCGCGTTCGATGAAGAGGCGCACGGCCTCGTAGTCGGGCAAGCGCTCGGCGGGCGGTGGTTCGCCCGGCGGCGGCAGCCCAAGGGAAGGCACGCGTAGGGTGGTCTCGCCGGGGCTGCTCAAGCGCTCGCGGCTGGTGGCCAGCACGCGCAGCCTCGGGCAACGGCGCAGCAGGGCATCCACCAGCTCGGCGGTTGCCGTGACGACATGCTCACAGTTGTCGAGCACCAGCAGGACGGTCCTGGAACCTAGCCCCACCACCAAGCTATCCACGAGGGAGCGCCCCGGTATCGTGGGTATTCCGAGGGCAGAGGCGACCGCCCACGGGACCGCCCCTGGGTCCGCCAGAGCTGCCAGCTCGACAAGCCATATGCCGTCGGGATAAGCGTCACCAAGCTCGGCCGCCACGCGGAGCGCGAGCCGCGTCTTGCCGCAACCGCCGGCTCCCGTCAGGGTGAGCAGGCGAGTAGTGGGGAGCAAGCGTCGGACCTGGTCGATCTCCCGCTCCCGCCCGACAAAGCTGGTCGCTTCAAGCGGCAGGTTGTGGCGCGTATCGTTCGGGGGCGCACGAGGCGGGAACTCGGGGCCCATGGCTGGTCCTCCCATAGAAGCGCGAAGCGTGAAACGCGGGAAGGAGCCCTTCCCGTTTCACGCTTCGCGCTTCATCTCCCGCGCAGGCGCGGGTCGAGGTAGTCGCGCAGGGCGTCACCGAACAGGTTGAAGCCAAAGACCGCGATGGTGATGGCCAGACCGGGGAAGATCGCCATCCACGGCGCGCGCACCGCCTTGGTCTGTGCCTCGAGCAGCATCAGCCCCCACGATGGCTCCGGCGGCGGCACGCCCACACCCAGGAAGGAGAGCGACGCTTCAACCAAGATGGCCTGCGCCAGCGCCGCGGTAGCCAGCACGATATACACCGAGATCACGTTCGGCAGCAGGTGCAGGAACAGGATACGCGGCGTACCGGCGCCGACGGCACGCGCCGCCTCCACGTAGGTCATCTGCTTCTGCGCCAGCACCGCCGAGCGCACGACGCGGCTGGCCGCCGGCCAGGTAACCACCGCCAGGGCGATGCCCACGTTGGTGATCGTCCGGCCAAGGGCCGTGGTGAGGGCCAGGGCTAGGAACAGCGCCGGAAACGCCTGGAAGCTGTCCACGATGCGCTGGCCCCAGAAGTCCAACTTGCCACCCACATAGCCGCTCAGGAGACCGAAGACCAGCCCGAACGTCGTCCCGATCAGGACGGTCAGCGCTCCGACCTGTAGAGAGATGCGCGCACCGTACACCACCCGGCTGAAGATGTCGCGGCCGTTGTTGTCCGTGCCCATCCAGTAGGTGGTGTTGGGCGGGGTGTAGACGTCGGCCGGGTGGAACTCGAGACGGTCGAACGGGGCGATGATCGGCGCGAACAGCGCCATCAGCACGATCAGCGCCAGCAAGAGCCCACCCACCGCCCCCAGCGGTTTGCGACGGGCAAACCGCCAGGCGGCGCCCAGCCACGGTTTCCCGCGCGTGCGTTGCAGCGGCAAGGCCGGAACATTAGTGACGGCAGCCATGGTTATGCCAGCCTCACACGCGGGTCGATGATGCCGTACACGAGGTCCACGGCGAGGTTCAGCAGCACGTAAATCGCAGCCACGAGCATGACCACCGCCTGTACGATGGGGTAATCACGGTTGTTGATGGCGTCGACCACGTAGCGGCCGATACCGGGCAGGGCGAACACGCTCTCCGTAATCGCTGCGCCGCCGAGGAGCACACCGAGCTGGATGGCCGCGAGGGTGATCACCGGCAGCAGGGCGTTGCGCGTGGCATGGCGCCAGATCACCACCCTCCCCCGCAGCCCTTTGGCCCACGCCGTGCGGATGTAGTCCTCCCGCAGCACGTCCAGCATCGTGGAGCGCGTCATGCGCGCGATGATGGCCGACTGGTAGTAGCCCAGCAGCACGACCGGCAGCCACATCTGCTGGAGGTTCTTGCCAAAGTCCTCCCACAGGTCAGCGTAGCCGGGAGGCGGCAGCCAGCCCACGTACTTGGGCAGGATCAGGTTCCGCACCAGCGTCTGCACCCAGAACACCGGCAGCGCCAGTCCGGCGATGGAGAACACGCGCACCAGATAGTCCGGCCAGCGGTCTTGAAAGACGGCGGAGAGGATGCCCACGGGCAGCGCAATCACCACCGACAGCAGCACCGCGCCGAACGCCAGCTCCATCGTCACCGGTAAGCGCTTCAGCAGGTCGTCGCGGATCGGCTGGTTGGTGAGCAGCGAGCGGCCAAGGTCCAACCGCAGAAGGCCGCCGACCCATTCGGCGTACTGCACGGGGATGGGCCGGTCCAGGCCGAGCCGACGGCGGTAGTCCTGAATCTGCTGCTCGCTTACTCCTTGGCCACCGCCTAAGGCCACCACCGCCACGTCGCCCGGCAGGAGGCGCATGATCACGAAGATGATCAGCGATACACCGAAGAGCGTGGGGATGAGGAGCAGCACGCGGCCGATGACGTAGTTGCGCACGGCGCCATACCCCATGACACACCGAGCAGGCGGGCCAGATCGGCTCTGGCCCGCCCGCCGGTCCACCTACCAGTATCTTACTGCGCCAGCCAGACGTTCTCCATGCGCCGGTTGGTGTACAGCGAGGAGTGGAAGGTGAAGTTCCGCACCGTCTTGGCGCGGCCGAAGACCAGCTCCTCAAAGTACAGCACCGCCACCTGATACAGGGACAGCGCCTTGCGCTCCAGCTCCTGGACGATCTTCTTGCGCTCCTCCACGTTGGTGGTCACCGTCTGCTTCTCGAACAGGGCGTCAAGCTGGGGATCCTTGACATCGGACCAGTTGCGCACCGCGTTGCTGGTCGAAATCTCGGCGAACACCGCGTCCGGGTCGTCCACGTTGATGGCGATGAGCCAGGGGCCGAGGTCGAAGTCGCCCTGCTGCAGCTTGGGCTGGGAGGTGGCGGTGTCCGCCAGGTTCAGGTTCACGTTGATGCCGATCTTGGCGAGCTGGTCCTTGACGAACTCGGCGAACGGCTTGAAGTCCGTACGGCTCCAGGCCACCGCCTCCAGCGGCGTGCTCACCCCCGCCTGCTGCAAGAGCTGCTTGGCCTTGTCGATGTTCGGCTTGTCGTAGCCGTCGTACTGGCGCAGCTCCTGCTCGGAGATGGCCCACGCCCCGCCCGGCAGCATGTAGCCGCCGCGCTTGGCCGCGCCCTCTTTGACGACCTTGATCGCCGCGTCCCGGTCCAGGGCCAGGCTGATCGCCTGCCGCACGCGGACGTCGTCGTACGGCTTGTGGCGCGCGTTCATGAACAGCACGTCGCGCAGGGTGCTGAGCACCCGCACCACCTCGACCTTGCCGCCCGACTCCCGCACCGCCCGCTCGCCGTCCGATGGCACGAACTGCAGCTCATAGAAGAGCTGGTACTGGCCCTGGATGAAGTTGGTGAGAGCGGTGGAGTAGTCGCGCACGATGAAGAACTTGAGACCGTCCAGGTAGGGTCGTCCCCGGACGTGATAGTTCGGGTTCTTCTCCAGCTCGATGAAATTGCCCCGCTCGTACTGCTTGAGCTTGAACGGGCCGGTCCCGATCAGCTTGGGGCCCACCTCCCCGTTGGCGACGATGTCTTTCGCCTGGCCGATGGTGAAGTAGTGGCTGGCCAGGTTCATCAGCAACGACGGGTTGGGCCGGCTAAGCGTCAGTTTGAGCGTGAGCGGGTCCGGCGTCTCGATCTTGCTGATCGCATCCAGCGCCGCTTTGCGCGGGCTGACCTTGCCCTGGGGCGGGTTCTTGATCCACTCGATCTGCACCTTGGGGTCTTCACTGGTGAAGTCGCTCCCGTCGTGGAATTTGACCCCCGGCTTGAGCTTGAACACCACGGTCTGGGCGTCCGGCTGCTCCCAACTGGTGGCCAGGTCGGGGATGATCTCATCCGGCCGGTTCTGGGGCTTGTCCGGGTCGAACTGCACCAGTTGGTTGAAGCAGGGGGCGTGCGGCCAGACGCTCACGTAGGTGGTGGACTGGTGGGCATCCAGGCGGTCCGGGTCGTTGGGCAGGCGCTGGCTGATCACGCCCCCGTAGCGTGGCTGCTCGCCCCGGGCGGCCGTGCCGGCCGCCGCCTGGCCGCCGGCCGGTGTCCCGGCCTTGCTCTCCTCTTTGCCGCCGCCGCAGGCCAGCGCAAAGGCCGCGGCCAGCCCCCCGGCGCCGACGGCGCCCAGGCGTAGGGCGGCGCGGCGGCTCATCCGGTTCGCCGTAGAGCGGGTCCAGTAGGTGTCCTCGGCGCGCATG
>JBHOQW010000286.1:0-8486 GCA_042408665.1 Dehalococcoidia bacterium
ACGAGACTTACTTACCGTGGACGAGGCGGCCGCCGTGCTGGGCATCAGTGCCCACGCCATCCGCAAGCGGCTCCTCCGCGGTCTGATGCGCGGGGAGTCAATCGGTCATGGCCGCCGGCGCCTCTGGCTCATCCCCCGCGCCGAGGTGGAGCGCTGGCGCGGGGTCGGCCAGCTCAAACGTGGCCCCAAGCCGCGTCCGCGTGGGCCTGAATCGCGGGAGAACAGCATCTAACTGGACGGATTTCGCTGCGGGGAAACCGGTTTAGTAGATTTGCGTGCACACCGTTTCGATGGCCCTAGTTGGAAGGCAGATGCTCTACCATTGAGCTACCCCCGCACGACTGCAGATTCAACTACAGCCGATAACCGGCGTGAGCCTGACGCACAGCGGCTGTACGGCGTAGAACTCTCACAACCGCTCATCGCGTACAACTCTTGAGCGCAACCACCGTGTGCCACGCCCACACCCCCATTCTAGTCCTCGGGGATATCGACGCCAAGCACACGGCTCCGCGCGGGGACGCGGGCTGTCCTCCGCTCACGCCGCGTCGCGGGTCATCCCGTACCCGGCGGCTAACTGCTGCCAGACGCTCCCCAGGGGCAAGCACCGCGCGTGTCCAACACGGTACCATAGAGGCGCCTACCGCGTGCCACTGTGCAGCGGGCACCACGCCGTGCCTTGCCTCGCGGCAAAGAGGCGCCGCCCATGCTCGACGACCTCGTCCTCTACTCCGGCTCCGCCAACCGCCCGCTCGCCGAGGCCACTGCCACGCTGCTCGGCGTCCCCCTGGGCGACCTGGAGATCGTCCGCTTTCCCGACGGCGAACTCAGCCCGCTTATAAAAAACTCCGTGCGCGGGCGGGACGTGTTCGTCATCCAGCCCACCAGCCCACCCGTCAACGACCATCTGGTCGAGCTGCTCCTCACCCTCGACGCGCTTAAACGCGCCTCCGCCCGCCGCATCACGGCGGTCATCCCCTACTACGGTTACTCGCGCCAGGAACGCAAGGCCAAACCGCGCGAGGCCATCTCCGCCAAGGTGGTGGCCAACTGTCTCACCCACGCCGGCGCCGACCGCGTCATGTTGCTGGACATCCACGCCCCGGCCATGCAGGGGTTCTTTGACATCCCGGTGGACGCCCTCACCGCCGTGGGGTTGCTCACCACCCGCCTCTCCCAGCTCCCTCTGGACAACGCTATCGTGATCGCCCCCGACACCGGCCGCGTGAAGCTGGCCGAGCGCTTCGCCGACGCCCTGCACCTGCCGCTGGGCCTCATGAACAAGCGCCGCATCGACGGCGAGGTGCGCGTGACGCACGTGGTAGGCAGCGTCCAGGGCCGCGCTCCCCTCGTGGTGGACGACATCATGGCCGGCGGCTCGCTCATCGGCCAGCTCCCCGCCCTGCTGGAGGCCGGCGCCCTGCCCGAGATCACCCTCGTCATCATCCACCCGCTGATGGTCGGCGACGCTCCCCGCCGCCTGCAACAGCCGTTCATCAAGCGCGTGCTCGTCACCGATAGCGTTTACCTGCCGCCGGAGCGGCGCGTGCCGGTGCTGGAGGTCGTGTCCATCGCCCCACTGCTGGCCGAGGCCATCCGCCGCACCCATCTGGAGCAGTCGGTCAGCCCGCTCTTCCAGCTTGAGTAGCCCGAACGAGGAGTGAGAGGGGCGAGCGCGCGGTCTCTCCCGGCCCGCACCCCTCACCCCAGCCCACCGGCGGGTGCGGCCCGGCCAGAGTCCACCCCGTGCTCTGCCGGGGTCCACTCCGACAGCGCCGGAGGCCGGGGGCTGGGGATGAGGGCCCGCCAACCGACCGGTCCACTGCATCGCGCCGGCAGATCATCGATACTCTCATCGATACTCTCAGTGACCCCCTCCGGAAGAGGGGGCCGTGGCAGCGGGGTGGGCCATGACCGAACCATCGGGCGCGGACGAGCGCGAGGCGCTGCGCCGCCTGCTGGCGCTCAACGAGCGCGGCGCTGCCGCCATCCAGCAGATCCTGGCCGTGTTGCAAGAGAGCAGCGCCGAGATCGCCGCCCTGCGTGAGCGCGCCCAGCGGCTCGCACAGCAGGCCCGCGACCGGCCCGGCTTTGAGGACGACACGGACCTCTACAACGCCCGCGGCTTCCAGTTTGAGCTGGCGCGCGAGGAGGCCCGCGCCCGCCGCTTCGGCACCGCCGTGGCGGTGGTGTGGCTGCGCGTGCACGACCTGGACACCGTGGCCCAACGCTTCGGCGCCGAGGCCGGCGAGGCGCTGGCGATCCGCGTGGGCGAGGCTCTGCGCCGGCGCGGGCGCGGCGCCGACGTGGTGGCGCGCCTGGGACCGGACGAGTTTGTGGTGCTCTTGCTCGGCGCGCCCTTCACCGGCGCCCAGGCGTACCTGCAGCGCCTGCGCGCCACCTCCCTCACCCTGCCGCTGCCCGACGGCTCGTCATTTCCCGTGCGCTTCAGTGCCGGCATCGCCACCCGCGACGAGGCGGGCTCGCTCACCGCGGCCGTGGCGGCGGCGCGCGAGCGGGCGGCGCTGGAGCGGGAGCGCGTGCCACCGTGAGGGGCTCACCCCTCACCCCCGCCGTCGGGAGAGGCCCGGCGGAGCACGGGCCCCGGGCTGGAGTCTGCCCCGCCGGCGTCGGCGGCCGGGGGGCCGGGGGTGCGGGCCGAGCGCGCGCCCCTCTCACGCCTCACGCCTCGGAGCTTACTCCTCACTCGGCGGGCGGCCGCCGCGGCGCTTGCCCTGTTGCTCCTCATCGCGACGGCGGTGGCCACGCTCACCGACCGGTGGGGACGTGCACCGTCGTCCATCTCCTCGCCCGCGCTCACGCTCACGCCGCCGGCGTCGGCCACCCCGGGGGTGAGGGTTGGTGAGGGCCAGGGGGCCGGGGCGATCGCCGAGGCGATCGTCGCCCGTGACCTGTCGGGACGCTGCATCCCAGAACCCGGCCGTTCGGTGTGCGACCCGTTGCGCGCCGCGCTGTGGACCGGCGACCTGGAGGCGTGGCGCGCATGGGCCGCCGCCCGCGGTGAGCCGCCGCCTACTCCGGCCCAGGTCCAGACGGCAACCATCACCCTGCGCCTGAGCGCCGGCGACCCCGCCGCCCGCATCGATCTGGCGCGTGCCACCGGCCAGCCGCTGCCGCTGATCACAGCCGTGCGCCTGCGGCTGCTAAACGGCCGGGCCCTGGTCACAGGGCTAGAGATCGGCAACCTGGGCACGACGGCGGCTGACCTGTCCGGCGTGGAGGTAGTGGGCGGCGCTGCCCGCCTGGCTGCCGGTGCGACGCTGCCGCCCGGCGCTCGGTGTGCCGTGGGCGCCGATGGGGCAAGCCCGTGCCCCACGGCGGGCGCCTTTGTGCCACTGCTGCTGGCGCCCGGCGAGGCAGTTCGGTTGCGCGCGGTGGACGGCCGCCTGCTGGACGAGTTCCCGCTGCCGTGAGGCCGGTCTCACCCCTGCTCTGCTGCCCCTCACCCCCCACCCCCTCTCCCCTGGCAGGCCGGGGAGAGAGCAGATGAGGGCCCATACCGACAGGTGGGGTAAACGTCGGGGAGGGGGCTACGCAACCACGTGCACCGCTAAGCGGCCACCGTCCCCCCAGGTTTTACGTGCTATTAACCACCGTGCCGCCCCCGTTAACATCGATCCCGTCTTCTGAACGTGGCGGCTGCCCACCGCAGGGCGCCCGTACCCAGGAGGTAAGACCGTGCCCACCACATGGCCGCGCTGCCTTGACCCGCTGATCGAGGGCGCGGTGAACTTCCGCGACCTGGGCGGCTACCCGGCCGGCGCCGGCCGGGTCCGCCCGGGCCTGCTGTACCGCTCTGGCATGACGCATGGCATCCCACCGCACGGGCTGCACCTGCTGCGCGAGCGCTTCGGCGTGCGCACGGTGATCGACCTGCGCTCACCGCAGGAGGCGCATCAGGAGGGTATCGCCCCCTTCCACGCGTTCGGCATCGTGCGCCACGGCGTACCGGTGCTCTCCAGCACCGCGCTTCCCGCCGATGAGCTGAAGCGCCAGTTGGCGGCACGGTGGGCGGGCACGTTTGACTGGGCGGCCACCTACCGTCGCATGTTGCACGAGGGCCAGGCCACCTTCCGGTACGTGTGCGAGGTGCTGACCGAGCCGGGCGCGCTGCCGGCCGTCATCCACTGCACCGCCGGCCGCGATCGCACCGGCGTGGTTGCGGCGCTCATTCTGGCCGTGCTCGGGGTCGATGACACCGAGATCGCCCGGGATTACACGCTCTCCGGCATACATCTCATGCCGCACCTACCTCGGTTTGCCCGGCTGGCGGAGCAGGCGGGGATCGACGCCGAGCGGCTGGCGCGGGCGCTGGAGACCTCAGAAGAGGCGATGGCGGCCTGCTTGGCCTACCTGCGGGCGCGATACGGATCGGCAGAGGCGTACCTGCGCGATGCCGGGGTAAGCGCCGAGCGCATCGACCGGCTCCGCGCCCTTCTGCTCGAAGCGCCGGCCCCGACCGCCGGGTGATCCCCCCGGCCATGCTGTCCGTAGTTCCCGGCAACGCGGTCGGTCACGCGAGAAGGGGAACAGCATGGCCCGGTATACGTTCGTGACGATATGGCGATTCCGCGCGCCGATCGAGCGGGTGTGGCAGGCGATCCAGGACTACCGCGCGTGGCCGGCATGGTGGCCGGCGGTGGAGCGCGCCCGCCAGATTGCACCGGGGGATGCGGAGGGCATCGGCGAGATCGCCGAGTTCACCTTCCGCACCCGCCTGCCCTACCGCGTGCGCTTCCTGATGACCACCACCCGTATCCACGCACCCTACGAGATGGACGGGAGCGCGGTGGGAGAACTGGAGGGCACCGGCCGCTGGCGGCTGCGCGCGGAGGGCGAGGAGACGGTGGTGCGCTATCTCTGGGATGTGCGCACCACACGCTGGTGGATGAACCTGCTCGCGCCGTTCGCGCGCTCGGCATTCGCGTGGAACCACGACCAGGTGATGCGCAGCGGCCAGCGCGGCCTGGCCCGCCGACTGGCCGGTGTAGACCCGCACGACCCTTACCCCCGACCCCGCTCCCGCCTGCGGGCTTTCCTCTCCCGCCTGCGGGCCAAGGTGCCACGCGGGGCGAGGCGGGTGCGGGCAGGCGGCCGACGGCCGGGGTGAGGGGCGGTGAGGGATGCGGGCCGGGAGAGACCGCGCGCTCGCCCTCACTTCTCACGGTGAGGCGGCCTTGCCGGCGCGGCGCGCGGGGCACCAAGATACAGACAGCCGGCCGGGGATCGGCCGCGCCGGAGCGGCGCCCTGCACGCTACCGACGTCATCCTCGAAACGAAACGCCACCTCGACGGGCGGCGTGAGCGCTTCACCTGCGGCCGCATCGCTGTGTCCCCGCGCCTGGCCATCGTCCGCTTCGTGCACAGCGGCTCGCGCACGGCCGGGGAGTTCGTCTTCCCCGCCGGCAGCGTCACCATCGGCTTCTTCTGGGCCGGCCGGCACTACAACCTGTACCGCATCACCGGCCCGGACGGCGCCGTGATCGTCTACCGCTTTGACGTGGTCGACGCCGTGCGCATCACCGCCACGCACGTCTCCTACACCGATCTCCTCCTCGACCTCTGGGTGACGCCAGACGGACGCCTGCACGTGGAGGATGAGGAGGAGGTGCGCGCTGCCGAGGCGGCTGGGCTGCTAAGCGCCCGCCGCCGGCAAATCATCGCGCGCACGCGGGCATGGCTTACCCGTGCCTACCCCCGCATCATCGCCGAGGCGGAACGCGAATTGGCCATGCACCTCGCCAGCGCCGGGGGCGAGCCCCGGCAAGCCGAGGCCCGTTAGTCCTCCTCGTCCTCGACCTCAGCCGACATCTCGGCCACCAGGATTGTCAGCACCGGACCTTCCGGCGTGTCCTGAGTAGCGATGGTGCAACCGGCTAGGGCGATCGAGGCATCGGCCGCGATGCGCAGCACCGGGGTGCCCTCGTAGTAGAGCACCTCATCGTCCGCCGCGGGTGGGGTAACCCCCACGACAAACCCGTCATCCGCCGTCACGATGCGCAGCGGGTTGGGAAGTTCCGCTTCAATCTGCAACCGCTGCAGCAGCGCGCCGGCCGGCTCCGTAATAGCAACCATGGTGTTCTCCTTTCTGGTCCGCTTGATACGGGATGCGGTCTCCAGTGGGGGCAGGGACCGGGCCGGCGCCACCGGCGTCTGCAGCACGTCCGCGCCACCGACGCCACCAGAACGGGTGAGCGAGCGCCACGGCCGCGACACGACAAGGTCACCGGTGAAGGGCGGAGCGGACCGTGACCTCCGCTGGAATGTGGCAACGCTTCGGTCATCGATCCGCCGGTGGGGTCCGGGCCGGGGGCCGGGATCACCGAGGGATGGAAGAGAGAAGAGTTACCTGCCTTTCACTGTAGCACACCGCGCCGCCGTCAAGCGGCGCCGCGCCGCCCGTTCCCATCACGATCTTGTGAGGTGCGACCGTGAGGTCAGGTGCCGCGGGCCGGACAGGGGCCCACACCCGTCGGCGCGGCGGCGCTCAGTACGAGCGCGGCATGCCCAGCACGTGCTGGCCGACGTAGGCGAGCACCAGGTTGTTGGCGATGGGCGCCGTGAGCAAGAGGCGCGTCTCGCGGAACTTGCGTTCCACGTCATACTCGGCGGCGAAACCGTAGCCGCCGTAGGTGGTCATGCAGGCGTTGGCCGCCTCCCACGCCGCCTCTGAGGCCAGGTATTTGGCCATGTTCGCCTCGGCGCCGCACGGCCGGCCGGCGTCGAACAGGGCCGCGGCGCGCATGCGCATCAGGTCCGCCGCCTCCACGGCCATGTGCGCCTTGGCGATGGGGAACTGCACCCCCTGGTTCTGGCCGATAGGCCGGCCAAACACCACGCGCGTGTTGGCGTAGGCCACCGCCCGCTCCACGAACCAGCGCCCGTCGCCGATGGCCTCCGACGCCACCAGGATCCGCTCCGCGTTCATCCCGTCCAGGATGTAGCGGAAGCCCTGGCCCTCCTCACCGATCAGGTTCTCGGCCGGCACCTCAAGGTCGTCGAAGAACAGCTGGTTGGTGGCATGGTTGATCATGGTGCGGATCGGCCGCACCTCCAGCCCGCGCTCTCGCGCCTCGCGCAGGTCCACCAGGAAGATGCTCAGGCCGTCCGTCTTGCGCTTGACCTGGTCCAGGGGCGTGGTGCGGGCCAGGAGCAGCATCAGGTCGGACTGGAGCACGCGCGAGATGAAGACCTTTTGGCCGTTGACGATGTAGCGGTCGCCCCTGCGCACGGCGGTGGTCGTGAGGTGGGTGGTGTCAGAGCCGGAGTCGGGCTCCGTCACCGCGAACGCCTGCAAGCGCAGCTCACCGGAGGCGATCTTAGGGAGATAGCGGCGCTTCTGCTCCTCGCTGCCGTGCCGCAGGAGCGTGCCCATGATGTACATCTGGGCGTGGCAGGCGGCGGCGTAGCCGCCGGAGCGCTGGATCTCCTCCAGGATGACCCCCGCCTCCGTTACGCCCAGGCCAGCGCCGCCGTACTCCTGGGGGATGAGCGCGGCCAGGTAGCCCGCTTTGGTGAGCGCCGCCACGAACGCCTCCGGGTACTCGCGCCGCTCGTCGATCTCGCGCCAGTATTGGTCCGGGAACTGCTTGCACAGCTCGCGCACCCCGCGGCGGATGGCTTCCAATTCCTCGGCAGGCTTTGGCAGTACGGTGGTCATCGTTCGCCTCCTGGGACGCGCCGGGGGCGCGCGCCGGCCGCCTGCACGTCCACCCCGTCCCGTCGCCATCATACGCAACCCGCCGCCCGGCGGGCAGGCTGGCCGACGTGGGTACGGCCTACTCCCAAGCCCGTCCGGACAGTGTCCTGAGGACGACCGGCTATCGCCCCTGGAAGCGGGGTGGGCGGCGCTCGTTGAAGGCGCGCACCCCCTCGATGCGGTCCTCAGTGGTGATGGTGTTGTTGTAGGCCTCGATGGACAGCACCAGTGCCGTCTCCAGGTCCGTTTCGCTGCCCCAGACGATCGCCTTCTTGGCCTGGCGCACGGCGATGGGGCCGTTCTGGGCGATGACGGCGGCGATCTCCAGCGCCTTGGTCCGTGCCTGCCCCGCCGGCACCAGGTGGTTGACCAGGCCCGCCGCCTTCGCCTCCTGCGCGTCCATGCGCCGGCCGGTAAAGATCAGCTCCTTGGCCAGCGGCGCGCCGATGATGCGCGGCAGCAGTTGCGTGCCGCCCACGCCGGGAAAGATGCCGCGCGTCACCTCCGGCAGGCCAAACACGGCCGTCTCGCCGGCCACGATGAAGTCGCACATGATGGCGAACTCGCAGCCACCGCCCAGGGCGTAACCCTCCACCGCCGCGATCACCGGCATGGGGCAGCGCAGCAGCTTGTGCGCCGCCTCCTCGAAGATCTCGTGCTGCGCCCGCCACGCCTCGTCCGTCATCCCCTCGCGCTCTTTGAGATCGGCGCCCACGCAGAAGGCGCGCTCACCGGCGCCGGTGAGCACCACGGCGCGCACGCTCCG
>JBHOQW010000289.1:0-1079 GCA_042408665.1 Dehalococcoidia bacterium
TGGTCGCGGATGCGGGGGTCGGCGGCGGCGATCTCCACCAGACTGGCGCCCACCGAGAAGCCCATCAAACCCAGGCGCCCACCCCGCACGGCGGGCAGGACGCGCACCCGCTCGACGGCGCGCACGAGCACGTCCGGCGCCGCCGTGGTGAGGCGGTCCTCGTTCAGTGCCTGCTGCTCGACGAGCACGGCCACCAGACCGGCGCGCGCCAGCCCGCGGAACAGGCGCACGACGCGCGGGTCGTCCGGTGGGGCCGGGTTCACGCCCAACGAGACCACCAGCGCCGGGTAGCGGCCCTGGCGCGGCCGCCAGATGTGCAGGCCCGCCCACTCCGGCGTCGCCTGGAGCGTTTCCTGCTCGTACACCACCGGGCGCGCCGGCCAGCCGAACGGGTCGATCGGCAGAGCGGCGAAGAAGGCGGGCATGAGCCGGGCCGTGCGCAGCCCCGCCGCGCAGGCGGGCACGGCGGCGCAGGCGGCGGCGCAGGCCGCCGCCAGTGCTACCACCGCCAGCAGGACGGGCCATCGCACCGGACCCCGCACCGCGGCCCTCCCGCGCCTCATCTCTGGGCAGACGATAGCGGTTCGCCGTCGCTCTGGTATACTGGTACCGATCAGGGGGAGTAACCGGCCCCGGCCGTGCCGGGGCCCGCGGGCCGTCAGCACGCGCCCCGGTACGCCGGGGCGCCGGTCCGCGACGCGGTGGCCCCTACGCCGCGCGGTGAGACCCTGGCATCCCGGCTCGTTCGGGACGGCCAGGGCCTTATTGTGTGCGGCGGCTACCGGCGGACTCGCGCTCTCTGAACGCTTGCCCCTACCTTCCTCCTCAGACGCCGCCGCCCATCAGCGCGCTGTCCTGCGCCGTCCACGAACGCTCCGGGCCGATCATGCGGCCATGCATCCCGGCGCGCCGGGGTGGATGCGCCAACGATAGGAGCTGCGATGGACGGTGCGATGCTGCCTTGGGTGCTCTTTCTGGCCTTCGTGATCGGCATGCTGGTCCTGGACCTGGGGGTCTTCCACCGTCACGCCCATACCGTGAGCCGGCGGGAAGCGGCGGTGTGGAGCTTGGTGTGGGTG
>JBHOQW010000296.1:0-4182 GCA_042408665.1 Dehalococcoidia bacterium
GGACATCGACGACGCCGCCGTGATCGGTGTGCCGGACCTGGACTGGGGCGAGGTGGTGAAGGCGATCGTGGTGCGCCGCCCCGGCTCCCAGATCACGCCGGAGGAGATCATCCAGTACACCAAGAGCCGCCTGGCCAGCTACAAGGCGCCCCAGTACGTGGCCTTCGTGGACGAGTTGCCGCGCAACCCGATGGGCAAGGTGCTGAAGACGGAGCTGCGCAAGACGCACGGGGGACCGAACAACGACTGAACCTCCGCCGGGCCTGGCCGCTGCCGTTGCTCTGGCCCGCATTCCCCTTCCGCTGCCCCATGCGCGGGAGCGGAGCGGCCGAGACGGCCGGGGTGAGGGCCTGCCGGTGGCCGCGGCCGCGGTGAGGGGTGGAGGCTGAGGCATGAGCGAGGAAACCGAACGGCAGCCGGAGCGTTCCCGGCTGCTCAGCGCGCCCGTGATCTGGGCGGCGATGATCGGGGTGGCCGGCATCGGCACGGCCGCTGCGGCCGCGCTGCCGGAAAACGTGGCCCATCGCCAGGTTTACTTCAACATCCGCGGCGGCTGGATGGTCTACCCGCTGCTGGCGATGCTCGTCTCCACCCTGCTCTTCATCCCCTTCCAGCGCGCCCGCCTCTGGCGCCTGGGTCGCCCCGTGGACGTCTCCGACCGCCCCGGCGCCCGCCTCCGTAACCTGATCGTGCAGGGCCTTATGCAGCACCGCGTGCGGCGCGACCGCTTCGCCGCCGCCTACCACCTGCTCATCTTCCTCAGCATCGTCAACCTGTTCATCGTCACCTCGATCCTGGCCATCGACTCCGAGGTCATTGAGCCGCTGGTAGGCGAACCGCTCTTGCAGGGCGGTGTGTACAAGGCCTACTCGCTCTACGGTGATCTGGGCGGTTTCATCGGCATCATCGGCGTGCTGATGGCCTTCTACCGCCGCTATGTGGATAGGACGCACGCCAATGCGCCCACGCACTATATCGAGAACCGCGACCGTGTGAAGTGGCGCGAGAACTGGACGGACCACACCATCCTCTGGCTCTTGTTCTGGCTGCTCATCGGTGGGTTCGTCATCGAAGGGGCACGCATCGCCGCTACGGAGCTGCGGGAAGGCCATGAGTCCTGGTCCGTGTGGTCGCCCGGTGGCTGGGTGATCGGGCTGATCTTCAACGGCGTTGGCCTGTCACGCGAGGCCGAGCTGTGGATCCACCGCATCTTCTGGTGGACGCATATGCCGGCGGCCTTCGCCTGGCTGGCGCTGATCGCCTTCACCAAGCTGGGGCATATCTTCCTAGCCCCCACTAACGCCTACTTCAAGTCGCTCAAACCCTCCGGCTATCTGCCGTACAGCGGCGGCGACTTGACGGTTGAGGACGCGAGCCAGCCCGCGCGCGAGACGTTCGGCGTGGGCCGGGTGCAGGATTTCACCTGGAAGCAGCTCTTTGAGGCGGACGTGTGCGTGCGCTGCGGGCGCTGCTCCTCCGCCTGCCCGGCGCACATCGCCGGCCAGCCCCTCTCGCCGATGCAGATCATCCAAGACGTGAAGGCGGAGCTGACCGCCGTGGGGCCGCTGGTCCTGGAGGCGCGGGAGAAGGGCACGGAGGAGCCGGCGGGCAGCCTCATCGCGCGCGTCACCGAGGAGCAGCTGTGGACCTGCCGCACCTGCGGCGCTTGCGTCACCGAGTGCCCGGTGTTCATCGAGCACATCCCCACTATCGTGGACATGCGCCGCTGGCTGGCCATGGACGAGGGGCGCATGCCGGAGACGGCGCTGGCGGCCGTGCAGAACATCGAGCAGCGCGGCCATCCGTGGCGCGGCACCGCCTTCACCCGCACCTCCTGGATGGAGGAGATGGACGTTCCCCAGTACGACGGCACGCAAGAGTACCTGTACTGGGTGGGCTGCACCGGCGCGCTGGTGGAGCGGGCGCTCGCCATCACCAAGAGCGTGGTCCGGCTGCTCAAGGAGGCCAACGTCAGCTTCGGCGTGATCGGCGCCCAGGAGACCTGCAACGGCGACCCGGCCCGCCGCCTGGGCAACGAGTACCTGTACCAGGTCCTCGTCAAGCAGAACATCGAGACGTTCAACGCCCTGGGCGTGCGCAAGGTGATCGTGCACTGCCCGCATTGCTTCAACACCTTCCGCAACGAGTACCCCGAGTTCGGCGCCAAGATCGAGGTCATCCACCACTCCAAGCTGCTCGACCATCTGGTCAAGACCGGTCGGCTGGTGCCCAAGCGGCCGCTTGGGCAGACGGTCACGTTCCACGACCCGTGCTACCTGGGCCGCCACAACGACATCTACGAGGAGCCACGGGACGTGGTGCAGGCCGCGGGCGCGCGGCTGGTGGAGATGGCGCGCAGCCGCAGTCGCTCCTACTGCTGCGGCGCCGGCGGCGGCAACATCTGGATGGAGGAGCGCAAGGGGCGGCGGGTGAACCACGTCCGCACCGAGGAGGCGATCGCCACCGGCGCCGACGCCGTGGCCGTGGCCTGCCCGTTCTGCATCCAGATGTTCGAGGACGCCATCCCCACACTCCAGCCGGACGAGGGGCGGCGCATCAAGGCGTACGACATCGCCGAGATCCTGGAACTGGCCGTGATCGACCGGCCGATGGCCGAGCGCCGCCCGTCCTCCGCCTCGGCGGGGGATTGAGGCGGCAGCGACGGCGCGGACGAGACGCTGCCGACGTCGTGGGAGGAGAACGATGAAGCTGGCGCGGGTGCAGACGGCGGGCGGGCCCGTGGTGGCGGTGATCGAGGGGCAGGAGGCGTTCGCGGCGCAGGACAACGGCCGCAGCTTCGATGACCTGCCGGCCCTGCTCCACGCCGTGGAGGGCGACCCGGCACGCCTCCGGCCCGGCGACCCCCTGGGTGACCTCAGCGGGCTGCGCCTGCTGGCGCTGGTGGCGCGGCCGCGCAAGATCATCTGCGTCGGGCTCAACTACCGCAAGCACGCGGCCGAGGTGGGCCTGGATCTGCCGCCCGCGCCGCCGCTGTTCGCCAAGTGGGACAACGCTATCGTCGGCCCGTACGACGCGGTGCCGCTGCCGCCCGGCTGCGATACCGTCGATTTTGAGGCGGAACTGGCGTTCGTGATCGCCCGTCGCTGCCGGCGCGTGCCGGCGGCCGAGGCGGGCGGGGTCCTCCTGGGCTACTGCTGCGCCAACGACGTGTCCGAGCGCCGCTACCAGAGCCAGACCAGCCAGTGGACGGCCGGCAAGGCGTTTGACGGCTTTTGCCCGCTCGGCCCCTGGATCGTGACGGTGGACGAGCTCGGGCCCAACCCGGACCTGGCCATCCGCGGCCGGCTGGACGGGCAGGTGATGCAGGACTCGCGCACCAACGACCTCATCTTCACCGTGCCGCAGCTCGTTGAGTTCATCAGCTCCATCATGACCCTCGAGCCGGGCGACCTCGTGCTCACCGGCACGCCTGAGGGCGTGGGCGTCGCCCGTCGGCCGCGGCGCTTCATCCAGCCCGGTGAGACCTACGAGGTCGAGATCGAGGGCATCGGCACGATCCGCAACCGGTTCGTGGCGGAGTAGCGCGCGAGCCCGCGCCTGGCCTCCATCCATCCCCCACCCTGCGCCTTGACCGCTCCGCCGCACGCCGCTATGATACTCCTAGACAGTAGGAGTATAACACGATGGCCGCGCGCACCAGTCGCAGTTACGCCAAGGACAAGGACGAGTTGCTTGCGCGCCTGGCCCGCATCGAGGGCCAGGTGCGCGGCATCCGCAAGATGGTGGAGGAGGACCGCTACTGCGCCGACGTTCTCCAGCAGATCGCGGCCCTCAAATCGGCCGCCGACGCGGTGGCCATGCTGCTCCTTGAGGACCACCTCAAGGGCTGCACGGTGGAGGCGCTGCGCGCCGGTGACGCCGACGCCCACGTCAAGGAAGTGGTCGATATCGTGCGCCGGTTCGTGCGCACCTCTGCCTAGCCGCTGCCAGCCACCGCGATCGGCGTGTGTACCCCAGGAGATCGATGATGACCGCCACGGAGCGCGAGCGTGCGCGGACCGATGCCGGGGTCGACGGGCCGGCCTGTGAGGTGGAGTTCGACATCACGGGCATGACCTGTGCCTCCTGCGTCAACCGCATCGAGCGGCGGCTGCGCAAGACGGAGGGCGTGCGGCAGGCTGCGGTCAACCTGGCCACCGAGCGCGCCACCGTCACCTACGA
>JBHOQW010000302.1:0-11276 GCA_042408665.1 Dehalococcoidia bacterium
GCCCCGCCGCGCAGGACCCAGCCGTCATCGCCGGCCGGCGGTCGCAGTCCCCCCGGTATGGGACCTCGGGCGGGAGTTCGGCCCCGCGTATAGGGCATTTCGGGTACAGGGCAGCCCCAGCTCCCCGCCTAGCACGACCACCCACCGATCGTAGCAAGGGGCCGGGAGGGCGTCAAACAGCGCGCGGGCGCGCGGAGGTCGTGTGCCGCGTAGGGTTCGCAACGGCGCCCCGGGTTTGCTACACTGATCTCTGTGCAAACTGACAGGCCCACAGGAGGGGACGCCCGATGACGACCACCTCGATCCTCACCGTGTCGGAGGCGGCAGCCGCCAAGGCGAAGGCCGTGTTGGAGCAGCGTGGCAAACCGCAGGGCGCCCTCCGACTGTTCGTGGCCGGCGGCGGCTGCTCCGGCCCGCAGTACGGCATGGCGCTGGCCGACGGGCCGGAGGCGGACGACACGGTGTTCACCACCGCCGGCGTCACCTTCCTCATCGACCCGGAGTCGCTGCCGTGGGTGCAGGGCGCGGAGATCGATTACGTCGAGGACACCATGCGCTCCGGCTTCACGATTTATAACCCGAACGTGCAGCGTGCCGGCGGCTGCGGCGGCGGCTGTACCTGCGGCCACTAATAATCCCGGTTCGGCAGATGGCAGCGGGGGCCTTGCCCAGAGGCCCCCGCTGGCGTTAAGTCCGTCAACCTCTCAGCCCCCGCCTGACAGGCGTTGCCGGGCCATCCCTGACCTCCTGTCAGCCGCTCCCCCGGCACCGACCGCCTCAACCTGCCGGCCAACACCCCACAGCCAACGCGCCCCCCGCTGACAGACCGACACGCGCCTCGACCCTACCCTGAATGTGAACGATTGCACAAACTGGGAGGACGGCATGGCGATCCGTGATCTCACGCGGCGGATGTTCCTCGCCCGGCTGGGCATCGGCGCCGGGGCGCTGGGGGCCAGCGCGGTCGCAGCGGCCTGCGCGGGCGGCTCGGCCAACGAGCAGGCCGCCGCCTACCGACGGTATCTGCAGGAGCACCCGTACCCCAACACCGCCCCTACGGCCGCCGCCCAGGCGGAAGGCCACCTTGTGCAGGCGGCACCTCAGCAGCAAGGCATGTCCGCCGACGAGATGGACCACATGCACGAGGCCGGCGTAAAGGCGTTTCCGGCCAAGACGCAGGGCATCGGTGGACAGCCGCTACCGTACACCATGGACGGGGATGTGAAGGTCTTCCAGCTCACCTGCGTGGCCACCAAATGGGAGGTGCGGCCCGGTGAGTGGAAGGATGTGTACGCCTACAACGGCACGCTGCCCGGCCCGGAGATCCGCGTTACCGAGGGCGATAAGGTGCGCGTGATCGTCAAGAACGAGCTGCCAGAAAGCACCGCCGTGCACTGGCACGGGCTGATGACGCCCAACAGCATGGACGGTGTGCCCTTCATCACCCAACCGCCGATCAAGCCGGGTGAAACGTTTGTGTACGAGTTCGTGGCCCGCCCGGCCGGCTCCCACATGTACCACTCCCACCACAACGCTATGGAACAGGTGGGCAAGGGCCTGCTGGGACCGTTCATCGTGGAGCCCAGGGACAAGTCCAAGTACCCGGCCTTTGACAAAGAGTACACGATGGTGCTCAACGACACGCTCCTGGGCTTCACCCTGAACGGCAAGAGCTTCCCGGCCACGCAACCGCTCACCGCCAAGCTGGGGCAGAAGGTGCTGGTCCGCTTCATGAACGAGGGGCTCATGAACCACCCCATGCACCTGCACGGCATGCCCATGCGGGTAGTCGCCAAGGACGGCTGGCTCCTGCCCAACCCGTACATGTGCGACACGCTGGATGTGGCGCCCGGCGACCGCTACGACGTGATCATCGAGTGTGATAACCCCGGTACGTGGGCGTTCCACTGCCACACCCTGTCCCACGCCGAGTCGCCGCAGGGGATGTTCGGCCTGGTGACCGTGTTGATCGTGGAGGACGACAGGCACGCGTGAGGCGGGCCGGCGAACCCTCACCCCGGCCTGCCCGCCTCCGCCCTTCGGCACAGAGCCCCGGGACGCCAGACCGGCACGAGCGCCGTGCTCTGCCAAACCGAGGGGCCGCGGTCGGCCACCCCGCTTCCGCATGCGGGAGCAGGGCCGGGGATGAGGGCTGGACGGGTATTCCCCGACAGACCGGCATATCGCGACGCGATATACTGCGGGGGAACGAGGCACAACAACCGAGGAGGCGCCATGCGCGCTACCACGCGAACCGCGTCGGTCTCCCGCCAGCCGGTAGCGCGGGAGGATCGGGCCTTTCCCTGGTACATCGGCGGCGCGCTGGCCGTCGCCATGCTGGGTGGGTTTGCCCTGGCCATCACCCTGCCGTTGGCCGCCGCCCTGGGTTGGGGGTGGGGGACACGCTGGCGCGCCCTCGCCCAGGCCCATGGCCACCTCCAGGTCGTCGGCTGGCTGGGCCTGTTTATCGCCGGCATGGCCTTCCGCCTGGCACCGCGTTTCGCCGGTCGCCCGCTGCGCTTCGCCGGCGTGACGCCAGTCGCCCTCGCCCTGCTGGCCGCCGGGCTTTTGGCGCGAGCGCTGGCGCAGCCGGCCCTGAACCTGCCCGGCATGTGCCCCCTGCTCCTAGCCGGCGCGACCGCCGAGCTGGCCGGCGCCGTGCTGGTGGCCCTGGCGCTGGGCGCCACACTGCTGCCCGTCGCCACCACCTTGCCGGCCGCGCCGCTCCTGTTGCTCAGCGCCCCGGGATTCGTTGTCCAGGCGCTCCTGGCCCTCTGGTGGCTGACGGGCCTCCAGCCGGATTACCCGGCCCTGGCGGCGGATCGGGACACGGCGCTGCTCGGGGTGCAGTTCTACGGCTTCGTCCTGCCCGCCGTGCTGGGCGTCTCCCTGCGCTCCCTGCCGGTTTTCTTCCGGCGGCCGCCGGTGCCGATGCGGCGAGCATGGCTGGTAGCTATCGGGCTCGCGTTCGGCACCGCGGCGCACGCCTTCGCGCCGCTCCTCGCTACTCCCGGTCCGAGCGGGGTGCGCGCGCAACAGATCGGCACCCTGCTGATCGCCGCCGCCACCGCGCTGGCGGTGGCCCACACCGGCGTCTGGCGCGCGCCCGAGCGGCTACGCCCGTCTGCCCGCGCGGCCGCCATCCTGATCCAGACGGCCTACGCGTGGCTCGTCACCGCCACGGCGTGGCTGGCGTTGGACGCCGTCCTCGCCCTGCGCTCCGGTCGGCCTCTGCCTCCGGCGCACGCCGACGCCATCCGCCACATGCTGGCGCTCGGCGCCTTCACCACCCTGATCGTCGGCATGGGGCAGCTCGTGCTGCCCTGGCTGGCTATGCGCCGCCAACGGCCCACCACCACCCGCGCCGAGACGTGGACCCTGTGGCTGCTGCTCACAGCCGCCACCGTGCTCCGGGTCGCGGGGGCGCTGCTGGAGACCCGCGGCATGGGCGCGCCGCGCTACTGGCCGATGGCCGTGGGCGGCATGCTGGCGTTGACGGCGGTGGCGTTCTTCGCCCTCACCCTGCTGCGCGCCGCGCGCACGCGGCCGCCCGAGATCCCGATGCAGGTGAACGAGCCATGACCGCATCCTCACCCGACCCCATCGCCATCCTGTTGGCCGAGCACGAGGCCGCCTACGGGCGGTTCGCGGCGCTGGAGGAAGCGCTGGCCGCGCTCTCCGCGGACGACCCGGCAACCGTGGCCCGGGCGCTGGAAACGGTTCACCGGACGCTCGCCTTTCTGGACGGCGACCTGGAGGTGCACATCCGCAAGGAGGAGGAACCGTTGTTTCCTCTGCTCAAGGCAGCGCTGTCGGCGGACGACCGCCTGATCGACGAGATGATCGCGGAGCATGACCAGGCGCGCCTGAAGCGCGAGCGCCTGCGCGCCGCCCTGGCGGAGCTGTCCGCCGGCCACGATGACGTGCGCCAGGGGTGGGAGCGTCTGCGTGGGGCACTGGCCACCGCGACGGCAGGCAGCCTCACCGCTTCCGGCATCGCCGCCCTGCGCCAGGCCGCCCGTGCGACGCTGCAGACGCTGCGCGTGCACTTTCAGAACGAAGAGGAGCTGGTCTTCCCGCTGGCGCCGCAATTACTCACCGCCGAGCAACTAGCAGAGGCCGGACGGCAGATGATCGCCATCGATCAGGAGGAGACACAGACCATGACATCGCACTCGGACACGGAGCATGGGCGCACGCGCCCGCCCAGTGTGACCAGCGGCAGCCCGCAGCGGCCACCACAACGGGTCGCGGCGCCGGTCCTGGCGTGCGACCTGGCGACCGAGATCGCGCGGCTCCACGCCGAACCGGCCTGGCAGACAGGCGACCGCAACGCCAAGACGCTCGTCAAAGACCCGAACTTCCGGGTCGTGCTCACCGTGCTCAAGGCCGGCGCCGGCACCACGCCGCATCGGGTAGATGCGCCGGTGAGTCTCCAGGTGCTGAGCGGGCGTCTGCGCGTGCACCTGCCGGACGGTCCACAGGAGGCCGCCGGCCGCCTGCTGGTGCTCGACCGCGGCATCCCGCACCGGGTGGAAGCGCTGGAGGAAAGCGTTTTCTTGCTCACCCTGCCCTGGCATGAGGGGGCGCGGGCATAACGCAACGCACTCGCTGATACCGTGACGCACCCGCAGCGCTGGGCGGGCCGGTGAGTACGGGCGAGCGCGGTAGCAGCGAGCTGGCGCTGTCGGAATCCGGCCCCATCAGGCCCCGTCAACCCAGGTGCCCGCTCGGCGTCGCGCCGGCTGCTCGTGGCTGTCCCTCTTCCGGCGGCTTGACCCCACGGAACTGGACCAACAACAGCACGTCGTACACGCTTTTCGTGATGCCGGCGATGATGAGCGGCCAGCCGAACGCGGTCTGACTCAAGAGCCAGCCGGCTAGCAGGGGCGTGAAGGCACTGCCCAGGCTGCGGGGCACATTGGTCACACTCGCGGCTGCCTCCCGTTCCTCCCTGGGCACGACCGCCATCACGTACGACTGGCGAGCGGGTACGTCCATCTGCGAGAAGAGCATCCGCAGCAGCAGGAAGGCGACCGCCAACGGGGCATTGGGCATGAGCGCTGCGAGCATGAGCAGCACATTGGAAGGCAGGTGCGTGAAGACCATGGTGTTGATCAGGCCGATAGCCGCCGCCAGGCGTGATGACACCAACTGGGAGAAGGCGGCCAACAGGCCGGCGGCGAAGAAGACGGCGCCGGCGATCTGCACCGGCAGGTCGAACCGCTTGAACAGCCACAGCGCCAGCAACGACTGAACCACGAGTCCCCCGCCCGCGGAGTCCAGCGTGAAGAGCGCCGCCAGCCGGAGCATCATTGGTCGTGAGGTGGCGAGCGGTGCCAGGCGCTTCCTTGTAGGGCGTACCTCCAGCGCCGGCAAAAGCCGGCTGTAGAGCAGGGCGGCCAGGACGGCCACGGCCGCGTAGAGCACAAAGCCCGCCCGCTGGACCGTGGTGAGGTCCCAGCTCGCGCGATGAGCGAGGACAGGCGGGATACCGCTCGCCAGCGCTCCCGAGACCCCGGCCAGCCGACCAGCCAGGTTGTGGCGAGCAAACAGGGCCGTGCGATCGCGGTCAGCCGCCGTCTCCGGCAAGATCGCCTGCTCGATCGGCAGGAAAACGCTCACGTCGCCGGCCGAGGGGTTGAGAGTGCCGACAACGGCGATCACCAGCAACGGCCAGAAGGCGGTGACGCTAGCAAAGCCCAGCCCAGTCAAGAGCATGAGGGCTGAGGCACCAAGCAGCAGGGTACGTCGACGGAGGCGTTGGCCGAAGAGGCCAACTGCCAGGGTAAGCACCGCTGAGCCGAGCAGGGTGCTCGTGACGATGGCGCCCACTTCGAGCGGTGAGAAGCCGAGGCCCGTGAGGTAGCTGGCCAGCGTGACGCTAACGAAACCGTCGGCGAATGCGCGCAGCCCGTGGGCCAGGATCAACCGACCCGCGTCCGGCGTTGCGCTGGGCGGCAGCAGCCGGACCAGATGCCAGACAGTCGGCTGGACTGCGCTCGCCGAGCACACGGCGCCCCTCCTGGCCCGTCACCTGGGAGGAGAGCACGGCGCTAGGATGTCGGCACACCCGCGGGCGCGGTCTCGCGTGCCCACCGCTCTTGGCACCAGGCGTACAGGGCATCGTAAACCGGCAGCTCGTGCTCTAGCTGCTCGTAGTCATTCTGATAGACCAACCGGAAACCCTCAGCGATCGCTTCTAACCCCCTCGACTCTGGCGTGAAGTCCTTGGCGTCGGTGTCGGCACCCCGCACTATCAGCGCGAGTCGTTGAAGCGCCGGATCGGTCAGGCCGTACTTCTTGAGAATCGCGTCAAACTCGGGGTCAACGAACCGCTTGATCAGCCAAGGGCAAGCGATGCGGTCTACTTTCGGTCGCTCGCGGGTGACCCACTTCATCGCAACCTCCGCCCGCTACCTGGTGATGCTAAACGCATTATACAGAACGGTCTTCAGCAGAGTTGCTCACAGGCGGTTCCCTTCGGATATCCAGATATCGACCACCTCTGCGCTGGAGCACACGACGAAGGTATGACGCATCGCGGCCCCATGGTTTCACCGCGACCGTTACGTCAGTTACGGCGCACAGAAGTGGACCCCACAGAGCGCAGCGTCGGCACCGCGACAAATGCTCTGGCGTCAATCGGCGGCCACGGGCTCGCCCGTGAGGTGTGCCACGCGCGGCATCACCTGCTTGGCCAGCAGCTCCATGGACTGGCGCCAGGGCTCCGGGTTGTCCGCGTAGTCGAACCCCAGGACGAGGAGCGTGCCGAAGCCGCCTAGGTCGTCGTACATCTGCGCGAGCTTCTCGGTCACCGTGTCCACCGAGCCCACCAGCCAGCCGTGGTCCACTAGGTACTCCGGCGTCACGTCCGCGTCCGGCACCGAGGGATCGTGCTTGAACAGCGGTGTGAACTGGAAGTCCGCGAACAGGGGCAGCAGGTACTCGCGCATCATGCGGCCCATCATATCGCCCACGGACCAGCGGCGCGCCTCGGCGTCCGTCTCGGCCACGAACACCTCACGCACCACCCGCCACTCGGAGCGGTGCGGCGTGCGACCGCTGCGCCGTGCCCCCTCCTCCACCGCCTGCCAGTGTGAGGCGCAGTAGGTGGGGCTGATGTTCAGGCTCATGGGGTAGAAGCCAAACTCGCCCGCCAGCTTGAGCGTCTCCGAACCCGGGCTGAGGCCGGCAACGCCGATGGGTGGGTGGGGCTTCTGGAAAGGTGTGAGGTGGTGCCGCAGCGTGCGGTACATCGGCTCGATCCGGTTCACCGTCCAGAAACGGCCCCGATACTCGAACGGCTCCGGCTCCGTCCACAGCTTGAGGATGATCTCCAGCGCCTCGCGTGTCATCTGCCGGTTCACACCGGAAAAGCCGTCGACATCGAACATCTTCCAGTCGCTGGGCAGGCCGCTGGCCGCCACGCCGAACATGAGCCGCCCCTGCGCCAGGTGATCCAGAAACGCCACGCGGCTGGCCAGCTCCGCCGGGTGGTGGTAGGGCAGCAGGTGGCCGCCCGGCGCCAGCTTGATCCGCCGGGTCTGCAACAGCGCCTGGGCGATGAGCAGGTCCGGCGAGGGGTTGGGCTCCCACGGCGAGGTGTAGTGCTCGCCGATCCAGGCCTCGTCGAACCCGTACTCATCCGCCCAGCGCAGCACCTGCAGGTCCCACTGCTGCCCGGAGTAGAAGTCCCGCTCCGGCGGGTGGGACGGCATCATGAACAGCCCGAGCCTCACGTGTATACCTCCTTCGCCAGGGGTGGGGGGCATCATACCCCTTCGCCATCCATCCGGCAAGGCTCGCCCCACGCGCCGCACCCCCGTCGGGCGTTTCTTCGTGCGTTTCTTCGCAAATGCTTCACCCTGATGGCGCGGTCCGATACCATGCAGGATGGACGGGAAGCCCTGAGGCCAGGGAGTGAGGAGCGCACCGTGTACGGACTCGGCATCGCCAAGGGCCTGCTCACCACCGCCAAGCACCTGTTCCGCAAGCCGGTGACGGTGCAGTACCCAGAGGAGGTGCGGCCCATCCCGCCGCGCGCCCGCACCAACCTCCTCTGGTTTGACGAGCGGTGCACCGGCTGCTCCACGTGCGCCCAGGCCTGTCCCGACGGCTGCATCCTGGTGGAAACTCGGCCCAACCCGGACGGTACCCTGGAGAAGGTCCGCTACGAAATCGACTTCCGGCTGTGCATGTACTGCGGCCTGTGCACCGAGGCCTGCCCGTACGAGGCCATCCAGATGGGCGGCCGCTTCGATGACGCCGACCGCGTGTTCGACAACCTGTACCGGGACAAGCACGCGCTCACGGCCTTCGCGCGCGAGTACCTGGCCAAGAACAACTGGACCTACCCGAACGGCCAGAAAGCGCCGTTCGGCAACGAGCGCGCGGAGGCGGTCTCCAAGACCGAGTGATGCAAGACCAAGCACCGGCGAGCAGTGCGGACCGCAGACGGCCGCGCCCGCCGTTCCCGTGAAGGACTGTCGCTGTGGCAACCATCACCATCGACGGCAAGACGGTCACCTGCCCCGACGGCGCCACCCTGCTCGAGGTGTGCAAGGACGCCGGCGCCTACATGTCCTCGCTCTGCTACATCGATGGGCTGCCGCCGTACGCGGGCTGCCGCATGTGCTTAGTGGAGATCGAGGGTGCCCGCGGCCTGCAACTTTCCTGCACCACCAAGGTCACCGACGGCATGGTGGTGCGCACCACCACCGAAGAGGTGCGCGAGGCGCGCCGGGCCGTCTTGTCCATCATCCTGGCCAATCACTCCGACCGCTGCCTCACCTGCCACCGGCGGGAACACTGCCATCCCGGCGATATCTGCCTGCGCGACGACGTGGTCACCCACCGCTGTGTGACCTGTCCCAAGAACTACCGCTGCGAGCTGCAGGCCACCTGCGAGATGGTCGGCATGTCCCAGTACGAGCCGTGGGAGGGCGAGGCCCGCACCTTCTACGCGGTGCCCGAGCACCCACCCGCGGACCGGGCGAACCCGTTCCTGGAGTTCGACCCCAAGATGTGCATTATCTGCACGCGCTGCGTGCGCGCCTGCGACGAGCTGCGCCACACCGGCGCCATCACCCTCGCCGGCCGTGGTTTCTCCACCCGTATCGCCTTCGGCGCCGGCGGCCGCATCGATGAGTCCAACTGCGATTTCTGCGGCGCGTGCATCGACGTCTGTCCCACCGCCACCCTGCTGGAGTCGCCGCACAAGTGGATCTCGCGCCCGGATCGCTGGGTGGAGACCGTCTGCGCCTACTGCTCCGTCGGCTGCACGATCAAGCTAGCGGTCAAGGACGGGCGCGGCGTGATGGTGCGCCCGAGCAAGGTCAACCCGGTGAGCGGGGACCAGATCTGCGTGCGCGGCCGCTTTCACTACGACGCCCTTCGCGCCAAGGAGTACCTGAAGAGCCCGCTCATCCGCCGCGGCGACCTGATGGCCCCGGTCTCCTGGGAGGAGGCGCTAGACACGGTGGTGAGCCGCCTGCAGGAGATCGTGGCCGCGCACGGCCCGCAGAGCGTGGGCGTGCTCGTGGGGCCGATGGCCACCACCGAGGATGCCTATACCGCCCAGAAGCTGGCGCGCGCCGTGCTCGGCACCAACAACCTCGACTTCACCGCCGGCGCGGTGGCGCGCGCGGTGGGCGCCGCCCTGCGCGGCGCCTTCGGCAGCGAGGTGCTGCCCGCCGACATGACCCGCCTGCGCACGGCGACGCACATCGTCGTGGTGGGCGACGACCTAGAATCCAGCCACCCCGTGGCGGCCCTGCGCCTCAAGGACGCGGTGGTGTATAACCGCGCCCGCGCCGTGGTGGTGGCCCCCCGCTGGGGCGAGATGTGCGACTTCACCGAGGCCTGGCTGCGCCCCGCCCCAGGCCGCGAGGCGGCGACGCTCCAGGCCCTGGCCGCCGCCCTGTTGGCCGATCCTGCACGGCGTCAGGCCCTGGCCGGCGCCGGCGTCGTCGGGCTGGAGCGCCTGCCGGATGGCGCGAGCGCGCCGCCCGTGGACGGCTTCGCCGAGGCGCTCGCCATCCTGCGGGAGGCGGCCGAGCGCGGCGCCGAGGCGAACGTGGCGGTGGTGTTCGCGCCCACGCACGTCAACGCCTGGCTAAACGGCGAGATCGCCAAGGCTGCCGCCAACCTGGCCATCGCCGTCTGCGGGCCGGAGCGGGCGCCGGCCTCCCTCTACGTACTGCCCACGGACGTCAACGTCCACGGCATCCGCGACGTGGGCGTGACGCCCGACCTGCTCCCCGGCTACCACCCATTCTCCGATGCCGCCTACCGCGCGCACCTGGAGCGGGTGTGGGGCGCCGCCGTCCCCGCCGAGGCCGGCCTTGGCTTCCGGCAGATGGTGGACGCCGCCCTTGAGGGCCGGCTTAAGGCGCTTCTCGTCGTCGGCGACAACCCGCTGCTCATCGCCCCTGATAAGCCGGGGGTGCGCCAAGCGCTGGAACGACTGGACCTGCTCGTCGTGGTGGATGCGGTGATGACCGACACGGCCGAGCTGGCGCACGTGGTGCTGCCCGACGCCGACGTCTACGGCAAGGAGGGTGCCTACACCGCCGCCGACCGGCGGGTGCTGCGCCGCAACGCCGCCACCACCCCGGTCGGCGCTGCCCGCCCGGCGCTGGTCACGCTGGCCGACCTCGGTGCCCGGCTGGCAGCGGCGCGCGGCCTGTCCACCACGTTCGTCGATGACCCGAAGGCGGTGATGGACGAGATCGCCACGTTGGTGCCCCTGTACGCCCCGAATCGCTACGACCTCATGCTCCTGCACGAGCGCCAGCAGCTCTTTGACGGCGCCGTGCCCGCGGCTGCGGCGCGCGAGCTGGTGCCGCTCGGCGACCTCACCGGCCAGGCGGCCGGCGCGCCCGCGGGTGCAGGGATGACCCTCATCACCGGCCGCGGTCTGTACACGAGCTGGGAGGCGGCTGCGCTGCACAAGCGCGACGCCGACAAGCTGCACCGCGAGGAGTTCGTTGAGATCAACCTCGACGACGCCGCCCGCCTCGGTGTGCAGGACGGCGATGAGGTCCTTGTGCAGACCGAATCGGGCGAGCTGCGCATGCGCGCCCGCGTGACGGACATCGTGCCGGCGGGCGCCGTGTTCGTGCCGCTCCTCTATGACGGCGGCGCCATCACCGCGCTGCTCGGCCCGGACAACGGCCCCACACCCGCGCCGACGGTGCAGGTGCGGGCGATGGTGCGCGTCTAGATACGACCCTACCCGACGCCGCCGTGGGCCAGCCCGCGGGCTGGCCCAC
>JBHOQW010000087.1:0-1651 GCA_042408665.1 Dehalococcoidia bacterium
CGGTGAGCGTGCCAGCCTGAAGGCGCCGCACCCCTTCTTCACGGACCTGCGCGTGCGCCAGGCCTTCGCCCTGGCCATGAACAAGAAGCTGATCGTGGACCAGCTCTACGGCAGGACGGGCGAGGTGGCGCATGTCTACTATTACACGCCCAAGAAATACGTCCCCGACGTGCAGCAGGAGTACAACCTGGACAAGGCCAACCGCCTGCTGGATGAGGCCGGGTGGCGGCGCGGCCCGGATGGCGTGCGCACCAAAGACGGGAAGCGGATGAAGGTCCTGTTCCAGACCTCCGTCAACAAGCTGCGCCAGGACACGCAAGCGATCATCAAGCAGGACCTGCAGAAGATCGGCGTCGAGGTGGAGCTAAAATCGGTGATCGCCGACGTGTTCTTCGCCGCCGACCCCGGCAACCCGGACAACTTCCCCCACTTCTACGCCGATATGCAGATGTACACCTACACGCGCGGCGGCCCGGATGACTTTCTCGACGTCTTCCGGACGTTCCTCTCCACCGAGGTGCGCCAGAAGGCCAACAACTGGTCCACGCAGAACACCACCCGTTATGTGAGCAAGGAGTTCGACGCGCTGTACGAGCAGGCGAAGCGCGAGCTTGATCCGGTCAAGGCCGCCGAGCTGGTCAAACAGATGAACAAGAAGCTGTTCGACGATGTGGCCGTGGTGCCGCTGGTGGGGCGCGGGAACGTGGCCGCGGCCAAGAAGAACCTGAAGGACACGAACCTGTCCGGTTGGGCCTCGAACCTGTGGTGGCTGCCGTACTGGCACCGCGAATAGCGGTCCGGCCGCCCCTTGGAGGGTGGGATGACGAAGTTCATCGCCCGCCGCGTCCTGATCTCCATCCCCACCCTGCTGGGGATCAGCCTGGTGCTGTTCACCATCATCTCCTTGGCCCCCGGCGACCCGTTCGGCGACATCGCCCTCAACCCCAACGTGCCGCCGGAGGTGCAGCAGAAGCTGCGCCAGCAACTGGGGCTGGACAGGCCGGTGTACGTCCGCTACGCCAAGTGGCTGACGGCGCTGCTTCGGGGTGACTGGGGCGTGTCGTTCGTTAACCGGGCGCAGGTGGTGGACCTGATCTGGCAGCGGCTGCCGACGACCGTCTTCGTGCTGGGCACGGCGTATCTCCTGGCCTTGCTCATCGCCCTGCCGGTGGGCATCGTCTCCGCCGTCAAGCAGTACTCCCTGTGGGACCATGTGGCCACCACCTTTGCCTTTCTCGGCTACTCCCTGCCCACGTTCTTCACCGGTCTGTTGTTCATCCTCGTCTTCACCGTGAAGCTGGGCTGGTTGCCGGAGGTGTACACCACCAACATCCAGGCCAGCGGTGTGAACTACGTCCTGGAGCTGTTGCGTCACGCCGCCATGCCGATCATGGTGCTGGCGCTGTTCCAGTCGGCGGAGCTGACCCGCTACGTCCGCTCCTCGGTGCTGGACGTGATCCACCTGGACTACGTGCGCACGGCGCGGGCCAAGGGGCTGAGCGAGCCGCGAGTGGTGCTGGTGCACGCCGTGCGCAACGCCCTCATTCCGGTGGTGACGATCATGGCGTTGCAGATCCCGGCGATCTTCACCGGCGCCCTGATCACGGAGCAGATCTTCCGCGTGCCCGGCATCGGCTCGCTGCTCATCGCC
>JBHOQW010000304.1:0-5065 GCA_042408665.1 Dehalococcoidia bacterium
GCTGATGGGCGACGGCGTGACGGTGTGGTCCAGGTTCAGGCGCGGCATGGTCTCGGCGGTGGGGAGGGCGTAGTCCAGGAAGGTGCCGGTGAGGAGTTGGCCGTTATCGTCGTACACCACCTCTTCAAGCAAGGCCTGGCCTACCCCCTGGGCGATACCGCCGTGCACCTGCCCGGCTACCAGGAGCGGATTGATCACCGGCCCGCAGTCGTCCACGCCGTCAAACCGCAGGAGCTTGACCTCCCCCGTCTCCCGGTCCACCTCCACCATCGCTAGGTAGGCGCCGAAGGGGTAGGTGGTGCCCTCGCTGCGGTAGAAGACCTGTCCCTCGAGGCCGGGCTCCAGCCCGCCCGCCGCCTCGCTGTACGCCCTGGCCGCCACCTGGGCGAAGTCTAGGCCACGCTCCGGGGCGTCTACCGGCTCGATGCGGCCGTCGCGGAAGCGCAGGTCCTCGGGGCTGGCGTCCAGCATGTCGGCGGCAATGCGCCGCATCTTGTCTTCGACTTTGCGCAGGGCCAGGTACACGGCCGAACCGCCCATCACCATGCTCCGGCTGCCCATCGTACCGACACCTTCCGGCACAACGCCGGTGTCGCCCTCGTACACTGTGACGCTGTCCAGGGGCACCCCCAGCACCTCGGCGGCTAGCTGCGAGTAGGACGTCTCGTGGCCCTGGCCGTGGGCAGAGGTGCCGGTGACGATGGTCACGGCGCCGGTGCGGTCCACGCGCACGGAGGCATACTCCCACCCGCCGACGAGACCGCCGGTGCTCTCCACGAAGCAGGACAGGCCGATGCCCACCAGCCGGCCCTGGGCGCGGGCGGCGTCGCGCTGGCGCTTGAGCTCCTCGTAGTTGACGTTTTGCAGCAGCTTGGTCAGCGCGCCGTCATAGTTGCCGCTGTCGTAGGTGAGGCCGGTGACCGTCTTGTAAGGGAAGGCGTCGGGCGGGATGAAGTTCCTGCGCCGCAGCTCGATGGGGTCCATCCCCAGCTCGCGCGCCAGGAGGTCCATGGCCCGCTCCATGAAGTAGACGGCCTCCGGCCGGCCGGCGCCGCGGTAGGGGCCGGTAGGCGGCTTGTTGGTGAACACCTCAGTGAGCAGCACCTGAGCCGCGCCCAGCCGGTAGACGTTGTTGGAAAGGCGCACCGTCTGGTTGGGCGGACCGGTGGTGACCATGTTGCAGGTGTGCCCCAGATCGGCGATCACCCTGAGCTTCATGCCCAGGATGGTGCCGTCGCGTTTGGCCGCCAGCTCGATGTACCCGATCTGGCCGCGGCCGTGCTGGGTCGAGGAGAACGACTCGGAACGCGTCTCGATCCACTTCACCGGCCGAGCCAGCCGCATGGTGAGCAGGCAGGCCAGCGCTTCCTCGTTGTAGGTGTTCCCCTTGGCGCCGAAGCCACCGCCCATCTCCGGTGCGATCACACGGATGCGGCTGGCCGGCAATCCCGTGAGCCGGGCCAGCACCCAGCGCATGCGGTGCGGTGCCTGCGTGGTGCTCCAGACCGTGAGCTGGCGCTGCCACGGGTCATACGACGCGACCACGCCGCGGGTCTCGATGGCGGCGGGGGCGAGACGGGTACAGGTCATCCGCTGGCGGATGACCACGTCCGCCTGTGCGAACGCCGCCTCGACGTCACCGCTGCCAAACGGCATGTCCCGGATGAGGGTATTGCCCGGGAAATCCTCCCAGAGCTGGGGCGCGTCGGGCGCCATGGCCGCCTCGGGGTCCACCACGGCCGGCAGGGGTTCGTATTCCACTTCAATGGCTTCGGCGGCGTCGTAGGCGAGATACCGCTCCTCGGCCAGGACTACGGCCACCGCCTCACCGACCGTACGCACCTTCTCACGCGCGATCAGATAGCGGGGCGGCTGCTTTGGCCCCGGGTTAGGCGGGAACGGCGGGATGGTATCCTTGGCCTCGTCGGCCGTGATCACGGCCACCACGCCCGGCATGGTCCGTGCGGCCGAGGCATCGATCCGCCGAATGATGGCGTGCGCGTGCGGCGAGCGCACCACGACCATGTACAAGGTGCCGGGCAGGGTTATGTCGTCGATAAAGGTGCCGTGGCCCGTGATCAACTTCGGGTCCTCACGCCGTTTGACCGGCGTCCCAAACCAGCGGGCGTGCAAGAACGGTCCGACTGCTGGGTGTTCGGCTGTCGTCACGTCTGCGTCCTTTCGCATCGGAATCGATAGTCGCGCCGTCGGCCGCTGCGGGCCGGTCATTCCGGTCGAGCCTTGAACCGGCAGGCGCTACCGAGGATGGGACTCGCCGAACGGCCGGGCGGACGAACCGTTCGGCGAGTCGCGGCGCAGTGCGCCCACAGGCACGGCCTCAGGTGCGGGTGGGCTGGACCCGCGCGGCCGGGGAGGCCGCTCTGGGCGCCGCTTGCTTACCTCCGCCTCCACGCGTGCCTCACGCGCTCAGATCGAGCGCCGAGCGCGGCTGCTCAGGACCGCTGCACCGCCCCAGCGCCGGCCGGAGCCGCCTGCGCCATGCGCTGGTGGCCCCACAGCCCGCCGCTCTCGTAGTAGATCATCTGCCAGTCCGGCCCCACCGTGCGCCCACCACAGCCGTACTCGATGTCGATGCCCGACGGGGTGGTCAGGTAGAACGAGATCATCAGGTCGTTGGTGTGCCGCCCCAGCGACACGGAGATGGGCACCCCCTTCTCCTGGCACAGGTAGTAGGTCGAGCCCACGTCGTCGATGGTCTGCACCTGCAGCATGATGTGCCAGGCGCGCTTGGGCCGCGGCCCCGGCCCGATGGCGATGGAGTGATGGCGCGGGTTGCAGTGCATGAAGGCCATGGAGCGGATGTAGTCGCTCATCTTGAGGCCCAGCGCGTCGCGGTAGAAGCGCACGCACTGCTCCACGTCCTTGACGAAGATGTTGGTGTGGCCCAGGCCCTGGTCGCCCGTGACGAAGCCAGAGATGTTGCGCGGTGAACGGAACGGTTTGGTAAGGTTCACCAGCGGGCCGTAGAATACCTCGTTCTGGAAGCCGTCCGGGTCAGGAAAGCGGATAAGCCCCTTCACCCGTCGCGCCGCCGCCTCCTCCGGCGTGCCCTGCGCCACCTCGATGCCGAAGGCGCGCACCTGCTCGGCGATCTGGTGCAGGGCGCGCTCATCCTCTACCTGCCACCCCTGGTAGAGGAGATCGTCCGTCCCGCTCGGGTGAATGGCGATGCGGTAGTGGTAGTCGTCCATGCGCAGGAGCAGCGTGCCATCTGGAAGCTTCTCGCTCACCTCCAGGCCCAGGATCTCCTGCGCGAACGGTTCCCAGGCCGCCACATCGCTGGCGCCGATGCCCACGTACCCGAGCTGCGTCACCCGTGCCATCGTCATGGTCGGTCCTCCTTCCCTCTGCTCCTTGCTACTTCGCCGCTTCCGTCTCTGCCCGCCACACGGGTCGCGCGGTGGGCACCCGCATGGCAGCGTATGGGCCGTCGCTCAGGCCGCGGCGCCGGGCGCCGCGGCCTACACGCTCACCGCCGCTTCCTCCTCCACCGGCAGGGGTTCCAGCGTGGCGTCACCGGTCAGGAAGCGCAGCACCACGCGGTTGTGCTCGTTGGCATGCTCAAACTGGGCCCAATGACCGGTGTCCACCGCACAATAATACTGCGCGCCGGGGATGGTAGCGGCCAGGCGCTCCCCCATCACCGGCGGCACCGGGTTCTTGTCCCCCCAGTACACCAGGGTGGGGGCCGTGATCCGGCTGAGCTCACGCTCCGTCATGACGTAGCGCTGGGAGGGCAAGTCCGGTCCGCCCAGGTAGTGCTGGGCCACCAGTTGCAGGGAGGCATTGGTGGCCAGCAGCGAGTAGAGCTTCTGGCGCACGGCGATCATCTCGTCCGGCAGCCGCTCGGGGCGGGCCAGGAGCCCCACCATACGCTGACGGATGTTCTCCCAGGTTGGGTTGCGCAAGAACTCCAGTTGCCGCTCCGCCCGCGCGCGGGACGGCACCGGCGCCGCTTCCACACCGGGCGGCGGCGTGAGGCGAAAGCCCTGCGTGGTGGTGAGCACCAGCTTCTTCACCCGCTGCGGGTGCTCGTAGGCCAGGCGCATCGCGGTCCAGCCGCCCATGGACTGGCCCTCAATGTGTGCGGCCTCGATGCCCTGCCAGTCCATGAAGTCCAGCACCTGGTCCACGTAGGTGGGAATGAGCTCCGGGTTGAACGGTGGCTGCGGCCCCAGCCCGTGCCAGACACAATCCAGGGCGAAGACGTGGAAGTGCTGGGCGTAGGGGATAACGTTGCGGCAGAAGTTCTCCACGTGGCCGCCCTGGCCGTGGAGCAGGATCAGCGGCTCGGCGTCCGCCGCACCGGCCTCCAGGTAACGGCCCGGGTACCTGCGACCGCCGTAGCGCACCTGCGCGCCCAGCAAATCGACCCAGATCGTGGCCATTGTTCACTCCCCTCTCACCAACCCTTGCCCCCAGTCCCCCACCCGCGGGCGGAAGAGGAGGCAGCCCACGGCCGGGGCAAGGCAGCCGAAAAGCACCCTAACCGCGCGTCCCTCTGCTGCCGCAAGGCGTGTACCGGTGTGCTCCAATGCCGGCTCGTCCGCCCACGTCGCGAACAGTCTCAGCGAACCGCCGCCTACCACGCATCAGCGGTGGGCCCCAAACCTGCTCGCATGCCCGTTGTGTCCTCCTCACAACTCACGAGGCGCGATCGGTCGGTGCGCCGCCGGTGGGGCTGCCCGGGTGGAGCACGTTGGCCCAGGTGCGGCGCAGGGTCGAGATCTGGCGGAGACGTTCCAGGTTGACCGGTGGCATCTGCACGTCCAGGACCGACAGCACCCCGTTGGCCAGCTCGTTGTACCGCGTAAACCAGCGCTGGATGCGGTTGCGCCAGCCCATCACGCCGCCGTTGCAGTGCAGCTCAAACGCCGCCTGGCGCCCGTCCAGCGCGGAGGCGATGTGGTCCGACACCAGTTGCATGAGCGCGGCCCGCTGCAACGCCGTGTACCCACCGCCACCAAACGCCCGCTCCAGCCCTTCGGCCATGCGCGGGTCGGCCAGGTCCGTGTCCGCCGGGCAGAGCACCCCTGCCTGTCCG
>JBHOQW010000090.1:0-5104 GCA_042408665.1 Dehalococcoidia bacterium
CCGGCGTGGTCGAAGTGCAGGTGCGAGGGGATGACGATCTTCACGTCCTCCAGCCGGTAGCCCAGGGCGCGGATCTGGGCGTCCACGGTGTGCTCTGGCGCCATTTTGAAGTTGGTGGCCGCGGCCAGCGGCCCGTACACGCCCTCAGGGTCGGTGGCGGCGCGCGGGTTACAGCCGGTGTCGAACAGCACCAGCCCCCGCTCGTGCTCGATGAGATACGTGGGCACCGGGATCGTCACCGGTGAGGTGTCCAGCGAGGCGACGAGGATGTTGCGCGGCACCGTGAACGTGGCACCGGTGAGCGCCCACATGCGGGTGGCGGTTTTCGACGGCGCGTAGCTGATGGTCATGCCCTCACCTCCCATCCGCGGCCCGCGAAGACGCGAGCCCGGCGTGCTCCTCTCTCCCCCCTCCAGTCGTCCCATCGCGGTGCGGTGGGCCCCGGCCGCGCCGCGGTGGGACGGCGTCCACCGCCAGGAAGGGCAGGGCCGCCGCCAGCACCTCCCCCGGCTGTTCCCACACCAGCGCATGGCCGGCGCCCGGGACCACGTGCAGCTCCGCCGCGGGGATCGCCGCGGCCAGCTCCGCCACCTCCGATAGCGGCGTCAGCGCGTCCTCGCCGCCGGCCATGAGCAGGAGCGGCGCGCGGATCGCGGCCAGGCGCGGGCGCAGGTCGAACGCGGCCAGCGCCTGCCACTGCGCGTGCAGGGCGGCAACGGTGGCGGCCGGGCGCGGCAGGAGCTGGGGCAGGAACAGCTCGGCGAACGGCCGCCAGGCCGGGCTCGTCAGCCGCGCCAGCAGGCCCAGCATGTGCTCCTCCGGCGTGGCCGTCTCCGCCACCCCGCACAGCGCCGCCACAGAGGGACAGCGGGCATGAAGGGCGCGGCCATCAACCGCGGCGCCGATCAGCACGGCGCGCGCCAGGCGCGCCGGTCGGTGCGCGGCGAGCTGCAGCCCAACCAGCGCCCCCAACCCCCAGCCCAGGAGGCGGAACCACGACCCGGCGCGCAGCGCGGGCAGGTCCAGCACTGCGGCCGCCAGGGACGGCACCGTGAGCCCCGCCATGCCGGAGGGCCAGTCCACGGTGATCACGGTGAACCGCTCCGCCAGGGCGCGGGTGAACGCTACGCCCCACGACTCGCGGTGACCGGCGAAGCTCGGCAAGAGGACCAGCGTTGGGCCGTGGCCGCTGCTGTCCGCGGACAACCCGATGGGAGAAGGGCGCCGAGCGGGCATTGCACGCCTCGCGATCGGCGGGGCGCAGCCATCCTACGCCGGTTTCCCATCGCTATCAAGAGATAAGATGTAGGTTATTACGACTTCGATCTGATCCCGAGCGGCGCCACCGCTCGGCTCGCGCACGTGCCGGCTATCCGCCACGGCGGCGGCACGGTACGATGGCGGGGGGAGGCGGCGGTGGGACGAAGGGGAGATGAGCCCGTGACCGCGCAGAAGGCGCAGGAGGTGTACCGCGCCTATGTGGTGCCGCAATCGTTCGCCTGTCGGCTGTGCGGGTACGCCTCGACCAGCCAGCGCGTCGTGGAACAACACCTGCGTGTGAGCCATCCCCACCTGCTCAACGGGTCTACCGCGGAGCCGCCGTCCGCGCCGGCCGGCGCGGCGCCGCAGGGGTCGGCCGGCGGCACGCCGGTGGTGCTGTACACCGACGCCGGCACCTGGCACAACGGCACCGGGCGGCAGCACTCGGTGTTCGCCGTGTGGGATGGACGCACCCGCGCGATCGTCATCGAAGAGGAGCTGCCGGGCAGCACCAACAACGAGGCCGAATACGCCGCCATCATCGCCGCCTTGGAGCTGGCCCGCGCGCAGGGCCTCACCGGTGTGATCATCCGCTCCGACTCGCAGCTCTGCGTGAACCAGATCAACGGCCGATGGCAGGTGCGGGAGGCGCGCCTGCGCCCCCTGCGCGAGCGGGCGGCCAAGCTCCTGCGCGAGGTGCAGGGCCGCATCGAATGGGTACCGCGCGGGCAGAACTACGCCGGCATCTACTTAGAAAAGAAGTACAAAGCCGCCCCTCACCCCCCAGCCCCTTCTCCCACGCTGAGAGGGGAGGGGGAGAGTGGGGAACAACCCCCTCCCGCTCGCGGGAGAGGGCGGCCGAGCCGCTAGGCGAGGCGAGGTGAGGGTCTGCCGGGGGCGAGGGTAGCACGGCCCTGGCAGGCGGCGTACACTCACGGGGCAGTGACGCGAGCGGGGCCGCGCCACCGCCTGGGGGTGGGCTATGACCACGCGTGAGCCGCCGCTCGCCTGCCTGTTCTGCGGCGGGCCGCTCACGCGGGAACGTGACCCCTGCCCGCAATGCGGCTGCGTGCGCCCCCTCGCCCCCCGCGTCCAGACCCCGCTCACCGGCCGTGAGCGCGAGATCACCCTCCTGCGCGGGCACATCGACCGTGCGGTGGCTGGTCAGGGCGGTGTGGTCGGCCTTGCCGGGCCGGCCGGCATCGGCAAGACGCGCCTGCTCGAGGAGGCGCTGGCCTACGCCAAGCGACAGCGGTGCTGGGATTTCGCGGTGCGTGGCTTCGAGCCAGGCACCGATCTCGCTTACTGGCCGCTGATCGAGGCGCTTCACGCCGAGCTCGCCCCACCGCCCGTCCCGGACGCGGGCCGTGCGGCCGTCGCGCCGTCGGGGGCGCGGGAGCTGCTCGCGGCCCTCCAGGGCGCCCAGGAGGCGCCGCGCGATGCCACCGCCGGTTTCGAGCCGCGCGACGCCGCCGTCAACGCCCGGGTGTACACCGCCCTGGTGGCGGTGCTACGCGACCTCACCGCCACCCGCCCCCTCGTCATCCTGGCCGACGACCTGCACTGGTTCGACCTGCCCACCCTCAACCTGATGCGCTACACGGTGCGTCTGACCCGTACCCTGCCCATCCTGCTCCTCTGCGCCTACCGCGACGACGGTGAGGCGGATACCCGCTGGCGGCCGGTGCTGGCAGACGCCGCCCACGAGGGACTGTTCACGGAGGTGCGGCTGGACGGGTTGACACCCGCAGAGGCACGCCGGCTGGCGCTGGAGGCAGCCGGAGGCTCCCTGGAAGATCGCGCCGTCCAGGAGGTGCTGCGGCTAGCCGAGGGCAACCCGTTCTACATCGGCCAGCTCGTGCACGCCGTGACCGCCGCACCCACCGGCCGCCCGGCGCCGCTCCCCGCCGCGCTGCGCGGCCTCACCGCCCACCGGCTTGCCCCCCTCTCGCCGGCCTGCCGGGCGCTGCTCCAGGCCATGGCCGTGGCCGGCCGCGACTGCCCGCCGGACCTGCTGGCCCGCGTGACCGAACTGTCGCTGCCGCGCTTGGCGATGCTACTCGACGAGGCCCTGGCCGCACGCGTGCTGGTTGAGCGGGAGGGCGCCGGCACGCCGGGGCGCTACGGCTTCGCCCACCCCCTCCTGCGCGAGGCGGTGCTGCGCGACGTGAACACCGTCGCCCAAGCCGACCTGCACCTGCGTCTGGCGGAGGCGCTACACGCGCGGCGGGCGGCCGGCGGCCATGAGTCGGCGGGCGAGATCGCGGACCACTACCTGGGAGCACGCCCGTTGGCCCCGCACGACCGCACGCTGGACTACACCCGCGCGGCGGCCGATGAGGCGGCAGGTCTGGGCGCGCACGACCAGGCGGCCCGCTACCTGAACGCCGCCATCGAGTTGATGGCCGAAACGACCGACAACGCCCCCCCGACGACGGCGACCATCGCCGCCCGTACCCGCCTGATGCTGGAGTACGGGCAGGCCGGGGATAGCGCCGCTGCCGAGCGGGAGGCGGAGACCGTACTGGCCTACTGGCGCACCGTCGGTGACGCGCGCGCCGAGGCCGAGGTGCAGGCGCGCTATGCCGAGCACCTCAATCCGCGCCGGCACCCGCGTGAGGTCATCGCCCGCACGGAGGCGGCCCTCGCCCTGATCGGCGATGAACGCTCGCCGCTCGCCGCCCGCCTGCGCTTCCTGCGCGCCCACGCCCGCCTGATGGTAGACGACAGTGCCGACCTGCTGCCGACGGCGGAGTGGCTGGCGACGGGCGGTTTCGCACCGCCGGAGCCGGCCGCGGCGGTGTGGCAGCGACTGCTGCGGCTCCTGTGGCACATCTGGCACGTGCCGGACACGGCCGCGATCCTCGCCCTCTGCCGCGAGACGGTCGTCCACACCCGCGTCACCGGCGACCGGCGGGCGCTGGCGATGGCGCGCCTATGGGAGGCAGAGATCCTCAACCGGGACGCCCGCCCGCGCGCGGCGCTGGTAGCGCTGGATGAGGCGCAGCGGCTGGCACAAGAGATCGGCAGCGCGCCCATGCTGGTGGATGGGGGCGCGCTGCGCGCCGAGGCGCTGCTCCAGCTTGGCCGCTGGCAGGAGCTGGAGCGTGTGGTGGACGAGACGCTGCCCGTCCTGGTACGGCTGCAATCGACGTACTTCGGCTACGCGCTGCTCACCGCCCACGCCTGGAGCCGGCGCCTGCGCGGGCTGCCGTGGACGGCGCCACCCGGGTTGGAGGTGCGGTTCCACGACTCGATGGCGTTTGTGGCCGCCTACCGCGCCAACTTCGCCCGCGAGCAGGTGGAGTTCGGCGGCAGAGACGACCGTACCGACCGGCTGCTGGACTGGCTGAGCGCCAACGTGCCCCGCCGGGGGGCAAGCCTGGCCTGGGCCACGGCCGGTATCCCTCTCCTGGGCACCCTCGCCCTGGCCGGCCGCCCGGACGAGGTGGCGGCACGCTACGAGCCGGCGCACCCCTTCGGCCGCTTCCTGCAGGGCGCCAGCTTCGGCCCGCTGGAACTAGCCCGCGCCGCCATCGCCCTGCGCCGGTGGGACGACGCCACCGCGCACCTGGACGCCGCCGCGCAGCTCGCCGCGGAGGAGGGGCTCCTCGTGGCACAGGCGCGCGCCCTGGTGGAGCGCGGCCGCCTATATCGACGGCGCGGCCGGCGCGGCGACCGTGCCCGCGCCGCCGAGGTCCTGAAGCGGGCGGCGGAGATCTGCGATGGGTTGGGGCTGGGTCCGGACCGCGAGCGGGCGCGGGCGCTCCTGGCGGAACTGCGCGCCGGCCCCCCGCCCACGCTGCCGGCCGGGCTCACCCCGCGCGAGGCCGACGTCCTGCGG
>JBHOQW010000307.1:0-3328 GCA_042408665.1 Dehalococcoidia bacterium
GTCTTTATCGATGGCCGACAGAATGACCTCTATGACGGGACCGGGCGCGAGTTACAGCAATACATTCAGATTATTAGCATCACGTCTGAGTCCGAGAACGTTATCAATCGTTATGGAATACGAACTGTCCTCTTCAAAAAAGATACTCCGCTTGTCCGCTATTTGCTGGCACGTGGCGGATGGTCGGTCACCTATGATGATGGTTTTGTCGTGCGTCTGGAACGTCACATCGACGGTACACCATAAGCTTTTGGCGACATGAAGACCAGTATAACTTCCACCCGTGTCGGCGCGCCCGTGCTGATACCGAGCTCAGCAGGGGCTGGGAGGGGCGTGTTAGTCGGGTGGATCGATCGCCACCGCTGGTCGCTCGGCGCTACCGCCGTGATGATCCTGGCAGCCGTCATCCGACTGCGATACGTGTTTGCCGCAGACTTCCCTCTAGGCGACGGCGGCCTCTTCTCGATCATGGCCGAGGAGATCGAGCGGGCACACTTCCGGCTGCCATCGTTCACGGGCTACAACGGCGGGCAGATCCCGTTCGCCTACCCACCGGTGGGGCTCTACACAGCGGCACTGCTCGATGCCGCGCTGCCGTGTGGGCTGGCACAAATCCTGCGGTTCATCCCCGCGCTCGCGAACACGCTGAGCGTTGGCGCCGTGATGCTACTGGCACAGGCGATCACGCGCCGGCGCGGCGTGGCCCTGCTGTCGGGGGCGGTTTTCGCCGTCTATCCCATGTCGTACATGTGGCTGATCATGGGCGGCGGGATCACGCGCGCGCTTGGCCTGCTGTTCGCGGTCCTGGCCGTGCAGCAGGTGCACCGCCTCTGCACGCGCAGACACCCCCGCTCCATCGTGGCGGTCACAGTGCTGGCCGCGCTGACGGCCATGAGCCACCTTGAGGCGGCGGTGTTTGTCCTCGTGAGCAGCATCCTCCTGCTCGCCGTGTACGGGCGCGTTCACGGCACCCTGCCCAGCCTCGTGCTGGCGGCCATCGGCGCCGCGCTGTGCGCCAGTCCGTGGTGGGCGACCGTCATGGCCCGCCATGGGATAACGCCGTTCTGGCTCGCCGGTCAGACCGGCGGCGGCCTCCTCTTGCTTCTGAGGCCGCCGTTGCGCGTGCTCCCCTTCTCGCTGGCGGCCGCCCTTCTCGCCGCTGTTCCGTGCCTGCTGTGGGCAGGGCGACACCGATGGGCACGGACCCTCGCGAGCTTGAGGGAGCGGCCGATCTCGTTCCTGGCATGTTGGATGGTGGTCCTTGCGCTGGCCGATCTCCGTGCCTGGCTGACGTTTTCGGCCGTGCCGCTCGCTATACTGGCCGGCACGGCCGTGCTGAACACGGTGATCGCCGTCCGCACCGTCGCGGCGGTGGCGCCGGCCCGGGATGCCAAGCCCACCCCTCATTCGCGACCGCCGGATGGCGTCCGACCACTTCCGCTGGCGGCGACCGCCGCACTGGCGTTCGCTCTGTTCTGGTGGTCGGCACTGATGGTGTGGCGTCCGCCGTGGGAGCTGGCCGGCCTCACGCCGAGCGAGAGAGCCGCCATGCGCTGGGCACAGGAGTGGTCCCCAGCGGACAGCCGGTTCCTGATCATCACCGGCGGCGATCACTGGGAATCGGATCGGGTAGCGGAATGGTTCCCCGCCCTGGCACGGCGCATCAGTGTCGCCACACCGCAAGGACAGGAGTGGCGTCCGCGGTTCATCGACGCCGTGGCGCGCTATCACGCCGCCCAGCGGTGCGCCCGCTCAGCTCTCGACTGCCTTACCGCCTGGTCGCAGGACGCCGGCCTCGCCTTCACCCATGTGTACGTGGCGAAACCATCCACATCGACGGCGCCGAACCAGCGCTCGACCGACTGCTGCGATGAGCTGCGCGCGGCGCTCCGCAGCGACCCCGGTTACGAGCTCGTGTATGACGGCCCGGGTGCGTCCATCTTCGTGCGGCGCGCGCCGGCCCCGGTTACAGGGCACGGGGGTCAACCGACAGATCGCGCGCCATGACGGGCAGCAGCGGCATGGGAGAGGATGGGGACGGCATGGTTTAATGGGCGCCGAGGCCCTGCATGCAACAAGATCGGCTGGCAGACGTTACAGCCGGTGAGGCAGTCGGCGCGCCGCCGCCCGTGTCCGCGGACACGCTGGCGCGCGCCATCGCCCGCGACCCGGCCGCCTTCACGGAGCTGTATGAGGCCCACGTCGATCGGATCCACCGGCACGTGCGCTACCGGGTGGGGGACCCGGACACGGCGGAGGACATCACCGCCCAGGTCTTTCTCCGTGCCTGGCAGGCGATCCACCGGTATCGGCCGCAAGCGGGCCGGCCGTTCATCGCGTGGCTGTTCACGATCGCCAATAACCTCATCGTGGACCACCACCGCCGCAGTCGGCACGCGCACACCGGCATCGCGGCGGCACGACACGCGGCGGACGCCCTTGACCCTGAAGAGGCGGCGCTGAACGCGGACCTGCACGCCCAGATCGCGGCCGCCCTGCGCCGGCTCAAACCGGAGTACCAACTGATCATCGCGCTGCGCCTGATCGAGGATATGGAATATGAAGCGATCGCACGTGTGCTCGGCAAGAAGCCCGGCGCCCTGCGCGTCACCCTGTTCCGCGCGCTGAACGCCCTGCGCGCGGAGCTGGCCGCCCGCGGGATCCACCCATGAGCCACCACCTGGCCGATCTCTTGGAGGAAGGCATCCGCGAGGTGCGGCGCGGTCGCGCCACGCCGGAGGAGTTCCTCGCGCGCCACCCGGCCGAGGCTGAGGCCCTGGCGCCGTTGCTCCGCCTGGCCACCCAGATCGACGCGCACGCGGCGCCGGCGCCCGCGCCCCAGGCCCGGGCACGCATCAACTCCCGCGTGCGGGCCGGCATCGGCGCCGCCCCATTCCCACGGCCTGTCCCCGCCCGGCGCCGAGCATGGCTGGTGGCGGCCACCGTCGCGGCGCTCGCGCTCGTGGGCCTGGGCAGCAGCGGCATCGCGGCCAGCAACGCCCTGCCCGGTGACCGCCTGTACGGCATCAAGCGCGGCATGGAGCGGCTGGAACCGATAGTCCGCCGTGAGGACGCGGTGGACCGACACATCCGCCTGACCGAGCGGCGGTTTGGCGAACTGCAGGCCCTCGCCCGCCGCGGCGACCGCGCGCGCCTCTCTGCCGCCGTCGCCGCGTACGAACAAGAATACCTGCGTCTGCTCCGGGCCGCCGCCGTCGCACCGCCGCAACCGGCCGACCGCGCCGTGCGCCGTGCCGCCGCCCAGGTCTTTCTCCGTGCCTGGCAGGCGATCCACCGGTATCGGCCGCAAGCGGGCCGGCCGTTCATC
>JBHOQW010000092.1:0-5422 GCA_042408665.1 Dehalococcoidia bacterium
CGGAAGACGGCCAGCACCATGCGCTGACCGAAGTCGATGCCGCCGCGGTCGATGCCGGCCTGGGCGCGCACGGTGGAATGGGCGCCGTCGCAGCCCACCAGGTAGTCGGCCACGAGCTCCTGGGAGACGGTGGGCTCGTCCGTGTGGGTGATGCGCACGCGCACGCCCGCTGCGTCCTGGGTGATGGCGGTGGCGGTCCAGCCGAAGAGCGTGGTGACGGTGGGGCACTGGCCCAGCCGCCGTCGTAGCACTTCCTCGGTGAGGTACTGCGGCAGCCGCTCGTTGGCCTGGAAGTAGTACGGCCGCACCGATTCGCCGCGCCCGTTCCCGCCGAACGAGGGGTACCAGTACTCGCTCGCGAGGGTGCCGTAGGCGGTGATGCCGCCGATGGGGTAACCGGGCGGGAGGAGGCGAGCGGCGCGCAGCTCGTCGGCGATGCCCCAGAAGTAGAAGTGCTCCATGGTGCGGTTGGTGAGGTTCTGGCCCTTGGGGATGCGCTGGGGGGTGAGGCGTCGTTCCACCAGGGCGCAGCTGATGTTGCGCCGGCCCAGCTCGATGGCCAGCGCCACGCCCACCGGTCCCCCGCCGACGATCACCACCTGGTAGCGTCGTTCCATTCGACCCTCTCCTGACCAAACCGGTTTGTGAGCATGGGTCCTGGGCGCGTCCGACGCGGGTGAGGCGGTTCCGCCTCGCCTCCCTCGAACCCATCACAGCGCGTCGCTCCGCCGCCGCGGCCTGACTGGATCGGCCTGTGCATCCCGCCCCGGCGGCGGTGGACACGTGGCCGGCTGCGCTGGCCCCGCGACGATGGTGTGACCCGCGGACACCGGGGTCGCCTCTCGTCGCGCTCGGGCGACCGCCCGCATCTCGGAGCGAACCGCTCGGCCCGTGTCAGCACTCCACCACCCCGGCGAACGCCGACCGTCTGCCGCATTGGGTGCCGCCACCGATTCACCGAGCGGTCAGACGCGCGCTAGCAGCCGTTCCCGGGCGCCCTCGTCGAACGGCACCTCCCGTCGGAGAATGACGGAGGCCGAGCGCACCCGGTAGGCGTCCGGGCGGTGCGCCGCGGCCGGTTCCTGCCCCTGCTGCAGGTTCTTGGCCAGCCGCAGCAGGAGCCGCCGGTAAGCGATGATCGCCGTGTCGGCGGTGCCCAGATGCTCCCGCGTGCGGTCCACGATCGGCCCCATGGACTCCTGCACGGCCATGTCCTGCTCGCTGATCCCCTTGATGCCGGTGTAGCTCTGCGTCTTCTGGGCCTGGCGGTCGACCAGGTAATTGTTGCGGGCGTTGCGAATGGGCACGTACTGCTCATCCACCTCGCAGTGGATGCCGTAGCCGGCCCGCATCTCTGCCAGCTCGGCCTCGGTGAGCGGCCGGTCGGGGTGCCAAGTGATGGTGAACGTCCAGACGTGCTCATCGTCGATCGGCACCCAGGCGTGGCCGCTCAGGGGCTGGCCCGGCTCCAGCGCGCCGGGGATCATCGTGTACCAGGGCAGCAGGAACTGGGTGATGCGCCAGTAATAAGCGTCGTCACCGGCGTCGCGCCGCGCGCCGATGAGCAGCCCGTAGTCGGTCTGCTTCACGGTGAAGCGCGGGGCGGTGTCCCGCACCATGAGGTCTGAGCGCGTCAGCGCCCGCCCGTCGGGGCGCGCAGGGGCCAGCGTGCGGTGGAGGAAGGAGACGTGGCTGGAATCGATGCCGCCCTCCACCGCCTGGGCCCAGTTGCTTTGCTGTAGTCGCTTGGTGAGCAGGCGGTGGCTGGCGGGCACACGTGCCCACTCCAGTTGCGGCGGCTCCGGCGGCATCAGCTCGCGCGGGCCCATGTAGGCCCAGATAACGCCGCCCCATTCCCGCGCCGGGTAGGCCGTCTGCTTGACCTTCTCCTTGAAGCGTGACTCGGGCGGCTCGTTGGGCATGTCCACGCAGTTGCCCTCGACGTCGAACTTCCAGCCGTGGTAGACGCAGCGCAGCCCACACTCCTCGTTGCGCCCCCAGAAGAGGTGGGCACGACGGTGTGGGCAGTAGGCGTCGAGCACACCGATCCGCCCCATGGTGTCCTTGAAGGCCACCAGGTCCTCGCCCAGGATGCGCAACCGAACCGGCGGACAGTCCGGCTCGGGCAGCTCCTCGGCTAGCAGCACCGGCACCCAGAACCGGCGCAAGAGTTGGCCCATCGGCGTATCGGGACCCGTGCGGGTGAGCAGCTCGTTCTCTTCCCGGCTGAGCATAGTCGGTCGCCTCCTCCCTCACGCGTGTGTCCGCCTGTGTCTCGTCCAGCGGTTGATCCGTTCGTCACCGCTGCCTCTTCATCCGCAGCGTGCCCTGCTCAAGGCGAGGGCGCGATGCCGCCCTGATCCAGCCCTCAACGGTTTGTGCCGGCTCCTGAACCGCTTTTGGTACCCGCGCCCTCTCACGCGCATCACTCAGGTCGAGGCCAGCACCGTCACGTGAATGGCGGCCGGCAGACCGACACCGCCGACGGATTTGATAGCAAGGTCCACTTCAGACAGCGCAAAGCGGTGGGTCGCCAGCTTGTGGAACGGGTACCTGCCGGAGGCCAAGCACTGGATGGCGAGCTCTACCGCCTGGTAGCTGTGTCCGCGCAGCCCTTTGATCGTCAGTCGCTTGGTGACGAGGTGCTCCAGGCGCAGCGCCGCGCTTTGCCGGCGGTGCACCGTTGCTACCATGATGGTGCCGCCCTTGCGGACACAGTGCATCGCTGTGGCCAGGCTGTCCGGGGCGCCCGCGGTGTCCACCACCACATCGACACCGCGGCCACCGGTCATGTCCTGCACGCGCTCGCGCACGTCCTCGCGCTCGACGTCCACGGTGACGTCCGCCCCGAAGAGCGTGGCGACCGCCAGTCGGTGTGCGTCACGGCTGAGCCCGCTGACGATGACGCACGCCGCCCCCGCCTGCTTAGCCGCCAGGCAGGCCACCAGCCCCTGCTGGCCAGGGCCTTCGATCAGCACGCTCATGCCCGGGCCGATGCCGCCGTCGAAGCAAGCCCACTGGATCCCGTTGCTCACAGGGATGAACATCGTCGCCAGTTCCGGCGGCAGATGGGCGGGCAGCCGGTGGAGGACGGCGTTGGGGTGCAGGTAGAGGTACTGGGCGTAGCCGCCCCAGAGGGCGGGGGACACCGTGACCGGCGTGGCGCCGTACCGCAACGCTCCGGGGCGGCCGATCTGGGTGGCGTCGCACAGGCGGAAGTCACCGGACCGGCAGAGCGCGCAGTGGCCGCAGGGCAGATACTCCTCGACGGCGACCCGGTCGCCCTCCTGCACGCCCCAGCGTTTGGCGGCGAGGGGGCCGAGCTGCGCGATCACCCCCACGGTTTCGTGGCCCAGGATCAGCGGGGTGGCGTCCTCCCGCTGGTAGAGGTGCCAGTCGGAGCCGCACACGCCGGTGGCTTCCACCTTGAGCAGGCCGGCGTCGGCCTCGACCTCCGGCAGCGCGTACTCCCGCACCTCTGTCTGGAGTCGGCCGATCTTGGTTGCGGCCAGTGCCGATGCGCCCACGGTGCTCCTCCCTTCCGGGGCTCAGCTTCGAAGCCGCTACGTATGGCAGCGGGTCACCCGCTCGCCGAAGTCGGTCTCCGTGGTCCAGTCATTGAGCGCCTCTTCCTCGGTCATCGCGCGCGGTGCCCTCGCTCGTGCCGGGCGGCGGGCCCTCCAACGCGAACACGGAGCGCAGCACCTCGATCGCCGCCATGAGCACCGACCGTTGCGCGTCGGATAGACGGGACAGTGCGGGCAGCAGGCGCGCTTGTAGCGCCTGCCGTGCCGCCGTGAGCAGGGCTTGTCCCTGGGGTGTCAGGGTGAAGCTGACGAAGCGGCGGTCCGTGGCGTTCTCCTGTCGGTTCACCAGCCCGCGCCGGACGAGGCCATCGGCGAGGCGCGAAGCCGCCGACGGTGTCAGGCCCATGTAGTCGGCCAGCGCGGTGAGCGAGGCGCCGGGCTTCCAGTCAAGGAAACTCAGCGCGCGCACCTGCGGTGGCGAGAGGTCGACGTCCGGCAGGTTCTCCATCAAGCGTCGCGTCGCCCGGATCATCGTCGGGGCGAAGGTGGCGAGCTGGGCCGCGCACTCTTCGGCGGTCACCGGGTAGTTGTTTCCTTGCTGCAGTACTTGCATGGATCAAATATAGTTGGAAGTGATCGGTTGTCAAGGGACGGCCGATGCCGGAGGGCGAACGGACCGGTGTGTCGGTGGTGCGGTTACGACACAGCGGTGTGTGCTACGCTTGCAGTGAGCCGCCGCTCGCTTAGGGGTGCGGTTGAGGGCGCTTCTCGGATGAGGGTCTAAGGTGACGCGCATGCGGGTGGTGGGGTTGTACACAGCCGTTACGGCCGGGGCGCCGATGATCAGCCACAGCGTGGTGGACGTGCGGCCTGGCCTCGGCGTCGTCGGCGACCGCTACGCCACCGGTCGCGGCCACTGGAGCGACCCGCGCTGGCCGGACCAGGAGCTGACGCTGGTGGAGGCGGAGGTCGCCGAGGCGCTCAACGTCGATGCCGGCGCTCTGCGGCGTAACGTGGTGACGCGCGGCGTCCGTCTGCACGAGCTGATCGGTGCACGCTTCCGCATCGGCGAGGTGCTGCTGGCCGGTGTGCGCCCCTGCGACCCGTGCCGCTATTTGGAAACGCTCACCCGGCCCGGCCTGGCGCGGGCGCTGGCGGGGCGGGGCGGGCTGCGGGCGCGGGTGCTCACCGCCGGTCGCCTATGCGTGGGCGACGCGATCGTGGTCTTCTCCACCGGTGAAGAGGGCGCATCGCAAGGATCGCGATCGTCTCTGGGCCGGTAGGTGGATCTGCCCGGTGGTTGTTCCAGTAGCTAATCTGTGCGCCGGCGTGCATGGAGGACGGCCGGCGGTGCGGCGTTTCTACAATCGCTCGCGGTCAGCTCCGCCCGCCATGGGCGACTAATCCAGAAGCAGCGACAGGATGGTGCCGCGGACGCTCCCAGGGTGCCATCGGCCCCGGCACCACGCGCAGCAGCGGATGGGCACACGGCATCTCGATGTGTTCCAGGCGTCGGTACCAGGCCGGCGAGCGGCTACGCAGCTTTTCGAGTAGGTGGAGAAGCTCATACCGGAGCTGCCCATCGGTCACGACGATAGGGGAAACCGAGCCTGGGTCCGAAACCTTTGTACGATCAAAGTGGTATCCCCGCGCCTGCGCGTGCTGGAAGATAGCGTGCAAGTACGCCTCGATCGCGGCTACCGGTACCACATGGGCATGAAAGCGGAGCAGTTGCGGATGGTGCTGGTAAGCACCCGTCCGCCCCACGAGCACGGCACGGGCCAGCAGGGCCTCGCGCCAGAGCGCCACTAATCCCCGCGGGTCGAGATAGGCCGGGTGAATGGACCACAGGCGCATGTCACGCGGCCACCCCGTGAACGTTGCATCTAGGCGCC
>JBHOQW010000001.1:0-1498 GCA_042408665.1 Dehalococcoidia bacterium
GCGGTCGGTGACGTGCTCACCCACAACGATGCGGCAGCCTGACTCGGCGTAGGCCTGCAGGCAGGCGTCCAGGTGTTTGGTGCTGCCCGGGTCAAGCAGGCAGGTAGTGCCGCTGCTCACCAGCTCGGTGAGGGCCAGCAGCGAGGTCAGGTACTCCTCCTCCGGCGTCAGCGTGGCCTGCAGGCGGAAAACGTATGGCAGGTACTGACGGCCCAGGTCGTCCGGAAAGATGCCGCGCGTGGCGTGGGCGTAGCTGATGTGGATGTGCCCGTTGACGAAGCCCGGCGTGACCACCATGTCGCGGGCGTCGATCACGCGGTCCGCCGGCTCCCCCGCCAGCTCGGCCGCCGTGCCCACCCGCGCGATGCGCGTGCCGCGCACCAGGATGGACCCGTCGGCGATGATGTGTCGCGCACGGTCCATGGTGAGGATGAACCGCGCGCCCTCGATCTTGAGCGTCGTTTCCCCGTGCGTCATCTCCCCGCCTCGCCCCGGCTCGCCGGGGCCCGCGGGGCATCATAGGCCCTGGCGCGCGCACGGACAAAGCGAGCCTCAGGCCCCGGCGAGTCGGGGCTCTGTGGCGGTGAGGTCAGCGGTGGCGCCGGCCCATGCGCCGGCGGCGGCCGCCACCAGCCCGATCAGCGTCGCCGCCGGGCCGTCGCCCAGCCAAGAGACCGCGATGGCGCTCACCGGCAGCCACGTGCCCAACGCCGTGACCAGCGCCAGCACCAGCCGGGCGGTGACGGTGATGACCCGTTCCATGGCTGCACCTCGTATCACCAGCGTAGGCTACCGTGGCCTGCACGCCTGTCAGGAAAATCCCGTCTCAAGTGTCGGCAACCGGTGGACGCTGTGACCGGCAACCGGGAGGACGCCGCGGTCGGTCAGCGCGGTATGATGCGGGTAGAGCAGGGCGCCCGCCCGGTGCTGGAGCACTGCTATGCCCCTCGTCTGGAGCCGCCGTCCCCCCGCGCGCGGGATCTCCCCACCGCTCCCGGAGCCGGTGCCGCCGGCGCCCGACCCTACCGTGCCACACCCGCGCCCGGACCCCCGCCCGGAGCCGCCGCCACCGGACCGCCCCCGGCCGTCCGTCACCCCTTCTCTCACGAGCGGAGAGGGGCCGGGGTGAGGGCCGGAACGTAGGTTGACCGAATGCGAGCGAGCGCCTAAGCTCTACTCGATCCGGTGAGCGCAACGCGATATGGCGAGATTTAGTGAGAATTCGACCGGCCCGGCGGGCGCCGTCGGGCTGGCGGCGGCGGCGGCGATCGTCGGCGTGTCGATCTCCACGCTCCGGCGCTGGGCAGACGAAGGGCGGGTGCCGGCCTTCCGCACGCCGGGCGGGCATCGCCGCTTCCGCGTGGCCGACCTGCAGCGGGCGCTGGTGCCGGCATCGGCGCACGCGCCCTCGGTGGAGGTGCTCGGCCACCTGGCCACCGCCCGCATCCGCCGCCAACTGGCCGCCCCCAAAGCGCGTGAGCTGGACTGGATGGCCGGC
>JBHOQW010000002.1:0-15742 GCA_042408665.1 Dehalococcoidia bacterium
GCGGTCGGGGCCGTCGGGGCCGGCGCGACGGCCGGCGCGGCCGCCCGGCGCCGCCGCCCGCTCAGGCGGTGCAGGAGCCGGCGCAGCCACCGGCCGAGCAAGGCCAGCAGACCGCCTCCCGGCCAGAGCGATTCCCGCACCTCCTCAAACTCCTCCTCTGGGCCGCGGCGGTAGCGGAACACGGCGCGCACGATCACCGTCGCCACGACGGCCAACACCAGGCCCAAGAGCAGCCACTTGCCCGCCAGCAGCAGAACTGGCGGCACGTGGTGCGTTGCGGTGTTGGCCTGCTGGCGGAACTCATCTGGTGAGGGCAGCGGCTGCGGCGGCGGTGGATGGCTCCCGCCCAGCAGCGCGATCAGGCCGCGCAGTAACCAGATGACCACCGCGGCCAGCAGGCCTATGGGCAGCGCCACGGCGTACACGAGGACGATCAGGAGCACGGAGCCCGCGTCCAACAGCGCGGTGAGGGCCCGCGCCACGTCCCCCGACACCGTGGCGGCCAGCAGCACCGCCAGCGCGAGGATGCCGGCCACGGTCAAGCCGAGCACCGTCAACCACTCCCGGCTGAGCGTCGGCCCGGCACCGTCGCGCATGCGCTGACGCCGGATGTCTTCCAGCCGAGTGATCGCCAACGCCGGCAAGGTGCAGGCGAAGAACTGGAGCACCAGCGCGGCCGTCACGGCGTGGTCGGGTGCTGCACCCGTGGCCGCGCCCAGCACGAGCACGGCGATCAGCGCCGCCATACCCAGCACCAGCCGCTCATAGGCGTCGTCGAAGTGCGAGGGGCTGCGCGCGATGGCCACACCCCGCCACCACAGGAATGCCCCGAACAGCAGCGCGCTAGCGGCGGCCGGCGCGTGCGCCAGACGATCGGGCAGGTGCGAGAGGTCGGTCCCGTGGGGGAGGCGATGGCCGTACTCCAGCCACACCACCGTCGGCACCAGCCAGGCGCCGGCCACAAGAATCCCCACGGCCGCCCGCTGCTCGCTCCACCGGCTGCGCAGCAGGCGGCGCGCCGTGGCCAGCGCCAAGGCCAGGAGCAGGGCGGCGGCCGGCCAGGACAGGGCGGTGCGCCCGAAGGCGGTGGCCGGCAGGCGGCTGTACCACGCCATGGCCAGGTAGGCCCAGGCCAGCTCACTGCCGGCCAGCAGGGCGGCGATCACCGCCCACATGGCCTCAGACCAACTCCACCGCTTCACATGCACGCCACAGCCTCTCGCCGCGGACCAGCCACACCGGGATGTCCGGCAAGGCCGGCCGCTCGTGGTCGTCACCTACCAGCACCAGCGCCACACCGCGACCGGCACGACGCAACCGCACCAGGGTGACCGCCAACGCCTCGTTCATCACACCAGAGACGGCCACGACGGTGGCGCCCCACGGCAGGTTGCGCGCCTCCTGCTGGAGGAAAGCCGCGAACGAGATGGTCTCAAACGGGATCACGCAGGCCAGCGCATCAAGCACGCGCGCCAGCTGCTCCGGGCTGCGGCCGGGGAGGATACGCACGGGCTGGTCGCCGCCGCGCAGCGAGCTGTTGACGAACAACCCCACCGGCCGGCCCGCGGCGAGCTGCTGATGGGCCAGGGAGGCGGTCGTGATCACGGCCAGCTCCAGGCGATCCTCGATTACGCCCAGCCAAGACGGATCCACGGTGCTGACGTTCAGGAACAGGAGCAGGCTGGTATCCGTGGACGGCTCCAGCAACTTGGTGTGCAGCGTGCCGGTGCGGGCCGAGACCTTCCAGTGCACGCGGCGGGGACTGTCACCGGGGAGGTACTCCCGTACCCCGGCCACCAGCAGCGGGTCCTCGATGATCCGGCGACGGGCACGCAGGGGACCGAGCACCTGCCGGGAGGGAATGCCCGGCCCACGCACCGGCAGCACCCGCGGGTACACCACCAGGCGGTGCACGCAAGGCACCTCCGCCTCCCGCTCCACAAACCCGAAGATATCCCCGGTGCGCAGGCGGGCGGGCCCGAAGGTGTGCTCACCGCGGGCCGTACAGAGGACGGGGTAGCGCCGCGTGACGCGCTCGTACCAGCGCAGCGTGAGCAGGTTGAACAGGAGGGCACGGCGCGGTTTGTGCGAGGGCGACACCCGCCCGCGCGCCAGGCGCAGCGGCTCCGGAAACTCGTCCTCAACGGCGAGCCAGGCCAGCGGCAACAGCTTGCGGTTCTCGGTGCGCACGTCGAGGGTGACCTGCTCGCCGAAGAAGGCACGCCCCTCACTCAACGCGCGGTCATAGACCACACCGGCAAGGGCGTACCGCCCCCACACCCAGGAGGCGGCCTCGGCCAGCACAAGGGCCAGCCCGGCGATGAGCAAGCCGCCCTGTCGGGTGAGCAGCCCGGCCAGGAGCACGAGCACCGTGACGGTGAGCCAGGTGCGGTTGAGCATTGATGCCCTCCCCCCACGGCCCGCTCGTTAGTCCGTGACCGCCTCCTCCACGGGCGCCGGGGTCTGGGCCACGATCTCGGCGATCACCTGCTCGGCGCCCCGGCCGCGGAGCTGTGCCTGCGCGCTCAGCAGCACACGATGAGCGAGGATAGCTGGTGCCAGCGCTTTGACGTCGTCGGGCAGGACGAAGTCACGGCCGTGCAGGGCAGCCCGCGCCTGCGCCGCGCGATAGAGGGCGAGCGTGGCCCGAGGACTGGCGCCCAGCTCCACCAGGGGATGCGTGCGGGTGGCTCGCACCAGACGCACCAGGTAGTCCTCCACGTCGGCCTCCACATAGACCTGCCGGCAGGCGCGCTGGGCGGCCACGAGGCGCTCGGCGTCGGTGACGGGGACCAGGGTGGTCAGCGGGTTCTCCGTGCGGAAGCGGGCCAGCAAGGTGCGTTCCTCCGACTCGGTGGGGTAGCCGAGCCGGAGCCGCAGCAGGAATCGGTCGAGCTGGGCCTCGGGCAGCGGAAACGTGCCCTCCAGCTCGATCGGGTTCTGGGTGGCGATGACCAGGAACGGAGATGGCAGGGGCCGGGTCTCGCCCTCGGCGGTCACCTGACGTTCCTCCATCGCCTCTAGAAGGGCGGACTGGGTGCGCGGCGTGGCCCGGTTGATCTCGTCGACCAACACCACTTGGGCGAAGATGGGGCCAGGGTGAAAGGTGAAGGCGGCGGCGCGCTGGTCGTACACGGCGACGCCCAGGATGTCGGATGGGGTGAGGTCGGGGCTGCACTGGATGCGGCGGAAGGTGCAACCGAGCGAGCGGGCCAGCGCCTTGGCGAGCGTGGTCTTGCCGATGCCGGGCACGTCCTCCAGCAGCACGTGCCCGTCCGCCAGCAGGGCCACGAGGAGCAGCTCGATCGTCTCCGTCTTGCCCACCACCACCCGGCCCACGTTCGCGCTTACGGCGGCAGCGAAGGCGGCCGGGCCGCTGGTGCGGCGCCCGTCCTGTTGCATAGCGGGTTCCTCCGGTGCGCGCGAGACCGGCAAAAAAAACGGCCTCTACCGCGGATGGTAGAAGCCATCAGCCCGTGCGGGCGGTTTGCCCCTTCCCCAGGCAGAGCCGGGGTGGGGCCGGCGAGCTTCATCGCCATTCTCCAGTATATCATAGCCCCTCTATCGCCGCATGCAGCCGCCGTGCTGCCAGGGTGCCGCCTGGTAGCCTGCTCATGGCCGCGGCCCCACCCACCACCCGGCGCCGACGGTCGCCAACGCCCGGCGTACGGCGGACACGCGTGACTATTGCATCGGTGTCGGTTATCTATTAAGGACGCGTTGTGTGTTGTGACGGCAGCGTGGGGAGGAGGAGATGAGCGAGTACGGCATCGGCAGGCCGACGCCTCGCGTGGACGGCGTTGACAAGATCACCGGGAGGGCGCGCTACGCGGCGGACATCGCCCTGCCCGGCACGCTGTGGGGCAAAACCCTGCACAGCCCCTACGCGCACGCCCGCATCGTGCGCATCGACACCAGCGCGGCCCGCCGCCTGCCCGGCGTACACGCCGTGATCACCGGCGCCGACACGCGCGATGGCGGCCTGTGGGGGCGCGGGGTGAAGGACGCGCCGGTGCTGGCCTACGACCGCGTGCGCTACGCTGGCGAGCGGGTGGCGGCGGTGGCCGCCGAGGGCGAGGACATCGCCCAGCGCGCCCTGGACCTGATCGAGGTTGAGTACGAGGAGCTGCCCGCCGTCTTTGACCCGCTGGAGGCGCTGCGGGAGGATGCGCCCATCCTGCACCCGGACTTCAACTCGTACGTCGGGTTCCGCTACAAGCAGGAGCGGCCCTCCAACATCCACCACCGCACCCACCTGGAGCGGGGCGACGTGGAGCGCGGCTTCGCCGAGGCGGACCTGATCGTGGAGAACACCTACGTCACCCAGCGCCAGTCGCAAGGCCACCTGGAGCCGCACGCCATTCTGGTGTACATCGACCCGAGCGACGGCCGCGTGCACGTGTGGCACTGCAACAAGGTGCCGCACTTCACGCGCGCGGCGCTGGCGCACACGGCCGGTATCCCGGAGGAGCGCATCGTCTTCCACCCCACGTATATCGGCGGCGACTTCGGCGGCAAGGGCAACTCCCGCCTCACGCCCATCGCCTACTACCTGGCCAAGGCCACCGGTCGGCCGGTGCGCATGATCTCCGACTACCTGGAAGAGTTCATGGCCGGCAACCCGCGCCACCACGTGATCGTGCGCCTCAAGACGGGCGTCAAGCGGGACGGCACCATCACCGCCCACCAGGTGGAGTACATCGTCAACTCCGGCGCCTACGCCGCCTTCAAACCGTACGGCACCATCGGCGGCGCCAACCAGGCGGCGGGACCGTACCGCGTCCCCAACTGCCGCGTCGAATCCGTCTTCGTCTACACGAACAACATCCCGGGCGGCTTCGTGCGCGCCCCCGGCGAGCCGCAGGGGGTGTTCGCCATCGAGTCGCACATCGACGAGATCGCGCGACGCCTCGGCATGGACCCAGCTGAGTTCCGCCTCAAGAACCTGATCGGGGAGGGGGAAGAAACGCCGTGGGGCGAGCGCCTGGAGCACGTGCGTGCCCGCGAGACGCTACAGGCGGCCCTGGAGGCGGCCGGCTATTACGACCCAAAGCCGCCCTACGTGGGGCGCGGCGTGGCGATCGGCGAGCGGGGCACCGGTGCGGGCGAGGGCACCTCGGAGATCACCCTGCACCCGGACGGCCGCGTGGTGGTGGGCACGCCCATCTTCGACCAGGGCACGGGCCAGTACACCACGATCGTCCAGGTGGCGGCGCAGGAGCTGGGCGTGCCCGTGGAGCGCATGCGCGTGGAGGTGTGGGACACAGACGCCGTGCCCTCCGACTCCGGGCTCGCCGGCAGCCGCGGCACCTACGTCAACTCCACGGCCGCCTACGAGGCGGCGCAGGAGGTCAAGCGCGCGCTCCTGCGCCTGGCCGCGCGCGAGCTGGAGTGGCCGGCAGAGGCGCTCACCTACGCCGACGGGGCCGTACGCCGCATGGACACGGGCGAGGCCATCGCCTGGCAGGACCTCGTGGCGCGGGTGGGCGAGCCGGTGCGCGGCCGCGCGCATGTGGAGGTGCCGCGCTCGCACACCACGGCGTTCGTCGCTCAGGTGGCGGAGGTGTCGGTCGACCCAGAGACGGGCGAGGTGAAGCTGCGCAAGTTCACCACCGCCCACGACGCCGGCACGGTGGTGAACCCCATCGGCTTCCACGGCCAGATCAACGGCGCGGTCATGATGGGCATCGGCTACGCGCTGATGGAGGAGATCAAGGTCGAGGACGGGCGCGTGACCACCCTCTCCTTCGGCGACTACAAGATGCCCACCATCCGAGATATCCCGCCGCTCACGACGGTGGTGTTGCCCTCGGAGCACGGCGACGGGCCGTACCACATCCGCGGCATCGGTGAGGGGCCGTGCACACCGGTGGCGCCGGCCATCGCCAACGCGGTGGCGGACGCCGCGGGCGTGCGCATCCGCGACCTGCCCATCACCGCGGAGAAGGTCTACCAGGCACTCCGGCAGCGCAACGCGGCCAAGGGCTGAGCGGCGCGCGACATGACGGACGGAGCGGGCCATGACCCCGGCCCGCCCCTGCCTCTGCCGTCGCATACGCCGAGAGGGGGTCCGAAGAGCGAACGGCATGGGAGGGAGAGCCCTGTGGTCACCACCAACCTGCACACCGTCCGGGTCACGGTCAACGGCGTGCCGCGCGAGGCCACCGTGCCCGTGTACCGCACGCTGGTCGACTTTCTGCGCTACGATCTCGGCCTCACCGGCACCAAGGAGGCGTGCAGCGTGGGCGTGTGCGGCGTCTGCACCGTGCTGCTCAACGGGCGGCACATCGCCTCCTGCATCACGCTGGCCGTCCAGGCCGATGGGGCGGAGATCACCACCATCGAGGGCCTGGCGGACGGGGAGCGCCTGCACCCGCTGCAGCAGGCGTTCATCGAGTGCGGCGGCTTCCAGTGCGGCATCTGTACCCCGGGGCAGATCGTGGCCGCCAAGGCCCTGCTCGACGCCAACCCCCATCCCACCGACGACGAGATCAAAGAGTGGATGATGGGCAACCTCTGCCGGTGCACCGGCTACTACCAGATCCTAGACGCCATCAAGCGGGCAGCGGAGGCGAGGGGCTAAGGTGCAGGACTTCCAGTTTCACACACCGTCGTCGCTGGACGAGGCGCTCACCCTGCTGGAGGAATACGGCGAGGACGCGCGCCCCATGGCCGGCGGCACCGCGCTCGTCCTGCTCATGAAGCAGTCCCTGGTCAGCGCCGGCCACCTGGTCAGTCTGGCGCGCGTGCCTGGGCTGGACGCCATTCGGGTGGAGGACAACGAGCTGCACATCGGCGCGCTCGTGCGCCACCGCGATGTTGAGACCTCACCGGTGGTGCGCGGCTTCGCGCCGTTTCTGTGCGACGTCTACCGGCGCGTGGCCACGGTGCGCATCCGCAACATGGCCACCGTGGGCGGTGGCCTCGCCCACGCCGATCCGGCGCAGGACCCACCGCCCGGCTACATGGTGCTCGACGCCCGCGTGCGCCTGCGCGCCAAAGACGGCGAGCGGATCGTGCCGGTGAGCGACCTTTTTACCGATTACTATGAGACGGTCATCCGCCCCGGCGAGCTGCTCACGGAGGTGATCGTGCCGCGGCCCGCGCCCGCGGCCACCTTTGCCTACCTCAAGTTCCTGCCGCGTACCGAGGACGACTACGCCACCGTCGCCGTGGCCGCCAAGGTGGAGCGCGCGGGGGATGTCTGCCGCAACGTGCGCGTGGCGCTGGCGGCCGCCGGGCCGACGCCCATCCGCGCCACCGCGGTGGAGCAGGCGCTGGAGGGCCAGCCGGCCACGCCCGCCCTGGTGCGCGACGCCGCCGAGTTGGTGGCCGAGCAGGTGGACCCGCTGGACGACTTTCGCGGCTCCTCGGCGTACAAACGCGACATGGCCGTGGTGTTCACCCGCCGGGCGCTGATGCGCGTTCTGGGGTTGTCGTCATGAAGTTCGAGCACCGTGTGACCATCGCCGCGCCGCGCGAGGCGGTGCGGGCCTTCCTGGACGACGTGCCGCGCTCGGCCCGCTGCCTGCCGGGCCTGGAGGAGATCACGCCGCTGGGCGACGACACCTACGAGGGCCGGGTGGCCGTACGGCTGGGGCCACTAGCCCTCCGCATCGGCGGCACCGCCTGGCTGGAGCGGGACAGCGAGCGCTGGCGCCTCACCGGCGAGGGCCGTGACCGGCGGGTGGGCGCCGGGGTGGTGGCCCGGGTGGAGGCGCAGCTTCAGGAGCTGGCGCCCGCCGGCACTGAGATGCTCATCTCCGCCGACGTGCAGTTCTCCGGCCGGCTGGCTGAGCTGGGCCAGCCGCTCATCCGGCGCAAGGCGGACGCCATGGTCAAGGAGTTCGCCATCAACATCCAGAAGGCGCTGTCCAGCCCGGCGTGAGGACGGCGCGGCCGGGGGCGGCCGTGGTCAGGTCGGCTATCTGCCCCCTTGGATCACGGCCACGGCCTCGATCTGGACGTGACTGGCCAGGTTCTCCAAAACAATCGTGTGCCGCGCCGGGCGGCTGTGCTCGTCCGGAAACATCTGCAGCCAGGCCGTGTTGACGTGCTGGCGGGCGCTGTCGTCCTTAAGGAACACCGTCACGTGCGCCACATCGCCGGGCGTGGCGCCCGCCTTCTCCAGGATCATGCCCAGCAGCTTGAAGGCGTTGGCCGCCTGCTCCACCGGTGACTCCGGCACCTCCCCGGTCACGGGGTCGCGCCCGGCGATCACCGAGGTGAACAGCATGTTCCCCACCCGTGTGGCCGTGGGGATGGGGTTGCGATGCAGCATGGGCGGGACGTAGAAGCTCTCGCGCCAGGCCATTGGCTCCTCCTCCGCGATGTCAGCTGGCCAGAGGCCAGGGCTGATCGTGACCACTATCATGCGCCACGGGCGGCAGGCGCCGACCGGGCTCACCGGCCGCGGAACACCGGCGTGCGCCGTTCGCGCCAGGCGGCGTGCCCCTCGGCCTTGTCCTCGGTCAGCTCCAGCGCCATGAAGCGGTACAGGTCCACGTGCGCGGCGTCGGCCAGGTTGGGGATATCCATCCCGCGCACCAGCGACTCCTTGGTAAGGCGCGCGGCCAGCGGCGGCAGGGCGGCGATATGGTCCGCCACCGCCAGCGCCTGCTCCTGAGCTGCTCGTGCGGCACCAGCCACTGCACCAGGCCGATGCGGTACGCCTCCGCGGCCGGCAGCGGGAAGCCCAGGGCCAGCTTCATCGCCTCACCGCGGCCCACCCAGCGGGCCAGCCGCACGGCGCCGCCGTAGGCGGGCAGGATGCCGAGCGCCACCTGCGGCAGGCGCCACTCAGCCCGCTCCGACGCCACGATCAGGTCGCAACAGAACGTGATGATGGCGCCGATGCCGATGGCGTAACCGTTCACCGCGCCGACCAGCGGCTTGGAAAAGCGGGACAGCACCTCGAACGGGTGGGAGCGATGCCGGGGCAGACCCTTGATGAAGTCCGCCACAGAGCTAACGGTGTGCGTGCGCGGGTCCTTGAGGTTGGCGCCGGCGGAAAAGGCGCGGCCGGCCTCGTCGCCGGTGAGGATCGCGCAGCGCACCGCGTCGTCCTCCTCCATCACAGTGAAATACCGGGCGATGCCCTCGTTGAAGTCCTCGCCCCACGCGTTGCGCGCCTCCGGCCGGCTAAGGGTGACGATGCCGACGTGGCCGCGCTGTTCGTACATGACGGGCATGGTGCTACCTCCGTCGGACGCGGTGGAGTCCGCCCGCGGCGTGCGCTGCCGTCGCGCGTCGGTGCGGCGGTCCCACGCGCGAGGTATTCTACCGCCAGTCGGACCGCACCCGGCGCTCGGTATGGGAGGAGGCGTACCCAGGGAGGGAGAAGCCATGGCAGCGCACACACCGGTGGGGATCGCCCGCGCAGAGGTGGTGGGCAGCCTGTTGCGGCCGGGCTATCTGCGCGAGGCGCGACAGGCGCTGCGTGAGGGACAGGCCGACGCGTCCGCCCTGCGCGCCGCTGAGGACCGGGCGGTGCTGGAGGCCATCGCCCTGCAGGAGGGGGCCGGCCTCGACGTGATCTCCGACGGTGAGATGCGGCGGGCCTCGTGGATCGCGTCCATCCCGCTCCGCGAAGAGGACCCGGCCTTCCGCCCGCCCGTCTCGGGGTACGAGTTCTTCTCGAACCTTGGGCCGGGCTGGATCCGAGGGTGGCGGGACAGCCAGGGGCGGCCGGTACAGCGGTCGGGTCAGCGGGCGGTGGTCACGCGCAGGCTGCGCGTGGAGCGCGACATCGTGGCCGACGAGTACGGCTTCCTCAAGGCGCACGCCCGCCGGCGCACCAAGTACACCTTTCCTGCGCCCAGCTACCACCGCGTCTTCTGGCACCCGCAGCACTCGCGGGCGGCGTATCCCACGGTGGACGACTTCCTGCGCGACGTACGCGACTACATTCGCGAGGAGGTCGTCGCGCGGCTCGTGCGCCTGGGCTGCGACTACATCCAGCTCGACGCCCCCAACTACGGCCAGATCTACACCGATGCCGAGCTCCGCGCCCAGTTTGAGGCCGAGGGCCACGACCTGCACGCCAACCTGATCGCCGACGCCGAGATCGACAACTCGGTGTTCGAGGGGATCTGGGGCGTGACGCGCGCCCTGCACATCTGCCGCGGCAACGGTCCCGGCGGCATCTGGTCGGCGGCGGGCGGCTACGACGTGCTGGCGCCCGAGCTGTTCCCGCGCCTGACCAACATCGACACCCTGCTCCTGGAGTACGACACGCCGCGGGCGGGGGACTTCAGCCCGTTGCGCTATGTCCTGCCGCACGCCACGGTGGTGCTGGGCCTGATCACCACCAAAAGCGGGGCGCTGGAGGATGAGACGCTGGTGGAGCAGCGCATTCGGGAGGCGACGCGATACGTGCCGCTGGAGCGGCTGGCCGTAAGCCCCCAGTGCGGGTTCAACTCCGCACTGGAGGGCAACCCCCTGATCCCAGCGGAGCAGGAGGCCAAATTGCGGCTTGTGAGCCGCGTGGCGCGGCGGGTGTGGCCACGGTAAGAGCGGGGGCGCTCGACGGCGGTTGACTCCGCGGCGCGCCTTTGGGGGTCAGTGCTCCGGGAGCCGGCGCAGGCGCAGGGTGTAGAGGTCGTCCTGCTGGATGCGCTCGGCATGCCGGACCAGCTCCACCACGTCGTCGTCAACGGTGAGGTAGCGCCCGGAGAGGGCATCGCCCTTGCCGGAGGCGAGGAACACACACAGCGAGGCCACTGCGGACAGCGGCGTGCCGATGGCCGGGTTGCGCTTGAGCTCGCGCACGCGCGCCACGAACTCGGGCACCCATTGCTGGGCGTCGGCGCGCCGCAGCGGCTCATCGGCGAACTGGGTATCCACGAAGCCGGGGTGAAGCACGAAGGCACGGATCCCGTACGGTCCCACCTCTGCGGCGAGGGTCTCGGTGAACCGCACCTGGGCGGTCTTGGCGACGCCGTAGGCGGACACGTAGGGCCGTGCCTGCTCCGCGGCGCGGCTGGCGATGGTGATGATACGGCCCCCACCGCGGGCCATCATGCTCGGCAGCACCGCGCGGGTGCACAAGTACATACCGCGCACGTGCACTTCCTGGGTGAGCCACCACTCACCGGGATCCGCCGCCCAGATGGGGGCGTAGGGGCCGGTGATGCCGGCGTTGTTCACCAGCACGGTGACCGGTCCGAGCTCGCGCGCGGTCTCGGCCACGGCCCGCTCCACATCGTCTTGCACGGTGACATCCCCGGCCACGGCCAGGGCGCGCCCGCCGGCCCGCTCGATATGGGCGACTGTTTCTTCAAGCTGCGTGGTGGTGCGGGCCATGACGGCCACCGCCGCACCTTCAGCGGCGAACGCTTCGGCGATGCCCCGGCCGATACCGCGTCCACCGCCTGTGACCATCGCCACCTGTCCCGTCAGCTCTCCCGCCATAGGACTGCTCCTGTCCGATTTAGTTGTGGGAAGCGTCGCTTCCCAACCCCGCCGCTCCCTCCCCGTCCGGGCCAGCTATCCGCTGGTGAGCGCGACAGGGGAGGGGCCGGCAACAGGACCAATCAGCGATGTTGGGCGTCGTCGAGCCCGGCTACTGCACCCGCGCGGCCAGGCTCTCGGGGGTGACGTTCTCTCGCTCGGTCACCTGCTTGATCACGAAGTCAAAGGTGCCGTGCTTGACGCCGTTTTCATCGACGGTGCAGCGCACCAGCAGGTCCGGGTTGTAGAAATCGTCCTCCTCGTTGCCCGGTTCGCCCTCGATGTACAGCTGCGTCGTGATGGGGCTGCTCACCCCCTGCACCTTGACGTGAATGTGCTTGGCCTTCCGCGGCTCATAGGCGCCGGGAATGATGGTGACGAACTGGTACCGACCCTCTTCGTCCGTGTATTGATAGCCGTGATACTTGTAGCCGACCATGTCGTAGTTTCCGGCATGGTCCGAGGTCCAGATCTGGACGATGGCTCCCGGGATGGGCTTCCCTTTTTCATTCAGCACCCGACCGGAGAGGATCAGCTCCGGCTTGTCACCCGGCTCCAGCAGGTTCGAGCGCATGGGCGCCCCGAGCCGGAAATAGGGCCCTTCGATCTCGCGGGGGGTCTGGGGAAGCTCACCCGGAGCGGGGGGAGGCGGCTGTTGGACCAGCACCCCGGCCCGCTTGCCGCGCACGTTCTGGTTGGTCATAGACTTCCCTCCAAAGGCCTCCTGAGTTCTTGTGTCCCGGTTCGTGCGTTCGTGGCTGCAAGGGCATGACGACTTGTTCGCACCGCGTCACACCCAGAGCTGTTTGGTAGCCAGGCGGGCTCCCTCCACCAGCGCCGCGAGCTTGGCCCACATGATGGACGGGTGCACCCGCTGCAGACCCGCGCCCTGGGCGAAGCCACAGTCCGTGCCGGCGATCACGTTCTCCCGCCCTACCAGCCGGGCGAAGCGCACGATGCGCTCGGCCACGAGCTGCGGATGCTCCACGGTGACGGTATGGTGAGTGACCACGCCGGGGATGAGGATCTTGCCCTCCGGCAGCTTGACATCCTCCCACACGTGGTACTCGTGTTCGTGGCGCACATTGGCCGCCTCGATGGAGTAGGCGCCGGCGCGCACGCGCAGGATGAGGTCCACGATCTCCGCCAAGGGCGCATCGGAGGTGTGGGGCACATGCCAACTCCCGAAGCAGACGTGGTAGCGCACGCGCTCCTCCGGGATGCCCTCTAGCGCGTGGTTGAGCGCCTCGATGCGCAGCGCCGCCCACTTGCGGTAGTGCTCCGGGCTCTTCTGCACCAGGTGGTCGTACATGTTGGCCAGCACCGCGTCGTCGACCTGGACGAGTAGCCCGGCGTTGTACACGGCGTGGTATTCCTCTTTGAGCGCTTCAGCGATCGCGTAGACGTACTCGCGCTCGCTGGGGTAGTACTCGTTGATGCCGTTGTAGGCGGTGCTGGCCGGCGCGACCACGGTCAGAAACGCCTCTTCCACCTGCACTGCAGCCAGTGCAGCCTTGAGGTTGGCCGCGTCGCGATAGATGCTGACTTGGTCGGTGTAGCGGATCGGGCCGACGCACACCTCGGCCGGCGCGCCCGTCACCGCGCCGGGCATTTCTTTGGCGAAGAACTCAGCGAACCGTTCCCGGTCCCGCCCCAGCCACACCAGCGGCACCAGTTGGTCACGCCGGATTTCGAAGCCGCTCACTCGCTCCAAGATGTAGTTGGCCCAGCCCGACTTGCCGAACTCGCCGTCGTTGACGATATCGATGCCGATCTCGGCCTGCTTGCGCACTACCTCCGCCACCGAACGGCGCAAGCACTCCTCGTACGCCTGCTCGTCGTAGGGTCGTCCCTGCTGTCGCGCCGTGACGAACTCCAGCAGCTCCGGCGGCCGGATCAGGCTGCCGGTGTGGGTGGTGAGGATGCGATGTTCGCTGCGCTTCATCGTTCTGGCACCGCCTTTGCCTTATGATCGCGCCCGCCTCGGTTGATCGCGTTTAGCGCCGCCACAGCCTCTGGGAGGCCAGCCGGGCGCCCTCGGCCATCGCGGCCAGCTTGGCCCATACGATCTCCTCGTGCCCCACACGTGAGCCGATGCCGCAATCGGTGCCGGCGACCACGTTCTCCCGCCCCACGATGCGGGCGTAGCGCATTAGCCGCTCCGCCACCAGCTCTGGGTGCTCGACCAGGTCGGTGGCGTGGGCGATGACGCCGGGCATCAAGATCTTCCCCTCCGGCAGCTTGACATCCTCCCACACGTGGTACTCGTGTTCGTGGCGCACGTTGGCCGCCTCGATGGAGTACTGCTGCGCCTTGATCTGGATGAGCAGGTCGGCGATGTATTTCAGCTCGATGTCATTGACGTGCGGCCGGTGACCGCTGCCCCAGCAGGTGTGGAAGCGCACCTGCCCCTCTGGGATGCCCTCCAGCGCGTGGTTGATCACGTCCACGCAGAAGCCCAGGTACTGGCGGTACTGGGCCACGTCCCAGTCCGGGTAGAACATCCAGGAGGTACAGAACTCCGGCTCGTCGATCTGGACAATGAGGCCGGCGTCGGTGATCGCCCGGTACTCCTCCCGCACCGCCTCAGCCACGGCCATCATGTAGGATTCCTCATCGGGGTAGTACTGGTTGCGGATGCCTGCCCCCAGGCTCAGTGGTCCCAATGCCGCCAGGAAGCCCTCCACATTCTTGCCGGCGATGGCGGCTTTGAGGTTGGCGATGTCCTCCTTGATGGCCTCATGTCCCACGTACCGCACCGGCCCAGTGCACACCCGCACGAATTGAGGCGGTGGCGGTGGCCCCGGCGTGGCGAACCCCGGCCGTATTGGGCCGCCGGAGCCGGACAACCACAGGCCCGAGGCGTAGAACCCGGGGAACTGCCGCCGGTCCCGCTCACCCACCCCGGCCCGTTTCGGTGGGATGCTGGGGTCGTACGGCACGAGCTCGAAGCCGGACACGCGATCGTAGATGTAGCCACCGTAGGACCCAGCCTTGACGTACTCGCCGTCGTTGACGATATCGACGCCCAGCTCGATCTGGCGGTCGACGATCCACCGCACGGCCGCAGGCAAGCGGGCGTGATACTCCGCGCTGTGGGCGCGCTCCCGCACCCGCCCGCCCTCGATCAGCTCATCGAGCGCGGGCGGGCGGGGCAGGTTGCCGGCGTGCGAGACAAGGATGCGGTCGGTGCTACGCCTCATGAGCCCCCTCATGTACTGTGTGCTGAGATAGTCACTTCGCTATCTTGCATCGTCTGGGCCGGCTTACTGCCACGCTCGCGCCCTACCGATCGATCCACATCTCCGTGCGGTATAGGGTGTGGAGCGTGCCTACCGGGCTGAACTCATAGTTGCGCAGGTAGTTGTAATAGTGAAAGTAGGCCATCGGGTTATGAATGAAAATGAACGGCGTGTACTTCTCCAGGAGCGCAATTTGGATGTCTTTGACGAGCTTGGCTCGCTCATTTCGGTCTAGCGTCTGCTCAGACTTATCGATCATGGCGTCGACCTGCGGGTCACGCAGGCCATTGTATTGGTGCTGGTTCTCGGTCCGGGTGTGCTGGAGACGCAAGGGGATCTGCGGCGTGTCGTAGGCGGGGTGGGCGGCGATCCAGGTCTCCCAGGAGCCCTTCAGCACGCGATCCTGCAGGAAGTCGTTGACCTGGAGCGGCACGATCCGCACCTTCATCCCCACCTGCGCCGCCTGCTGCTGGAAGATCTCGCAGGACTGCTGATTGCGCGTGCCGATGATGGTGATCATCTCGTACTCTTTGTTGAAGTCGAACCCGGCCGCCTCCAGTAGTTGCCGGGCCGCCCGCAGGTCTTGCCGGAAGTACTTCTCCGTCTGCTTGGGGTCGAGCTGGTACTCGGTAAGGCCCACTGACAGCAGCCCCGGCGTCACCTGTCCCTTGCCGCCCTCCAGCAGGTCGACGAACTGTTGCCGGTTCATGAACCGGTAGATGGCTTCGCGTACGCGGATGTCGTTCCACGGCGCCCGCGTCACGTTGGCGGAGAAGGTGAGCATGGACAGGGAGAGGTACTCGATCGTCGTGACCCTGCCGCTCATATCCTTTTTGATCTGCTCACCCACGTTGACCGAGGGTGCCGCGAAGACCATGACCTGGCCGCTGCGGAAGGCCGCCTCCTGTGCCGCCGGGTCCACGATCTGCCGGTACTCCCGCTCGTCGATGTACGGCAGCCCCCGCCCCGCCTCCCGATAGCCCTCGTTGCGCTTGTACAGGTAGCGCACGTTCTGCTCGTACTCGGCGAGGTAATACGGCCCGCTGCCC
>JBHOQW010000006.1:0-7136 GCA_042408665.1 Dehalococcoidia bacterium
CTTCTTCATCGTCAAGCAGTTGCCGGTGCTGCCGCCGGAGGTGTACCTGGAACGCGGGCCGGAGGGGGCCACCTACGCCGAGTTCATCGTGCCGCGCGTCCTGGAGCTGACGTACACCGCCTGGGACCTGGCCGGCTTCGCGCGGGACCTGGGCTACGACGGCCCGCCCTTCCGCTGGGACGAGGGACGGCGCTTTCTCCTGCGCTGCGAGCTGGACGCCGCCTTCTTCCATCTCTATGGCCTCGCCCGCGACGACGTCGCCTACATCATGGACTCGTTCCCCCTCGTGCAGCAGAAGGATCAGGCCGCCCACGGCGAGTACCGCACCAAGCGGGTGATCCTGGAGATGTACGACGGCATGGCGCGGGCGCTGGCCGGCGGCCCGCCGTACCAGACCCGGCTCGACCCGCCCCCCGCCGACCCCTGCGCGGCGCACCCACGTGAGTCGGCTCGCGCGGACGGCTGATCGGAGCGGTGGGGCAGACGGGCAGGCGTCGTCCCACCAGGCGGGCGAGCCGGGCGCTCCTGAGGTCTCGGGCCGGCGTGCCCATCGGCCGCGTCGCTCAGCGGCCCTTGCTAAAGGCGGGACGGCCCGTGGGCCGGGTACAGGTCACGTCAGTCATCCTCTCCAGGCCAGCCTACTGGAAGGTTCAGGAGGTCACCAAGGGTGGGCCCATCCTGGCGCTGTATCCGGCCGATCATCGGTAGGTAGTGGGTGAGCGATGGCAGAAGCCCGGTCGCCGGCCTTGCTGCCCACGGGTTGTGCCAGATCGCCACGCTCGCCTGTGCAGCGCGATACGGATGCAGGTTGTCTGCGATGAGCACCGCGCTCACCCGCGTGTGTTTCGAACCGCTCCATACGCCGTTTGGCAGGCGTACTCCCGACATCGCACCACTGGCAGTGTCAAACTGCAAGGTCAAGTCGCCAAACAGCGCATTGCAAACGTCCTTCTCCCGAAACGCCTCCCGCACGTTGACCGCGATGAGGTACGGAAGGTCGAGCTGTCCATAGCGTCCTGCTTTGTCGAGGATGGCCTCCCGCACGTACTCGACAGTGAGATCCATCTGCGGCTCGGTCTGGAGGAAGGCAAGCGGCCGAGTGCCGGCACGGCCGCGCGCCTCCGGCCGCTTGGGAATGAGGAAACACTGAAGAACCCACCCGTGGTGCTCAAACGGCCACGTAGGTATGCCTGCCAGACCTTCGTGGTCACACCGACGAGCGATGTCATCGGGATCAAGCTCAGCGAAACGAGCCGCAAGAAATCTGCGGAGCTTCTTTGCCGGCACCGGCGAGCGTGGTGCTTCGAGGATGCGCACACCGATGAAGAAGTTTGGGGAAGTGTGGCTCCCCCCACAGCGCGTCATCCAAATCGGTGCGCTCGACGTCGTCGAACAGGCTCACGCTCGCTGCTCCATCGGTTCACGTAGTTTCGTTTCTCCGCCATCGCCATTATCTGGGAGGTACCACCTTCAGCGTAACAGTGTTATGTCTCCTTGTCCTTCGGTTCGCCCCAGCTCGCTCCAGCGGGTGGCGGCCTTCGGCGTCCAAACCAACCGCCGGGGGCGATGCGCTTTACGCGCGCCCACGCCACGGCTATCCTTGCCCACGGACATCCGGCAGGTGTCCGATGGTACGGACACCCGGCAGCCGCCACCCGTTGGAGCTGGTCGGGGGAGAGGGAGCGGTGATCGACGTCTTTGCCCTGCGGGATCGGATCGTTGCGGAGTATCGGGAATACGTGGAGAGCTTCATCAACATTCTCGACCGCGACATCGACGCCTTCGTGCGGCAGCGGCTGCGCGAAGGCGAGCTCTGGCCGGACGCCGTGCTCCAGCTCAACCCCGCCTACGAGCAGGGCGACACGCTTGGGGAGCTGGCGGCACAGGGCGTCATCCTCCCCGAGACGGCCCGCTTCTTCGGCGAGGGGCTGCGCCTGCACCGCCATCAGCAGGAGGCGCTGCAGATCGCCCGGCGGGGCGAGCCGTACGTCGTCACTACCGGCACCGGCTCCGGCAAGAGCCTCACCTACCTCGTGCCCATCGCCGACCACGTGCTGCGCCATCAGCCGGAACAGCACTCCGTGCGGGCGATCATCGTCTACCCGATGAACGCCCTCATCAATAGCCAGCTGGAAGCGCTGGAGTCGTTCCAACGGCGAAACTGGCCGGATTGCCCCCTCCGCTTCGCCCGCTACACCGGCCAGGACAAGGATGAGGACCGCCGCAAGATCCTGGAGGACCCACCCCACATCCTGCTCACCAACTACGTGATGCTGGAGTACCTCCTCATCCGCCCCCACGAGCGGGTCCTGATCCAGCAGGCCACGCGCGAGCTGCGCTTCCTCGTGCTGGACGAGCTGCACGTCTACCGCGGGCGGCAGGGCGCGGATGTGGCGATGCTCATGCGGCGGGTGCGCCAGCGCGCCGGGCACAAGCACCTGCAGTACATCGGCACCTCCGCCACGCTCGCCACCGAGGGCACCCGCGAGCAGCGCCGCGCCCGCATCGCCGAGCTCGGCTCCACCCTGTTCGGCGTGCCTGTGCCCCCCGCCAACGTCATCGACGAAACGTTGCGGCGGGTGACGGTGGCGGACGCGCCGCGCACGCCCGAGGAACTGCGGCGCGCCGTGGAAGCCGCGCCGCCCGGCCCGACTTTCAGGGAGGTGGTCGCACACCCGCTCGCCGCCTGGGTGGAGGAGACCTTCGGTCTGGACGTGGAAGAGGGCCGGCTCGTCCGTCGCCGACCGGTCACGTTCCGGGAGGGGCTGAACCGGTTGATTGAAGGCACGGGCCTGCCGGCCGAGCGGTGCCAGCAGCGCCTGCGGGCCGTGCTGGAGGCCGGCAACGCCGCCCGCACCGCCACCGGTGACCCGGTGTTCGCCTTTCGCCTGCACCAGTTCCTGTCATCCGGAAGCAGCGTCTACGCCACCCTCCAGTCGCCGCCGGAACGGTACCTCACCACCGAGGGGCAGGTGATGGCCCCGGGTGGCGAGACGGAGGGCCAGCCGCGGTTGTTGTTCCCGCTGGCCTTCTGCCGTGAGTGTGGGCAGGAGTACTATCTCGTCTCCCGACTTGGTCCCGGGGAGGGAGACGATGAACTAGGTGCGGGCGGCGGGCCACCGAACAGCACCTTCCAGGACCGGCTGGTGCCCCGTGCGCCCTTCCTCAGCGCCCAAGAGGATGAGGTGCCGGGCACGCTCGGCTTCTTTGCCCCCGAGCGAAACGAGCTCTGGAGCGACGATGTTGAGGAGTTGCCCGAGTTCTGGTTTGAGGAACGGGCCGGCGGGCGGCGGCTCAAGCGCGAGTACGAGCCATTCCGGCCAGTGCGGCTGTGGGTCCGGCCGGACGGCACCGCCTCCGAGGTGGAGCTGGAGGGGGCGCTGCTGGGCTGGTTTCAACCGAAACCGTTTCTGTTCTGCCTGCGCTGCCGTGCCGCCTACGACCGGCGCGAAAAGAGCGACTTCCGCAAGCTGGCGACCCTCTCCCAAACCGGCCGCTCCACCGCCACCACCATCGCGGTGGGCACGGCGATTGTCGCCATGCGCCAGATGGAAGGTGCGATGGGCGGCGACGGGGACCGAAAGGTGCTCAGCTTCACTGACAACCGCCAGGATGCCTCCCTCCAGGCCGGTCACCTGAACGACTTCATGCAGGTGGTGCTGCTGCGTGGGGCACTGGTTAAAGCGCTCGAGGCGGAGGGAACGCTCACCTTCGACCGCCTGGGCGACGCCGCCTTCACCGCCCTGAACCCGCGTCCCGAGCAGTTCATGAAGGAGCCCGTGGCGTCGGGGCCAGGCTACAAGCGCGCCCGCGAGGCGATGCTGGACCTCCTCCAGTACCGCGCCTTTGAGGACCTGCGCCGGGCCTGGCGCGTCGCCCAGCCCAACCTCGAGCAGTGCGGCCTGCTGCGCATCGGCTACGATGGCCTGTCCGAGCTCGCCCAGGACGATGCGCACTGGGCCGGGGTACCGGTGATGGGCAAGGTCGATGCGACGACCCGCGAGCGCGTGCTGCGGGCTGTCCTCGACCACCTGCGGAGTAACCTGGCCATCGACGCCGAGGTGCTCACCCCCGAGCGGATCCGACAGCTGAAGCTGCGGGCCAATGACGCCCTGTGCGAGCCCTGGGCCATCGACGAGTACGAGCAATTGCGCCGCTCCGCGATCTTCCTGCTGCCCGGTGTCACCCCCGCGCCGCATGAGGACGCCCCCACACTGGGGCTGAGCTGGCGCTCGGCCGTTGGGCGGTATCTTCGCTCCCGCCACACCTGGGGCCTGGACGAAGACCTGAGCGTCGATGAGGTCGAGGAGCTGGTGCGGGGCATCGTCCGGCAGCTCCGCGGCCATCTGCTCACCGTGATTTCCCGCAAGGGCGAGGACTACGGCGTCCAGCTCCGCGCCGGGGCGCTGTGCTGGGAGCGGGGAGACGGCCGCGCCCCCGGCCCTGACCCGGTCCGCACCCGCTCCTTGCACATCCGTCGGGTGGAGGCCCTTTCCAGCGAGCCGAACCGCTACTTCGCGCGGCTGTACCGGGAGGGCGCGGCGCAGTTTGCCGGCATCATCGGGGCGGAGCACACCGGTCAGGTGGCGGCCGAAGTGCGCCAGGAGCGGGAGCGCCGCTTTCGCTCGGGCGCGCTCCCCGCCCTCTTCTGCTCACCGACGATGGAGCTGGGGGTGGACATCGCCGACCTGAACATGGTGCACCTGCGCAACGTCCCGCCCACCCCCGCCAACTACGCCCAACGCAGCGGTCGCGCCGGCCGCGGCGGGCGGCCAGCCTTGGTGGTGACGTTCGCCAGCCAGGGCAACGCCCACGACTCCTACTTCTTCCGCCGCAAGGAGCGGATGATCGCCGGCGCGGTCACCCCCGCGCGCATCGACCTCGCCAATCGCGAGCTGGTCGCCGCCCACCTGCACTCCGTCTGGCTGGCGATCGTTGGCCTGCCGCTCGGCGACTCGATAGCCGACCTGCTCGACCTGGATGCTCCCGACTATCCGCTGCGGGAGGAGAAGCGGAAACAGATCGAGCTGTCCGCGGCGCGCCAGCGCGAGGTCTTGGCGGCTATCCGGGCCGTGGTCGGAGGGGACACGCGGGTGACGGAGGCCGAGTGGTACACGGAGGGCTGGCTGGAGCAGATGGTGCGCGAGGCACCGGAGGCGTTCGATCGCGCCTTCGATCGCTGGCGCGACCTGTACCGCGCCGCCGTGGAGCAGCGTGAGGCCGCCCGCAAGGTTCTCGACCGACCCAAGGTGACGCGCGAGGAGAAGCAGGCGGCGGAGCAGCGGGAGCGGGAGGCGCGGCGAGAGTTGGAGCTGCTGCTCAATCAGACCAAGGACGTGACCGAGTCCGACTTCTACCCGTACCGCTACTTGGCCACGGAGGGCTTCCTGCCCGGCTACAACTTCCCCCGCCTGCCGTTGCGGGCGCTCGTCCCGGGGCGGGACGCGGCCCAGGCGCTCGACCGTCCCCGCTTCCTGGGCCTGTCCGAGTTCGGGCCGTGGAACGTGATCTACCACGAGGGGCGCAAGTACCGCATCGCGGCCTGCATCGTGCCGGCCGGCGGCGTGGAGCAGCTGATAACGGCGGCCAAGCTGTGCCGAACTTGCGGCTACATCTTTCCGAGGGACGAGGTCTCGGTCGACGTCTGCACCCACTGCCGCACGCCGCTCGACGCCGCCACGATGGACTACCCCCAACACTTGCTCGACCAGCCGACCGTGCGCACCTCGCGCTGGGCGCGCATCTCCTCAGAGGAGGAAGAGCGGGCACGTGAGGGGTACCGAATCACCACCCACTACCAGTTCGGCCCGGAGCACGCGGTGCGACGGGCCGAGGTACGGGCGGCGGATGGGACAACCCTCCTCGAGGTGACCTACGCCCCGCAAGCAACGCTCTGGCGCATCAACCATGGCTGGCGGCGGGCCACATACCAGCACGGCTTCACTCTCGACCGGGAGACAGGGCGTTGGCGCAAGCGCCCCGACGACCCCATCGGAGACGAGGACCTGTCCGACCAGGCCAAAGCGCCCGTCTCAGATGTACGGCCCTACGTCACCGACGCCCGCAACCTGCTGCTGCTGCGTGCCGCCATAACGGTCAAAGGTCGGGAGCGAGATCAGTTCCTACGGACGCTTGTCTACGCCCTTCAGCGCGGCATCCAGGTGGTGTATCAGGTAGAGGAGCAGGAGGTCGCAGTTGAGCTGATCGGCACGGGCGAGCACCAGCGGCTGCTGCTCTGGGAGGCGGCGGAGGGCGGCACCGGGGTATGGGAACGGATGCTGAGTGATCGGCATTCCTTCGCCGAGGTGGCGCGCGAGGCTCTACGCGTCTGCCACTTCGATCCCACGAGCGGTGCGCCCGACCCCACGTGGGCTGAGCGCTGCGCCGTCGCCTGTTACGAGTGCCTGCTCAGCTACGCCAATCAGTTGGAACAGCGGGCGATCAACCGGCACCGCGTCCGCGACTACCTGCTGGCGCTTACGACGGCGGAGCTACGGCTGGCGGCGGCGGGCCGCGAGTACGACGCGCAGTACCAGTGGTTGCGGGAGCGCACCGACCCCGCCTCACCGCTTGAGCGCCAGTTCCTCGACTACCTGTACGAGCACAAACTGCGTCTACCCGATCACGCCCAGTACCAGCCGGAGGCGGATATCGCGGCGCAACCGGACTTCTACTACGAGCGGGCCGGCCTGCCGGGGGTATGCGTCTTCGTGGACGGTCCCGCCCATGATGCGCCCGATCAGGCCGAGCACGACCGGCAGGTGCGTCAGGCGCTGGAGGACCGTGGCTATCGCGTTGTCGTCCTCCGACACGACCGGCCATTCCAGGAACAGGTCGCCAAGGAGCCGACCGTCTTCGGCACGTAGTGCTGCCCGAGCCTAGCAACCACCGTGCAGGGAACACCGGCATCGAATTCAGCCCAGCCGCGAAATCTCGCCGGGGGCAAGCGTGAGCTTAGCCACCCGGTTGGGGCCGATGCGCCTGCTTGGGAATCTCTCGAATACCTTCGCGTCATGCCCCAGTACAATTCGATTGGTGTTGCCTCCCACCCTCTGAACGGCTTCATTCATGATTCGCAATTGTGTGACCTGGTTACCCTGCGCGTATCCGAGGGGAACATAGACACCTGACGCCAG
>JBHOQW010000009.1:0-1625 GCA_042408665.1 Dehalococcoidia bacterium
GCCCAAGGCGTCGTCGGCCACGGCCAGTTTGAGGAGGGCAAGGGCCGTCTGCAACCGCTGGCGGGCGGCCCAGGCCTCGGCCTCCACGTCAGCGAGGCGGCGGCGGGTTTCCCGTTCCGCCTGGACCATCCGGCGGTAGTCGGCATCGGCCGCCAGGTCCACCGTGAGGTTGGCCGAGCGTTCGGCCTCATTGCGGCCGGGGAGGCCGGCGAGGATGCGGTGGGCCTTGCGGAGTTCCTGTTCGGCGTGCAGGTCGGCAAGTTCCTGACGCAGGCGGGCGGCCTGGCAGGTCAGGGCGACGTGGCGGTCAATCAGTACGTCAATCGTCGCCACGGTCTCGGCGATGGGGTCGAGGTCGAGGTCGAGGTCGAGGGCAGATGTGGGCGCCGGGGTCGGCGCCGGCGTGGCGGGTGCGGTGGTGGCGGTGGTGGTCATGGTGGTGCGCCTTCGTTCTTGTTCTTGCTTCGGTCAGGACGCCCGGCGGGCGAGGGCGAGGGTGGCCAGCTCCCGGCGGGTGGCCTGGACGAGGGAGGCCAGGCGGTCTACGGTGCGCTCAAGGCGCTCAAGGCGCCGGTCCAGCTCCATCTGGCGCTGGGCAAGGCGCCAGACTTCGCTTTGCAACAGGTCACAGCGGCGACAGGTCGACATGGCGGCATCCTCCTAGCGGGCGACCAGAGCGAGAGCGGCGGCCCGGTGCGGGGGGCGCCGATACCGGTACCGGTACCGGCCGGGGCCCGGGTCGGCGGGCCCGGGCCCGGGCTCGGGCTCGGGCTCTGGGTCGTCCCAGCACACCCAGCACACCCGGCCGGCCGGGGTTTCCTCGTAGGGGCTGGCCGGGCGGCCGCACTGGGCACACGGCACGGGGTCGGGCGTCTCGGCCACCACCTCGGCGGCCCACGCCTCGTACTCGGCCGCTTCCTCTGAAGTCAGTTCCCGGGCCACCGACTGGCCGCCGACGATGAGCCAGAGCGTGCCCCGGGCCCGGCGGGCGGCCGGGGCGGCCGGGCCGCCGTCCGGGTCATCGTCGCCGTCATCGTCGCCCGAGGGCCCCAGCTCCAGGCCCAAGGCCGCAAGGGCCTGGGCCTTGGAGCCGTCGTAGATGTGGAAGAAGCACACGCCGCACAGGTAGACGCCGTGGCCAAGCTCGATGCCGTGCACCACCGGGGACACCGTCATCAGCTCGCCGCAGCGGATGCACTCGCTGAGCTCCTCCTGCTCCCACACCGCCTGGGTCGTCACCGCCGTCATGACCGCCCTCCTGTCAGTGATTACGGCTCTATTGTGTTGCAGCCGCAACACGTTTGTCAAGAGGGTGGACGTAGCAATTTCATAACAATCTGGCGCAGCCGCAACACGGTCTGCTATGCTCGGTCTATGAGCATGGAGCGGATGCTATCGACTGCGGAAGCGGCGGCCGCCTTGGGGGTCAGCAGCCAAACCGTGCGTCGCTGGCTGCGGGCCGGCCGTATTACTGGGCAGCGAGTCGGCCGCCACACGGTGGCCATTCCCGAGCATGAGGTTGAACGGCTCCGGGGTGAGCCCCGTCCCAAGCCCGGCCGGCGGGCAGGCCAGCCGACGCCCCGCCGCTTTCCCGGTATCTGCGAGAGCTGTGGCCAGCCGTTCCA
>JBHOQW010000011.1:0-18529 GCA_042408665.1 Dehalococcoidia bacterium
GCCGCCGGGGCGGCGGAATTGCCATCAGCTCGTCGCATACGGTAGGCTGTTCCATGCTGGGCAACCTCCAGGTGGAGTTGACGACTCCTACCAAGGAGGATGCCCAGCTTCCTTACCAATCGCAAATTACGCAGCAGTCTCATTAATCTGATTTAGGGGGCTACCGGCGTCGGCGATGACCCCCAGCGGCCGCGACAGACCCGCGGCTCAAGCAGCCGGCGATCGCGAGGAGCACGACCATGCCGTACCGCTTCGAGCGCGAGGCGCGCACACCGTATTCCGAGGTGTTCATCATCGAGGACGACGAGGGGAATGAGGTCGGGCGGGTGGACATTCACTTCACCCCCTCGGTTACCTATGCCACGCTGTGCGTGCAGGACGGCATGGACGAAGAGGCGGTGCAGGACCTCATCTCCCAGATCGACGAGCGGCTGGTGATGACCACCGACCCGTACCGCGAGGATTTCGTGGTCACGGTGTGGAAGGGCCGTGAGGCGGGCGTGTACTCCGACGAGGATGAGGAGACGGAAGAGGAGATCGACTTCGAGGACACGGACAACGGCCACCGCGGCTGAGCGGGCACCGGTCCGCCTCCCCGCCCGGTGTCTCAACCGAGATCGACCATGACGATGCCGTTTTCCACCTTCGTCGGGTAGACGCGGGTGTCGGTAGCTGTCTTCTTCGGGTCGAGCACGGAGGTGAGGCGCCCGGCGAAGAAGTGTTCGCGGTTGAACTCCGGGGCGTACGGCTGGCGCACCACGTGGCCGGTGCGCAGGTCGTACTGGGCGCCATGCCACGGGCAGGTCACGCATTTGCGCTCGATGTCGAGCTCGCCCGCCGCCAGGTTTTTGATCACCGAGAGGGCCGGCACATGCGTGCAGACGGCGTCGATGGCGTGAAAACCGTCCCCCGTGTTGGCGATGAGGATCGTGCGCCCCTCGATCTCCACGTCCGTCATCTCCCCGGGGCTGAGATCGACCGCGCGGATGGCCGGCCGCCAGATCTCCTGCCCGCGCGGATAGCGGCGGGCGCGCTCGGCGGCGCGCTCGCGCTGCATCTGCCGGATGCGCTTGTCGATCTCGGTGCGTTCCTTGTTGTACAGGGCACGCGCCTTGTTGATGTACCGGATCATGGCCTGGTCGAACTTCCGCGCCAGCGCACCGAACAGCGGGCGCACGTGCTCGATGTCGAACTCCTCCGGCCGTTCGTAGGCCTCCGGGAAAAATCGCCGCACCGCCTTGCCGAAGTTGTCATCCGGGAACGGGGCGGGCTCGCCGGTGGCGCGCATGCTGGCGCGCTGGTCCAGCCACCACTCTTCCAGCTCTGAGACGTCGGCGTAGACGCGCACGCCAAGCTGGTAGAGCTCGTCGTTCTCCAGCTCAAGCTGCACCGGCCCGTCGGGCGCCTCGTACAGGCTGCTGAACACCTCGCGCAGCCCCTGGGCGATCTCCCTGTGGTCCGCGGTGCCGTGTTCGAGATGGCCGATCTCGACCGCCAGCAGGAAGGCGAGCGGCACGCGCTCTTCCGGGGACACCTCGATCACCGCGGTCATCATCGCCCTCCAGCACGCGGATGTGCTGCCCGGCCCCCATGGCCCTGCGGCAGCCTCTCGCTCAGTCTACCGTAGTGCCTGCTTGTGAAAAAGAACGCAGAACGCCGCCCAGAGACATACGCCTGCCGCCGTGGCGGCCGGCGCTCCTTGCGCGGCGGGGGACGGTAGGCGATACTGCCATTGCGCCGGTCTGACCACCGATACACACCCCATCCGCCAGAGCACAGCCGGCGCGCAGCGGCCCGCTCGGATCCGAGCGGGCCGCTCTGCATGGTGCGCCGGGACCGTTTGTTCTGCCAGCGATCAGTACTGACGGAAGAGCTTGCCCCACTCGGTGGCCATGGCCTGCTTCACGCGCCGGCGGCCGATGAGCGGGTACCAGAACAGGTTGTAGTAGACGTTGCTGGCCACATAGCTCCACGGCACCAGCGGCGTGCGCAACAGCAGCTTCTCCAGCGGCTTGAGCCGCCCCCAGTAGATCTGCTTCTGCCCCCAGGAGGCGAAGGTATCCTCGTCACCGCGGAAGCCGAAATTGACCCCACTGATATCCATCCCCACGACCTCGATCTTCGCCGGGTCGCCGCAGCCCAGGCCCCGCTCGTGCGCCAGGCGGATGAACTTGAGGCTCAGGGGGTCGAAGCCCTGCAGCTTGGCGGAGATGGCGTCGATCGCTACCTGGTCGGCGGAGGCGAGGATCAGGTTCTTGACATGGGGGCGCATGGCGCGCGGGCCGGGCCCGTCGCCGGCGATGGTGCCGTCCATCACGGCGAAGATGCCGGGGTGGATCTCCTGCTGGATGGTGAGCAGGTCCACCAGCGTCTCGTGGATCACGCTGTGCGTCCAGTGGCGCTTGAAGTGCAGGAGCCCGCCGAAGGCGTTCTTCATCGCCCCCGTGATCGTGGTGAAGACGTGCGTCTTCACCGTGGGCAGGTGCACGACGTTCTTGCCGATGAGCGCCTCCGGGATCTCGATGCCATCCGGGAAGATCTTGTCCAGGACGAGCATCTCGCCCTTGGGGGCATAGCGCACCCATTTGACCCCTCTGTCCGTCACGTGCAGGCTCGTGAGCCCGTAACGGTCCAGCACCGCCTTGTGCTTGTTCTTGACCTCACCCTCGTGCGAGTCCACCACCACGGTGCCGTTTTGCACCGGCAGAAGGTCCCGATAGCCCGCCGCGCGCAGGGCGCGGATCACGCCCTCCAGTTGCCAGGGCGTGGTTGAGCAGGCGGGGTAGTAATGCTGCCAGGAGATGTTGACCTTCAGCACCGTGGGCACATCTTTGGGCAGCGCCTGCTCGAACCCAGCCAGCGCCATCGCCCGGCCGATATCCATCACCACCGTGGGCGCGCTGGTGTACAGCACCGCCACCCGCGCCGTGCTGCGGTCGCGCGCGGGCGTCAGGGCCTCCTTCAAGGCCCGTTCCATCTCCAGGGTCATGCGCGAGGCTCCTCGTCAGGCATGGCGGCGCCCCTCCGTCGCCCGCGCGGCGCAGGGCACAGCGCCGCCGCAACCGCCCGGCGCCGCGGCCGGGGTCAGCCGCCGCACCAGTGTACCATCGTCGATCTTGCCCGGACAATTCGCGTGCGCGCGGGCGGCGAGGCGCGAGGCAACTGACGGCGCATGGTATTATCGCGGCGTGATTATCGACGCCCACACCCACGTCTTTCCCGAGGCCTTTCGCGCTCGCCGGGACGCACTGGCCGCGAAGGACCCCTTGTTCGCCGAGATGTACGGCGTGCCCACCACCGCCATGGCGACGCCCGCCGAATTGCTCGCGGCGATGGACGAGGCCGGGGTGCACGCCGCCGTGATCTGCGGCTTCGCCTGGGAGGACCCGGCGCTCTGCCGCGAGCACAACGACGCGCTGCTCGAGGCGGCGGCGCACTCCCGCGGGCGCCTGCTGCCCTTCACCGCCGTGAGCCTGCGCGACCCCGACGGCGCGGCCGCGGAGGCCACCCGCTGCCGGGCGCTGGGGGCGCGCGGCATCGGCGAGCTGCGCCCGGCAGCGCACGGCCTGGACCTCTCGGACCCCGGCGCGGCGGACGCGCTGGCGGCCGTAGCCGGCGGCCTGCCGCTGCTCATCCACGCCAGCGAGCCAGTTGGGCACGACTACCGCGGCAAGGGCGGGCAGCCCATCGGTCCGCTTTACCACTTCCTCCACCGCCACCCGGAGGTAAAGGTCATCGCCGCGCATATGGGCGGCGGGCTGCCGCTGTACGCGCACATGCCCGACGTGCGCCGTGCCCTCAGCCGCACCTGGGTAGACACGGCGGCCTGGCCGCTCCTGTACGAGCCATCGATCTTCCGTCATATCGCCGACCTAATCGGCGCCGCCCGCATCCTGTTTGCCACCGATTTCCCGCTGCGGCGTTACAAGCGCGAGCTGGAGCTGCTGGCAACGGTGCCCCTCTCGGAAGAAGAACGGCGCGCGGTGCTGGGTCGTAACGCCGCCGTGCTTCTGGGGCTGGAGGCGCGCTGATGGACCTGCGCCTGTTCATCGCCGTTGAGCTGCCAGAGGAATGGCTCGCGGCGCTGGCCCGCGTGCAGGAGGCGCTGCGCAAGACCGGCCTGGACGCGCTGCGCTGGACCCGGCCAGAGGGCATCCACCTCACCCTCAAGTTCCTCGGCGAGGTACCGGAGGAGCGGGTGGAGGAGATCAGACGGGCCATGACGCGGGCCGCGGCTCAGGCGCAACCGTTTGCCCTGCGGCTGGGCCCGCTCGGCGCCTTCGGCGGGCCCCAGCGCCCGCGCGTGCTGTGGGCCGGCGTCACGGGCGACCTGGAGGCGCTCACCCGCCTGTGGCGAGCGCTGGAGGCGGAGATCACACCGCTTGGCTTCCCGCAGGAGCGCAATGCGTTTGCGCCCCACCTGACCCTGGCCCGCGTGCCGGAGCACGCGCAGCGCGATGTGGCCAAGACCCTGGCCGCGGTGTTGCCACGCATCGCGCTCCCGGAACCGTCTCCCCTGGACGTGGCGGAGATTGCGCTCATGCGCAGCCTGCTCGGCCCGGGCGGCGCCCGTTACCAGCGGCTGGCGGCGGCGCCGCTAGCGCGAAATTCCTCCTGATTTCCAGGTATCGCCGGATCCCCAGGCCGCTCGGTGGTGCTATAGTGACGGTGCAGGCTGGCTCAGCGCGCCCGAGGAGGGCAGCAGCGATGAGCGGGGACGCGGTTCGCCGCTGGACGACTTGACGGCGCCAGGACATGAACGTGTCCGGCGCCGTTCGCGTTTCACGGCGCACGCGGGCCAGCCATGAGCGGACGCCGGCAAGACCAGGAACACCTACACGCAGGAGGTCGCATTTGAACTCCAGTCTGGTTGGCAAGATCGAGAAGGCGCGGCGCTACGCGGCCGAACGCGACCAGCGCGTACGGTTTACCTCGTTCACCGTCGAGGTGCGCGGCGAGAACGAGACGCACGAGGTCCGCCTGCAGGACGGGCGGCTCACCTGTGCCTGTGAGTTCTTCGCCGGCTGGAGCGTGTGCAGCCACACGATGGCGATGGAGCGCATCCTCGGCGCCATGCTGCCCAAGGAGGCGATCAGCCAGACGCAACCGGCGCTCACCCACTCGGTCTAACCCAACCTCAGCCCGGACAAGGCCGCACTCGCCGCAGCGCGGCCTCGTCGTGTGTGTCGGCTGTTCGAAGGCAACCCAGCGATGCCAGAGATCCTCGCCAACGGCACCAGCATCGTTTACGAAGACGTGGGGCACGGCCCGCCGCTCCTCCTCCTGCACGGCGGCCTCGGCACCGCGCGCCTGCACTGGTGGAAGGAGATTCCCTTCTTCGCCGAGCGCTTTCGCGTGATCGCGCCCGACCTGCGCGGTTACGGCCGTTCCTCCCCACCGCGCGACTTCCCCCTCGACTTCTACGAGCGTGACGCCGCGGACATGGCGGCCCTGCTGCGTCACACCGGCCTCTACCCCGCCCACGTGCTGGGCTGGAGCGACGGGGCGATCGTCGCCTTGATCCTCGCTGTCCAGCACCCGGAACTGGTACGCACGCTCGTCGTGGTCTCAGGAGAGGCACGCATCCTGCCGCAGGAGCGGGAGGGGTGGTGCCTGCTGGTGGACACCGACGGGTGGTCCGAGGGTGCGCGCCGCCGCTTCATCGAGGAGCAGGGGCCGCAGAACTGGCCGGGCATCTTCGAACGGATGCTGGCCGGCTACCGCGCTGTGCTTGAGGAGCGCGGCGGCGAGGTGATCAGCGCGCGCCTGGGCGAGATCACCTGCCCTACGCTCATCATCCACGGCGAGGACGACCCGATCGTGCCGGTCTTGCACGCCTACGAGATGGCGCAGCGCATTCCCGGTGCCTGGCTGTCCGTGTTCGCCGGCTGCGGCCACTTCCCGCACCGCGAACGGGAGGAGGACTTCCGCGAGCGGGTGCTCGCCTTCCTGGACTTTTACAGCGAGGGCCGTCCACCTGCCGAGAAGAAGGCGCCCCATCCCGGTCAAGCGTGAGGGGGCACGCCTCAGGCGGACATCGGCTGTCCCGCGGCCTGCGCCGCGCGCTGTTCGGACCGGAGGATCGCGCCCAGGGTGTACTCGTAGTAGGTGATGCCCTCGGACAGCGAGAAGCTCTCCCGCTCGAACTCGATCCGCGGCCTGCCCTCCTCCACCACCAGCATGGCGCCCAGGCGCGGCCAGGGATGGACCCGCATCCCCGGCGGGATCTCCAGCACCCGCGGGTCACGGGCGGCCAGCGCGAGAAACGCCGCCGCGCAGCGGCGCACGGCCGTGGCGGCGTCGCCCTGGCGCAGGGCCTGATGCGCCTCTTGCAGGAGCGCGCGCAGCTCCTCGGTCTGGATCTGCTCCGGCTTGGGCATGAGCGACCTCCTCGGTCTCGCCGGCCCGGGCGGTGATGGAACGTGGCCCATCAGCGCGCCGCGGCGGGCGTGCGCAGGACCGTGGCGATGATCTCCAGCGCGTCGTCGATATCCTGGGCTGAGATGCCGTAGTGCGTCACCATGCGGTTGGCACCGACCAGCACACCCCGCTCGCGCAAGCGGGCAACAAAGGCGTCGGGCGACATCTGCTCCAGGCTGTAGTACAGGATGTTCGTCTCCACGACATCGGGGTTGCAACGGATGCCGGGAATCGCGGCCAGGCCGCGCGCCAGCCGGCGAGCGTTGGCGTGGTCCTCCGCCAGCCGGTCTACCATCTCCTCGAGCGCCACGATGCCGGCGGCGGCCAGCACACCCACCTGGCGCATGGTGCCGCCGACCATCTGCCGGTAGCGCCGCGCCCGTTGGATGAACTCCCCGGAGCCCACGATCACCGAGCCGATGGGACAGGCCAGCCCCTTGGACAGGCAGAACTGGACGCTGTCCGCGTCGGCCACCAGCTCCGCCGGGTCCGCGCGCAGGGCCACGGCGGCGTTGAAGATGCGCGCGCCGTCGATGTGGAACCGGAGCCCGTGCGCGTGCGCCACCTGGGCGATGTGCGCCAGCTCGGCGCGGCTGAGGGCGGCGCCGTTGCAGCGGTTATGTGTGTTCTCCATGCACACCAGCGCCGTGGCGGGGAAGTGCACGTTCTCCGGCCGGATGAGGGCGTGCACCTCCTCCGGGTCCAGCTCCCCACGCGGGCCATTGTGCGCCGGGCGGAGTTGCACCCGCCCCAGCGCCGCCGCCCCGCCCACCTCGGCCAGCAGGATGTGGCTCTGGTCGCCGACGATCACCTCATCGCCCGGCTGCGTGTGCGCCAGCAGGGCGACCAGGTTGCCCATCGTGCCGCTGGCCACGAACAGCCCCGCCTCCTTGCCCAGCCTCTGCGCGGCCAGCGCCTCCAGCCGCTTTACCGTGGGATCATCACCGAAGCCGTCATCGCCCACGACGGCCGTGGCCATCGCCTCCCGCATGCGGGGCGAGGGATGGGTCACGGTGTCGGAGCGCAGGTCAATGATCTTCATCGCGGCCTTCTCCGCGCGGTCGGCGTGCGCCCCGATTCTTGCACAGGCGCGGCCAAAATGCGATGCGGGGCCGACAGCGGCGCCCACACCCACCGCTCTGCTACGCTGAACGAGGACGGGGGAGTATCCGCGTATGAGCCTTGACGCCGCATCCCGCTTTGTCTCGGTCGGCGGTCTGCGCCTGCACTACCTGGCATGGGGCCGGCCCGAGGCGCCGGCCCTGATCCTCTTGCACGATCTGGCCGAATCCGCCGATGTCTGGCGGCCAGTGGTGCCAGGGCTGGTGTCGCATTTCTACACGGTCGCCGTGGACCTGCGCGGGCACGGCGACAGCGACTGGAGCGACACGTACTCGCCACAGGAGCAGGGGGACGACATCGGCGAACTGATCGAGACGTTGCGGCTGGCTCCAGCGGCGGTGATGGGCACCGGGATGGGCGGCCGCGCGGCCGCGCTGCTCGCCGCCCGCCAGGAGCACCGCCTGTCGCGTGCGGTGTTGGTGGAGACAGGCGTGCACATGTACCTGCCGCCGGAGCGGGAGGCGGATGAGGCGGTACTGGCCATGGCGCGGGTGTACGACTCACCGGAGGAGTACCTGCAGCGCTGGCAGGAGCTGCGGCGGCAGCTCGGGCTGCGGCGCGACGCCACACCGCCCGGGCCGGAGGAGGTGGCGGTCGCCCGGCGGCTGTTGCGGCCGCTGCTGGGGGACGGCCTGGCCCCGAAGTGCGACCTGGACGGCTACCAGCGCTACCGGGCGTGGTCACCCGGGGAACGGGTGGTCTCCTACCACGAGGAATTCCACGAGATCACGGCGCCGGTGCTCCTGGTGCGGGGGGCGGACAGCCCGGTGTTCACCCCGGATGAGGTCCAGGCGACGCTGGCATCCATCCACCGCTGCCGCCTGGTCGAGGTACCGGACGCCCGACACGACGTCCTGGCCGACAACCCACGCGGCCTGCTGGACGCGGTGCTGCCGTTCCTGCTCGGCAAGGGCTGAGCCCTCAAGGCTCCGCCCGCTGCAGCGTGAGCGAACCGGCCACCAGCAATACCGCCAGCGTGGCCACGAGCACGCCGAGGTCGAGCAGCACCCGGCCGTCCTCCAGGCCGTACCCGCGCAGCATAATGCGGTCTAGGGCCTCGAACGCGTACGTCAGCGGCAGGAGGCGGGCGACCACGGCGAGCGCGGTTGGCATCCGCTCCAGCGGCACGAGCAGACCGGAGAGCAATAGCTGCGGCAGAATAGCGGCCGGCATAAACTGCACGACTTCGAACTCGGTGCGACCAAAGGCGCTCAAGAATAGGCCGAGCGCGATGCCCAGCAGGGCCTGCACCACGACCACCAACACGGTGAGCGGCAGGGCTCCTTGGCTCGACAGCCCCAGCAGCCCGAGGCCGGTGCCCAGCGTGACCGCCGACTGCACCAGCGCCACGGCGGTAAAAGCGATGGCGTAGCCGAGCACCAGGTCACCGCGGCCGAGCGGTGAGGCCATCAGCCGCTCCAGCGTGCCCTGGGTACGCTCGCGCAACAGCCCGATGGACGTCACCGCGAACATCATGGTGAAGGGAAAGAGGCCCAGCATGAGCGGTCCCACCCGGGGGAACACGCCGGGCACGTTGGTGAAGACCGCGTCCACCAGCCCCAGGAGCAGCGGCGGCAACAGGAACAGCAGGGCCAGCGTACGCCGGTCGCCGTGCAGTTGGCGCAGCACCCGTCGCACCACGGCCAGCGTGCAGCGGATGTTCATCGCTCTCCCCTTTCGGCCTCAGCTAGGCGCACCACCGCCTCCTCCAGGTCGGTCGCTCCCGCCCGCGCCGTGATGTCGGCCGGCGTCCCCTCGGCCAGCAGCCTGCCGTTATACAGGAAGGCCAGGCGGTCCACGCGGGCGGCCTCGTCCATGACGTGCGTGCTCACCACCACCGTGGCGCCGGCCGCCGCCCACGTCCGGAACTGCGCCCACATGCGTCGCCGCAGCACGGGGTCCAGGCCGACGGTGGGTTCATCCAGCAGGAGCAGCGGCGGCTCCGGCAGCAGGGCGATAGCGAACGACAGGCGCTGGCGCTCACCGCCGGAAAAGGTGCCAGCGAGGCGGTCGGCCAGCGCCGTGAGGTCTACCGTCTCCAGCACCGCCGCCACCCGTCCCGGTGGCACCCCATAGACCGCTGCGAAGAACTCCAGGTTCCGGCGCGCCGTGAGGTCGTGGTAGAGTGCCGGGCTCTGCGGCATGTAGCCGATGCGGCGGCGCAGGGCCGGGCTGCCGGCGGGCTGGCCGAGCACGCGCAGCTCACCGCCAGCCAGGCGCTGCACCCCGGCCACGGCGCGCATCAGCGTCGTCTTGCCGGCGCCGCTGGGCCCGACGAGACCGTAGATAAGGCCGGTCGGCACGGTCAGGGTGATATCGCGTAGGATGAGCGTGCCGCCGCGCACCACCTGCAGCCCGTGCGCGGCGATCGCCGCTTCCTCACCGGCCACCGGCCGTGCAGAGGGAGGGGTGCCGGGTTGGCGGTAGACCTCCAACGGTTACCTCCTATCAGCCTGTCCAGCACCCTCAGACGCCGTTCCGGCCGCGGCACCGCGCGGCGCCCGTTCAGGCCGGCGTCTCGCCGCTGTCCAGGCGCAGCCAGGTCTGCTGACCGGCCTTACCCGATAGCGGCACCGGCTCGGCGAACTTCTGCGCCCGCGCCAGCTCCCAGGCATACAGAGGACGACCCCGTGCATAGCGGTGGAGAAAGCCAGGATCGGCCAGGTGTCGATCCTGGCTCTGCCTCAGCTCCTCCTCGCTGAGCGGACCGCGCGTACCCGTCACCTCGACGGTGCCGAGCAGCCGGCCGCCGCTCACCACGCCCACCCGCCCGCGGACCTTCGTCGGGTAGGTGCGTAGCTCCCACGTCTTCTTGCCCTCGACGATCCAGCTTGCGTACGGCTCCAGCACGCGGAAGGCGCGCGGCGGCACCTTGCCGGCGTGCACCAGCGTGCCGTACCCGCAGTAGTAGATCGCGTCGGGCTCCATCGCCTCGATCGCGGCTGGGCGATGGGTGGCGACCACGAGCGTGACGCGCTTGTCACGAGCCAGCGCGGCCATGCGGCGCGCCAGGCGCAGCGCCGTAGATGGGTCGAGATGCGCCGCAAACTCATCCACAACCAGCAGGTTCGGGCGTTGCGCCAGCAAGTAAGCCAGTTTCACCCGCTCCTGTTGACCGGTGGAAAGCTCACGCAGAGGTGCCCGGTACAGGACCACGTCCGCCAGCCCGACCTCGTTCAGCAACTCGACCGCCAACGCCTCATCGCCGGTGAGGTCATAGAGCACCTGCACGACCGGTGCCTCGCCGAAGGTGGGCTCCAGGTCGCCAGGGATGAACGCCGCTGCCCGCACGTTCGTGGGCACGCTCGCCTCGCTTTGGTCTGGCCGGTAGAGGGGCGCATCCACGCCGGCGGCGAGGCCGTACAGGATGCGCAGCAGGGTGGTTTTGCCGCTGCCGGAGGCGCCGACGACCACGGTCACGGTGCTCGGCGCGATCTCTAGCTCGGCGTCGCGCACGATCACCTTGTGCACCTCGCGGTGCTGGACCCCGAACGCCGCCAGCAGGTCCCGCACCGGGCCTGAGAGCTGCTCGATACTGAGGCGGCTGGCGTACGCCTTGGAAAGATGTCGCACGGTGAACGGCGTCGCGAGCGGCTCCACAGGGGTAAACCGAGGGTGATACAGCCGGCCGCCATGCTGGCGGGCCACCGGGTCGCGCTGCAAGAACGCGTCGACAGCCGTCTGAGCCCGGCGGCTCAAGGGGCAGTACAGCACCGGTCGGCCGCTGGCGGTGTCCCAGAGATAGCGGAAACCGGCCTTTTCCATGAACGGGTTATAGCGGGCCATCATGGCGATGGCCTCGATGGCCTGCTTGGCCACGCGCATGTCCGGCACCCACCGCTCCCGCAGCCAGTCCTTGAGGGCCAGGAGCGCCTGCTGGCCTAGGCCGTCGGCGCGATAATCGGGGTGGATCACCACGCGCGCCAGACGGGCTACCGGCGACCGGGCCGAGCGCAGGGCTTCGCCCTGCACCTGCCACCAGTCTTCCAACCCGGCGACCTCCGTGGGGTGAAACGGGTGGGCAAACCAGGCGCGGGGGAACACGCTGCTGCGAATGTCATGCTCCACGGTCCCGTCAGGGAGGCGACGGTGCATGAGCGGCACCGGCGGGTCGGCGCGGACGTAACCGACGTACTGCGGTTCGTAAGGCTCGCGCTCGGTGAGTTCCAACACCAAAAAGCGTGAGGCGCGGGTAGCGCTCTTGAGGTCGTGGAACCGGGCTGCCTGGCCACAGGTCGGACAGGTGGGCCGGGCGTTGGCCGCCTGATATCGACCGCACCGCTCGCAATACCAGACCGCTATCACCTCCTCCTCGGACGCGTAGTGGTACTGCTCCAGCTCGACGATGGCCTCGTAATCGCGCTCGTAGCGCGCTTCACGCGCCCGCAGCGCGTAGGCATACAGCGGCTTACCCCGAGCCGTTTGCCGCTCCACCCGGTAGGTGCGTTCGAACAGCGGCCAGATGGGCACCGCCCCGGAGAGGCGGTACTCATCGAACCCCAGCGTGGCCGCCGCATCGGCGGGTAATTCCAGTCGGTACCGCGCCCCCTCGACCAGCCACTGCGCAACCGTGCCGGTCATCGGCAGGCGGTATTCGTGCCCCGTCGCGTCACGCACCAGGGCATAGCCGAGGAACCGGTAATTCGGCTGCCGGACGATCACCCCACTGAGGACGACTTCGGTGTCGCGCGGCCCAGACATAGCTCCTCGCTCGACGCTGGGAGGAACAAGTCCCAGATGATAGGGGACGGGGCATGGCCGGTGCAGGTTCCAGCGCGGACGTGCCCATCACGCTCAACCGCCACGCTGTCAGCCTCAAATGGCGCCTTCCGCGCGCAGGGCGGCGATCTGGGCATCGTCCATACCCAGAAGCTCCCGCAACACCTGCTCGGTGTGCTGACCGAGCAGCGGCGGCGCCGAGCGCACCTCGGCGGGGGTTTCGGAGAAGCGGAAGGGCGGGCCGATCACCGTGATTTCACCGGCCGTGGGGTGGGGCAGGGTGCGCACCACCCCCAGCGCCTGCACCTGCGGGTCGGCCAGCGCCTGCGGCACGGTGTTGATCGGACCGGCCGGGATGCCGTTCTCGTTCAGGAGGCGCAGCCACTCGTCGGCCGGGCGTTGTTCGATCAGGCGCTGGATCTCCTGCACCAGCTCCTCCCGGTGGGCGAGGCGGTCGGCGTTGGTGGCAAAGCGCGGGTCGTCGGCCAGCTCCGGCCGCCCGGCCAGCTCGCAGAAGCGGCGGAACTGGCGCGGGTTGGCCACCGCCAGGGCCAGGGGCCGGTCTTTGGCGCGAAACGGCTGGTAGGGCACGATGTTCGGGTGGGCGTTGCCGTAGCGCTTGGGCTCCTGGCCGCTCACCAGGTAGTTCTGGCCCACGTTCACCAGCCAGGCCAGCGCCGACTCCAGCAACGACACCTCCACCCGCTGCCCGCGACCCGTCCGCTCACGGGCGTGCAGCGCCGCCAGGACGGCGTTCACCGTGAACAGCCCGGCGGTGACGTCGACGATCGCCACCCCCACCTTCATCGGCTCGCCCTCCGGCTCGCCGGTGATGGACATGATGCCGGCCATGGCCTGGATGACGAAGTCATAGCCCGGGTAGTCCTTGTACGGCCCCACGGGCCCGAAACCGCTGATGGTGGCGTGGATGAGACGCGGGTTGACCTCCCACAAGGTGGCGTCGTCCAGCCCCATACGCTCCAGCGTGCCGCGCCGGAAGTTGTCGATCAGGATATCGCTGCAGCGGGCCAGCTCCAGCAGCACACGCCGCCCGCCCGGGCTCTTCAGGTTGAGGGTGATGCCCAGCTTGTTGCGGTTGATGGATAAGTAATAGGCGCTCTCGCCGCCGGCCCAGGGTGGGCCCCAGGCGCGGGTCTCGTCGCCTTCCCCCGGCTGCTCGACCTTGATCACCTCGGCACCAAGATCGCCGAGCGTCATGGCGGCGTACGGCCCGGCGAGGACGCGCGAGAGGTCCAGCACGCGGATACCATGTAACGGTCCGGGCACGGGCTTCCCTCCTGCCGGCGCTTCACCAGGGAGACCGGCGTTCGCGACTGAGGATAGGTAATTGCCCCATGAAGAGCCAGCCGACCGGGGCCCATCAGGAACGGTAGCCCTGCGGGTGGGCGCGGTGCCAGCGCCAGGCGCTTTCGATCATGTCCGCCAGCGCCGGGTAGCGCGGCTGCCAGCCCAGCACCGTACGCGCCTTCTCCGACGAGGCCACCAGCGCGGCCGGGTCGCCGGGGCGGCGCGGCGCCATCGTCACGGGAATGGGGTGGCCGGTGACGCGACGGGCCGTCTCCACCACTTCCAGGTTGGTGAAGCCCTGGCCGTTGCCCAGGTTGAACACCCCGCCGCCGCGGTCGCATTGCGCCAGCGCCAAGAGGTGGGCCTGGGCCAGGTCCAGGACGTGCACGTAATCGCGCACGCAGGTGCCGTCGCGCGTGGGGTAATCGTCGCCGTAGATGGAGATCGATTCCCGCTGTCCCAGCGCCACCTGGAGCACCAAGGGGATGAGGTGCGTCTCCGGCTCGTGCGCCTCGCCGCGCTCGTCGGTGGCGCCGGCGGCGTTGAAGTAGCGCAGTGACACCCAGCGCAGGCCACGGCGCTCGCCGTACCACCGCAACATCCGCTCCACAATGGCCTTGGTCTCCCCGTACACGTTGAGCGGCTGGATGGGGTGCTCCTCCGGGATGGGCAGGGTTTGCGGCTCGCCGTACACCCCGGCGCTGGAGCTGAAGACGAACCGCTCCACGCCGGCCTCGATCAATTCGTTGAGCAGGATAACGGTGTTGGCGACGTTGTTGGCGAAAAACGGGCCGGGCGCGCGCATCGACTCACCCGCCTCGATGAACGCGGCAAAGTGCATGGCGGCGTCGAACGGGCCGGTCTCCAGGGCGGCGCGCAGGGTGCGGGCATCGCCCGTGCTACCCACGATCAGGCGCGCGCCCTCCGGCACGGCGGCCAGGTGGCCGCGGGACAGGTTATCGTAAACCGTCACGTGGTGGCCGGCGCGCAGCAGCTCGGCCGCCGTGATCGAGCCGATATAGCCGGCGCCGCCGGCGACGAACACGCGCATGGTTCCCTTCGCGATGGTGGCGTGTGGTTGCGATCCGCGCCGGGCGGCGCCGTTCAGCCCTCAAATCGGCGCAGCACCAGGCAGGCGTTCTGGCCGCCGAAACCGAAGCTGTTCTTGAGCACCACGCGCACATCGGCCCGGCGGGCGACGTTGGGCACGTAGTCCAGGTCGCACTCGGGGTCCGGCGTTTCGTAGTTGATCGTGGGGTGGATGATACCCGTCTCGATCGTCTTCACCGCGGCCACCGTCTCCAGCGCGCCCGAGGCCCCCAGGGCATGCCCGATCATCGACTTCGTCGACGAGATGGGCACCTGGTAGGCGTGTTCGCCGAGCACCGCCTTAATGGCGATGGTCTCGGCCACGTCGTTGAGCGGCGTGGAGGTGCCGTGCGCGTTGATGTAGTCCACCTGCTCCGGGCGCACGCCGGCGTCCTCCAGCGCCCAGCGGATGGCGCGGGCGGCGCCCTCCCCGTCGGCGCAGGGCGCCACCAGGTGGTAGGCATCGGCGGTGGCGGCGGCGCCGGCGACCTCCGCCAGGATACGGGCCCCGCGCGCCAGGGCGTGCTCCAGCGTCTCCAGCACGAACACCGCCGCCCCCTCCGCCGGGACGAAGCCGTCGCGGTCTTTGTCAAAGGGGCGGCTGGCGCGCTCGGGTTCGTCGTTGCGGGTGGACATGGCGCGCATCACGCAGAAGGCGGCCAGGCCGAGCTGCGAGATACCGGCCTCCGTGCCGCCGGTGAGCATGACCTGCATGTGACCGCGGCGCAGCACCTCCATGGCGTCGCCGATGGCCTGCGTGCCGGCAGCGCAGGCGGTGACCACCGTGCTGTTGTAGCCCTTGAGCCCGAGCTGCAGCGCGATCTGGGCGGCCGCCATGTTGGGCAGGCTTTTGGGCAGGAAGAAGGGGTCCACCCGCATGCCCCCCTTCTCCACGATGGTGCGCATCGCCTCGTCGATGTTGGGGTAACCGCCGTTGCCGTTGCCGAGGATCACCCCGATGCGGGTGCGGTCCTCCCGCTCGAGGTCCAGGCCGGCCTGGGCGATGGCCTGCTTGGCGGCCGCCACGGCGAACTGGGAGAAGCGGGCCATGCGCCGCGCCTCCCGCCGCTCGATGTAGGCCTCCGGGTTCCAGTTCTTAACCTCGCCGGCGATGGTGGTCGGGTAGCCGGTGGTATCACAGAGGGTGATATGGCCGATCCCCGAGCGGCCGGCCACCAGGTTCTCCCAAAACTCGGAGACCGTCTGCCCCAGGCATGAGATCACCCCCATGCCCGTAATCACCACCCGTCGCTGCCCGTCCTGTCGCTCGCGCATGAAGCCTGCCCCCGCTCGGCTTGCCACCGCCCGCGCCGCGCACCCGCCGCGCTGCGCTCCGCGCGGGTCGCCGACCGCCGACGGCTGACACGCTCCTCAGTGTAGGGTCTCGACCGGATCGGGAACAACGCCGAGCACCCAGGCCCGCGCCTCGGCCACGACGTACAGGGATCCGGTCACGCAGATGAGGTCGCCCGCCCCAGCCTCTATCAGCGCATCGTCCACGGCCTGTGCGACAGTGGGCGCCTGGCGGGCGGGGATGCCGACCGTCTCAAACGCCGCCGCCACCTGTGCCGCCGGTGCCGCCCGCCGCAGGGCGGCGCGGGTGGCGATCACGTGCGGCGCGAGCGGCACGAACTCCCGCGCGAAGGCGACGATGTCCTTATCCGCATTGAGGCCGGCGATCAGGATCAACCGCCGCCAGTCAAAGCACGTGCGCAGCGCCTCGGCCAGACGCCGGGCGGAGTCGCCGTTGTGGGCCCCGTCCACCACCACCAGCGGCCGGTGCTTGAGGACCTCCAACCGGCCCGGCCACCGCACCGCCGCCAACGCCGCCTGCACGGTGATCGGGTCCACGGTCACCCCGGCCCCGCGCAGGTTCTCCACGGCGAGCACCGCCGTGCCCACGTTCTCGAGCTGATGTCGCCCCAGAAGCGGCAGGTGCAGGCGATACTCGGCGCGCGGCGTGCGCAGGCGCGCCTCCTGACCGTCCAGGTCGGCCCGCCCCGGCGCCACGCGACAGGCCTGCGCCACCTCCTCCAGCGGCACCTCCAGGGCGGCGCAGGCGGCGCGGAACACCTCCGCCGCCGACTCCCGCTGCAGTCCCATCACGGCCCGTGTCCCCCGCCGCAGGATGCCCGATTTATCGCGGGCGATCTGCGCCACCGTGTCGCCCAGGATCTGGGTGTGCTCCAGCGAGACGGGGGTGAACACGCACAGGTCCTTCTCATCCAGGACGTTGGTGGCATCCAGGCGGCCGCCCAGGCCCACCTCCACCACCTGCCACTCGACCCCTCGCTCGCGGAACCAGAGAAAGGCGAGGGCCGTCCGAAGCTCAAACGTGGTCAGGCGGCCGTACTCGCCGGCGGTGTTCACCGCCTCCACGGCCGGGCGCATCTCCCGCAGCAGGCGGATGAACTCGCCCTCCGGGATCGGCTCGCCGTCCACGCGCACCCGCTCCGTCTCGTGGTGCAGGTGCGGGCTGGTGTAGAGGCCGGTGCGGTAGCCCGCGTGCTGAAGGATGGCGGCGATCATGGCCGCCGTGCTGCCCTTGCCCTTGCTGCCGGTGAGATGCACCGTGTGCCGCCCGCGCTGCGGGTCACCCAGGCGGGCGAGCAGGGCACGCATGCGGCGCAGGTCGAGCTGGGCCGCCGAGGCCTTGTCCAGGGGCGTGAACTCGTAGTTGGCGAAGGAGTACAGGTACTGAAGCGCCTCACGGTAACTGATCATGGCCCGCCCCCGCCACGAATTGGAGCCGCATCGGCCACGATGGGCCGTCCCGGGCCCAGCGGCTACACTAGGATCATGCCGCAACTGGTACTCGCCACCACCAACCAGGGCAAGGTCCGCGAGCTGCGCCGGCTCCTGGCCGGCTGTGGCTGGGAGATCCTCACCCCTCAGGATATCGGTCTGATCCTGCACGTGGAGGAAAGCGGGCAAACTTACGCGGAAAACGCCCGCCGCAAAGCCGAGGCCTACGCGCGAGCGTCCGGGCTCGTGGCCCTGGCGGACGACTCCGGCCTGGAAGTAGACGCCTTGGGGGGCGCGCCCGGCGTGCACTCCGCCCGTTATGCTGGACAGAACACAACGCATGCCGATAAGATGGGGATGCTCCTCGCGGAGCTGCGGGGCGTGCCCGACGACCGGCGCACCGCCCGTTTTCGGGCCGTGATCGCCATCGCCACACCGGACGGCCGCACCGTCACCTGCGAGGGCGTGTGTGAGGGGCGCATCGCCCGCGCACCGCGAGGGGCCTGCGGCTTCGGCTACGACCCCATCTTCCTCGTCGAGGGGGGATCACGCACCATGGCCGAGCTGTCGGACGAGGAGAAGAACCGTATCAGCCATCGCGCGCGGGCTGCCGCCGCGGCATGCGCGGTGCTCCGGAGGCTGGCCGATGAACGCGCCGACGCCGCTGCCGCTGGCCTCTGAACCGCAACCCCGTGCCGGGGAAGCGGTGCGGGATACCCTGCACCGCCCCTTGCGCGACCTGCGCATCTCCGTCACCGACCGGTGCAACTTCCGCTGCGTGTACTGCATGCCGCGCGCGGTGTTCGGTCCGGGATTCCAGTTCCTGTCGCGGGACGAGCTGCTCACCTTCGAGGAGATCGCCCGCCTCACGCGGATCTTCGTGTCGCTGGGCGTGCGCAAGGTGCGGCTGACCGGCGGCGAGCCGCTGGTGCGTCGCGACCTGGAACGCCTGGTGGCCATGCTGGCGGAGATCGAGGGGCTGGAAGACCTGACGCTCACCACCAACGGCTCATTGCTCACCCCGGCCAAGGCGCGCGCGCTCAAGGCGGCGGGGCTGCGGCGCATCACCATCAGCCTGGACTCGCTCGACGACGCCGTGTTCATGCGCATGAACGACGCCGGCGTG
>JBHOQW010000021.1:0-4636 GCA_042408665.1 Dehalococcoidia bacterium
CGAGCGGGTGCGGGCCATCGTGGCCGAGCGGGAACGGCTCACGGCCCTGCTGGCGGAGATCCCGTTCCTGCGGCCGTGGCCGTCGCAGGCCAACTTCGTGCTGTGCGACGTCACCCGCGGCGATGCGCGCGCGCTGCGCGATGGGCTGCGCCGGCGCGGCATCTTCGTCCGCTACTTCGACCGGGACGGGCTGCGCGATAAAGTGCGGATCAGTGTGGGGCGGCCGGAGCACACCGACGTGCTCCTGGCCGCGCTCCGGGAGATGGGAGATGAGCCACGCGCCTAGGGCCGGCCATGTGCGCCGGGAGACGAACGAGACGGTGATCGAGGCGGCGGTCAACCTAGATGGGAGCGGCGCCTGTGAGGTGCGCACCGGCATCGGCATGCTGGACCACCTCATCGAGCAGGTGGCGCGGCATGCCTGCTTCGATATCACGCTCCTCGCCCACCGCAGCGACCTGGAGCGGGACGCGCACCACCTGGTGGAGGATGTCGGCATCGCCCTGGGGCAGGCGCTGGCCCGCGCCCTGGGCGACCGCGCGGGCATCGTGCGCATGGCCGACGCCACCGTGCCGATGGACGAGGCGCTGGCGTTGGTGGCCCTGGACCTGAGCGGCCGGCCCTACGCGGCCCTGGACCTGGCGTTTGCCGGCGAGCGTATCGGCCAGCTTCCCACGGAGATGATCGAGCATTTCCTGTGGTCGTTCGCCCAGCACGCCGGCCTCACCCTGCACGTGCGCCTGCTTGCGGGCCGCAACGACCACCACCGCGCGGAGGCGGTGTTCAAGGCGCTGGCCCGCGCCCTGGGCGCCGCCACGCGGGTGGACGCCCGCCTGGGCGGGGCGGTGCCCAGCACCAAGGGCGTGCTCGGCGGGTAGCTGAGCGGTGCCGCGTGCCGGGTGCTGGGTGACTGCGGCCCGGCAGTACGGGCCCTTACCCCCTTGCCCGGCAGTACGGGCCCTCACCCCCCACCCCCCCCCCTCCCTCTGACGAGGGCGAGGGGGGTCTGACGCTGGCAGATGCGGAGACGGGCCCTCACCCCCCTGCCCCCCTCTCCCTCTGACGAGGGCGAGGGGGGAACTGGCGCCGGCAGAGCGCGTTCGCGCACGATGCTCCCCTCTCCCGTTTACGGGAGAGGGGCCGGGGGTGAGGGCCAGCCCGCCGGGGGTGAGGGCCTGCCCGGTCGGGGGTGAGGGCCGCCGGGGTGCGGGTGGGGTGAGGGAAGAGCTCGGAGGCCGGTTATGACGGAGGAACGGCAGGTTGAGACGGCGGGTAGCGGTACCAGCACGCTCGTCGAGCGGGTGGTGCGGCAGATGGGGCTCAGCGCCTCGGCGCAGGCCGTGTTCGGGTCGCCTGTCACGGCGCACGGCCACACCGTGATCCCGGTGGCGCGCGTGTACTTCCTGTACGGGGCCGGCCTGGGGCCGGAGCTGGCCGGCCGCAGCGTGGAACGGCCGCCGGACGGCCGCCTGACGCCGGCCCTCTCCAGCGGCGGGGGTGGCGGCGGGATGGGGATCGCCCGCCCCGCCGGCTATATCGAGATCGGGCCGGCGGGCACCCGCTTCGTGCCGGCCACGCGCGATTGGAAGGGCATCCTCGCGCTTGCCGCCCTCGTGGGCCTCGTGCTGTCCCTGCTGCGCCTGGGCCGGGGATGAGGGCCGGCGCTCGCTCCTCTCACCCTCCGGCTCCGGGTCTCGCGCCCTGGTCGTACGGCAAAAACTCCCGCCCCATCAGCTCGCGGGCGATGACGATCTTCATCACCTGGGCGGTGCCGTCGCCGATCTCCAGGCCGATCACGTCGCGCAGGCGCTGCTCTAGCGGCAGCTCACGCGTGTAGCCGTACTGGCCGTGCAGGAGGAGGCAGTCGTGGATGCAGTCCACCGCCACCTTGGGCGCCCACCACTTGGCCATGGCGGCCTCCTTGGTGTGGGGCAGGCCGTGGTCGCGCAGCCACAGGCCGCGGTAGCACAGCCAGCGCGCCGCCTCCAGCAGGGTGGCGTGCTCGGCGATGGGAAAGGACACGCCTTCGAAACGGGCCAGCGGCTGGCCGAAGGCGTGGCGCCGGGTGACGTAGGCGATCGTCTCGTCCAGCGACTGCAGCGCCGCGCCCAGGCACATGAGGCCGATGATGAACCGGCTGAAGTCAAAGCCGTTCATCACCGCGTAGAAGCCCGTGCCCTCCTCGCCCAGCCGGTAATCGGCCGGCACGCGCACGCCGTCCAGGAACAGCGAGCCGCGCTGCACCGCCCGGCTGCCCATGTCCGCAAACGGCGTGCGGGTGATGCCGGGCGCATCGAGCGGCACCAGAAAGGCGGTGACGCCGCGGGCGCCGGCCCGCGGGTCGGTCTTGGCGAACAAGACCACGGCGTCGGCCACCATGAGCAGCGAGGTGCCGGACTTTTCGCCGGTGATCACGTACTCGTCGCCCTCGCGCACGGCGCGGGTGGCGATCATCTTGGCGTCGGAGCCGGCGCCCGGCTCGGTGAGGGCCAGGCCGATGATCGCCTCGCCGCGGGCCATAGGTGCCAGCCACTCCCGCTTCACCCGCTCGCCACCGTGGTGGGTGAGCACCTCACCGCACAGGGCGGGGATGAGCACGGCGTACGACAGGTTGAAATCGCCGCGCGCCACCTCCTCGGCAGCGATGCCGGTGGCGACGGCGGAAAGCTCCTGGCCATCGTAGGCGCGGGGGGCGCGGGCGCCCGTTAGGCCCAGCTCGCCCAGGCGCCGCCACAGGTGGCGGGGAAAGGCGCCGCTCTGGTCCCACTCGCGGTAGTGGGGCAACAGCTCCTGGCGGGCGAAGTCGCGCACCACACGCTGCAACAGCGCCTGCTCCTCGGTGAAGGCGAAGTCCATGGCGCACCTCCTCCGGCGTGCGCGGTGAGGCGTGCGGAGCGAAAAGCCGGCCCTCCCCCGCCCTCACCCGGCTCGCTCCGCTCGGCACCCTCTCCCGCGTGCGGGAGCGGGGAGTTGCTCGCCCGCAAACGCCCTCCGCTGACGCCAGCCACCCCCCCTCGCCCGCGCGCAAGCGGGAGAGGGGGCAGGGGGGTGAGGGCCGGTCTGAGCCGCCCTCACCCCCCGGCTGAAGCATGGTAGCCAGCGGCGCGTCCCTGAGCAACCGCCGTGGTATGCTTGCCGGCAGACTGAGCACTCGAGGAGAGGGGCCATGGCCACGGTCGAGACGCTGCTGCAGGGGTTCGGCGTGCGCACCGATGAGGGCTCGATCGCCTTCTGTGGCGTCACGCTGCTGCGGGACGGCAACCGCAACTTCCTGGTCGATGTCGGCCACGTGGGCCGGCGCACGCTCCTGCTGCAACGGCTGCGGGAGCGCGGCCTGCAGCCGGCCGACATCCACGGCGTGATCCTCACCCACGCCCATTGGGACCACTGCCTGAACGTGGACCTGTTCCCGGGCGCCACGCTGTACCTGAGCGCGGCCGAGCACGAGTACCTGCGCCAGCCGCACCCGGCGGACTGGGCCACGCCCGCCTGGACGGCCGCCGTGCTGGACCGGCACCGGATCGTGGAGACGCGCGAGGGGGACGAAATCGCCGCCGGTGTGCGCATCATGGCCACCCCCGGCCACAGCCCTGGCAGCCAAACGGTGCTCGTCGAGACGGAGCAGGGAGTGGTGGGCCTGGTGGGCGACGCCCTGCCCAGCGCGGCCTCCATCGCCGCCGGCTGCCCGTACCTGGTGTTCTGGAGCGAGGAGGAGGCGCGCCGCAGCCTGCGCCGCATCGTGGACACCTGTGCGGTGGTCTATCCCGGCCACGACCGCGCCTTCCGCATCCAGAACGGCCGCTTCACCTACATCGAGCCCACCCGCATCACCTTCCTCAACCTGCCCGACACGCCGGACGGCGGCATCGGCGCCACCTTCGCCGTGACGCCGCCGCGGGCGGTGGAGGTGATGCCCTCGGCACAGCGGGCGGGCACGGCCGCCGATGAGGGGTGAAGGAGCGTGGGCATGGCCGAGCAACGCGTGCGGGTGGAACGGCTGGACCAGGTGGCGGTGGTGACGCTGAACCAGCCGGAGCGGCTCAACGTGCTTAACTCCGCCCTCATCCACGACGCCACCCGCGCCCTGGCCGAGCTGGGCGGGGATGACCAGCTCACCGTCGTGGTGCTCACCGGCGCCGGCCGGGCGTTCGTGGCCGGGGCGGACGTGCGCGAGATGCGCGACTTCGGCCCGGAGGAGGCGCGGGTGTTCATCACCCACCTGCACGGGCTGTTCGCCACCATCCGCGGCATGGACCAGATCGTGATCGCCGCCGTCAACGGCCCGGCCCTGGGCGCCGGCTGCGAGCTGGCGGCGGCGTGCGACCTGCGCGTGGCCGCCGAGGACGCCACCTTCGGCATGCCGGAGGTGCGGGTGGGCATCCCCTCGGTGATCGAGGCGGCGCTCTTGGTGCCGCTCATCGGCCTGAGCCGGGCGGCGGAGTGGGTGTACACCGGGGACCCGGTGAGCGCCACTGAGGCGGCGCGGATGGGCTTCGTCAACCGCCTGGCGCCGGCCGGCGGGGCGCGGGAGGCGGCGCTGGCGTTGGCGCGGCAGCTCGCCGGATATAGCCCGGCCGCGCTGCGCCTGCAGAAGGCGCTGGTGCGCCGCTGGTACTACGACGAGACCATGGACCGG
>JBHOQW010000025.1:0-2685 GCA_042408665.1 Dehalococcoidia bacterium
GTCGCAATCAGAAGCCGACCTGGCACTGTGTGTCCGCCTGCTAGAGCTCGTCGGCGGCGACGTGCGGCGGGCCGACCGGTTGTTCCGACGCTCTGGTCTCGCGCGCCCAAAGTGGGACGAGCGCCACCGTGGCGACGGCGCCACATACGGCGCGCTCACGCTGCAACGCGCGCTGGCGTGCTACCGAGACCGGTTGCAGGAACCGGTCCTGCGCGCATCGCGCGACGGCACCGGGCCGCTCCCGGCGGACCACGCCGCGGTTGCGTGGGACCCTCCCCTGCCGCTCGACCCGCCGCCGCTGCCGGCGTTCCCGCTCGACGTCCTTCCGCCGACGCTGGCGGATTTCGTCCGGGGCGTGGCGGAGGCCCGCCAGCTCCCGGCGGACGTGCCCGGCACGCTGGTCCTGGCCGTGCTGGCCGCGGCGGCGCAGCGCATCGCCACGGTCACGGTGCGGGACGGCTGGACTGAGCCGCTCTCGCTCTACACGGCGAGCGTGCTCCCGTCAGGCGAGCGCAAGACCCCCGCCTACGCCGACGTGGCCGCCCCGCTTGTGACCTGGGAGGCGCGGAAGAGCCGCGACCTGGAGCCGGTCATCGCCGCCGCCGCGGCCCGCAAGGCGATTCTGGAGCAGCGGTTGCGCCACGCGGAAGCGCGCGCCGCCAAGGCCACCGGGGCTGAGGCGGAGGAGGCCCTCGCTGAGGCGGAAGCGCTGGCCCGGGAGCTGGCCACGTTCGTCGTTCCCGCCCGGCCGCGGCTGGTGGCGGACGACGCCACACCGGAGGCGGTGGCGCGGCTCCTCGCCGAGCACGGCGGGCGGGTGGCCGTGTTCTCCGACGAAGGCGACCTGTTCGACATCATACGCGGCCGCTACGGCAACGGCCCCAACCTCGGCGTGTATCTCAAGGCGCACGTCGGCAGCCCGATTCGGGTGGACCGCGTCGGTCGCGCCTCCCTGTACGTGCTGCGCCCGGCGATCAGCGTCGGCGTCGCGGTGCAGCCGGCGGTGCTCTTCGGCCTGCACCACGACCCGCACCTGCGCGGACGGGGGCTTCTGGCCAGGTTCCTGTACGCCTGGCCGCACAGCCTGGTCGGCCGCCGCCTTCCCGACCCGCCGCCCATCCCCACCACCGTGCGCGCCCGCTACCACACGCTCGTGACCGCACTCCTGGATCGCCTCACGGCCTGGGCGGAAGCGACCGAGCCGGTCGCCCCCCACGGCGACCGGGACACCGGGGGGGCCGGAGAAGCGGACCAGGCACCGGTATGCCTGCGGTTGAGCGATGACGCGTACCGGCAGCTGGTCCAGTTCCAGGCGGAGCTTGAACCGCACCTGGGGCCGGACGGGGAGCTTGCGCCCCTCGCCGACTGGGCGAACAAGCTCGTCGGCACAGTGGTTCGTCTGGCCGCGCTCCTGCACCTGGCCGACTGGGTCGAAGCCGGGGCCGGCGGGGACCCGGCGGAGCGAGCGGTAGACGCCGACACCGTGGGGCGGGCGGTGACGCTGGGACGGTACTACCTCGCCCACGCCCGGCGTGCCTTCACCGCCATGGGCACCGACCCGCACCTCGACGACGCGCGGTACCTGTGGCACCGCATCGCGGCGGACGGGCACGACGCGTATTCGCGGCGCGACCTGCTGCGCCTGGCGCAGCGGTTCGCCACCGTCGCAGACCTCGACCCACCCCTGCGCGTGCTCATCGCCTACGGCTACCTGCGCGAGCTGCCCGCGCCCACACCCACGCCCGCCGGTGGCCGGCCACCCGGCCCCTTCTACCACGTCAACCCGCGCGCCCGTCGCGGGGGAAGGGTTTTGTCAGTTTTGTCAGGCAGTTCTGGGGGTTCTGCCCCCGCAGCACGGGGGGACGTGGAGGGAGATGCGGCAAACGTGCCTGACAAAACTGACACAACTGGCACACCTCCATGGGGGGAGGACCCCACGCCCGGCACGTGCGCGGTGCCTGACAAAACCGACACAACCGACGCACCCCGGAGGGGCGGTGGGGACGACGCGCGGGAGGAGCCGTACCAGCCTGACACAACTGACAAAACCCCAGTGCACCGGGAGGTGCTTGACCTATGAGCGCGCAGAGTGTGCTCCGGATCATCGCCGACCTGCGTAGGCGCGGCGTGGAACTCGCCGCCACCGACGGCGACACCCTGCACGTGGAGGCGCCGGCGGGCGTGCTCTCGGACGACGATCGGCGCATCTTGAAAGCCCTCAAACGCGACATCCTGCGCGTGCTCACGGCGGCGACCACGTCGGCGACCGACGCCACCAGCACCACGGCGGTCGCCGCCGTGGACGACACCGGCAGCGCCACCGTCTGCACGGCGCTGGGGTGTGGTGGCGTGGTGGACGCCTACGACGAGCACGCCCGTCCGTGGTGTGCACGCCACCGGGCAAAGGCGCCGCCGGCGCCGACGCCCGAGCCGCCGTCGTGGCGCTGCCGGTGCGGCTCTGAAGTCTCCGGCCGGCTCCGGCGCTGTCCCACGTGCCTGCGTCAGCCGGACGGCCGGCCCAGCCCCTGCCTCGTGTGCGGCGCCCCGGTGGTGCGCCGGCCGCCGCCACCGCGGGACACGGCGTTGCGCACGCCGCTGGGGGAAGAACCGGTCGCGCACGGGCCGGCCTTGGAGCCGTTCTGCGCGGTGCATCGCCGCGGCGCGCACCTGCTGCACCTGGCCTGT
>JBHOQW010000026.1:0-1415 GCA_042408665.1 Dehalococcoidia bacterium
GAACCAGCGCGCGCCGAACACGATCACCATCGTCCCCAGCCAGAAGTTGGGCACCGCTAACCCCAGGATGGCCAGCACGCGCACCGCCTGGTCGCCGGCGCGGCCGTGGCGCACGGCGGCGAACGTGCCGGCCGTGACGCCGACCAGCAGGCTGCAGGCGAGGGCGAGGAACGCCAGTTCAAATGTGACCTTGATCCGGTCCCGGATTTCATGCCACACGGGCCGGCTGGTAAAGAGGGACGACCCCAGGTCACCGCGCAGGATACCGCCCAGCCAGCGGGCGTACTGCATCGGCAGCGGCCGGTCCAGGCCCAGGCGGTGGCGCGTCTGGGCCAGCTGCTCCTGCGAGATGTTGGCTGTATCACCCAGCACCAGCACGGCGGCGTCACCGGGGATGGCGTGCAGGAAGACGAACACCAGTAGGGTGAGGCCAAACAGGCTCACCGTCGCCAGCAGCAACCGGCGGACCACGTAGGCGGACATCACTCCACCCCGTTCAGGCGGGAGCGGCGCGTGCGCTCCGCCATCTGCAGCAGGTCGGCCACGGTGTGCGTTTCCGGGTCCAGGCCCATAGCCGGCAGCAGGTCCTCGAAGCCGCGGATGTGGCGGCGCACCAGGTCCTCCACCCGCTCCGGATCGCGCGCCCGCATGGCGCGCACGATGGCGCGGTGGGCGCGGTAGGAGCCCTCTTTCAGCTCCGGGTTGGAGACGCTCACATCGATGTTGCGGATCAGGCTCTCGATGGAGCGCATCATGAGCAGCAACGTCTGGTTGTGGGCGGCGGCGGCGAGCGTGACGTGGAACTGGGTGTTGAGGTGCTCGGTGTAGCGCTCCTGGGTGCGCTGCTGCTCGACGATCGCCTCCAGGGCGGCGATCTCGGCCTCGGTGGCCTCGCGGGCGGCGATGGCGGCGGCGGCCGGCTCGATCACCAGGCGGGCGGCCATCAGGTCGCGCAATGGGGTGCCGGTGCGGGCCAGGATGAGGCTGAAGGTACGGGTCAGCACCTCCACGCCCGGCACCGTGAGGAAGACACCGCCGTTGCGCCCCGGCCGCACCTTCACCAGCCCGTCCTGCTCCAGCAGGCGCAACGCCTCGCGCAGGTGATGACGGCTGACACCCAGCCGCGCCGCCAGCTCCGGCTCCGGTGGCAGGCTGTGGGCGGTGGCTAGCTCCCCGTGCACGATCATCGCCCGCAGCGCATCGGCCACGAGCTGCGAGCCCCGCCGCACCAGCGGCCCGTTGTGCGCGCTCACCCGCTACCCCCGCTTGACGTCCCGACGCTAAACCTTGAAAGTTTCAAAGTCAAGAGGTTTTGTCGGCCCTGGCGGTACCGGCGCTACGGTCGGGGACGGGTCGGGGAGAAAGGAGGCGGCGATGCGGCTTGCGGGCAAGGTAGCGATCGTCACGGGCGCCAG
>JBHOQW010000094.1:0-6557 GCA_042408665.1 Dehalococcoidia bacterium
CGAGCGGCGCAAGCGGCAGGCGGTGGCGGGTGATTAGCAGGGACGACAACGGCCGAGAGCGTCCGTTCAGGAGCACACGCCCATGAGCACCAAGCACACGGTGATCGCCCTCGTGGAGGACCGACCCGGCGTTTTGAACCGGGTGGCCTCCCTCTTCCGGCGACGCGGCTTCAACATCGAGAGCCTGGCTGTGGGCCCCACAGAGCAGGAAGGCCTGTCGCGCATGACCATCGTGGTGGACGGCGCCACCACCCAGGTGGAGCAGGTGGAAAAGCAGCTCTACAAGCTGATCGATGTCGTCAAGGTGGCCGACATCACGCACAAGGGGATGGTGGCGCGCGAGCTGGCGCTGATCAAAGTGCGCTGCGCCAACGGCAAGCGGGCGGAGATCATCCAGCTCGCGGGCGTGCTCGGCGCCGCGGTGGCGGATGTGTCGGACAGCACCCTCATCCTCCAGGTGGTGGGCGACGAGGAGCACGTGAACAACGTATTGCGGGTGATGCGGCCGTACGGCATCGCCGAGATCGCCCGCACCGGCCGTGTGGCCATGGCGCGCGGCGGCGCCGTGGTGCACGTTGACGACGCCAAGGAGGCGGCCGCGGCGGCGATGCACAGCCGGCTGGGGCGACGGCCGAGCGGCGCGCTGCCGTACGTGTCGGACTAGCGACGCCGGGGCGCCGCGGTGGCCCGTGCCCGCCTGCTCACCGCCCTCGGCGCCGCGCTGGCGGCCTTGGTCACGGGCGTCCTGCTCCTGGCCAAGGGGGCAGGCGCGGCGGAGGGGGTGCCGACCAGGTTGCTCGTCGCCTCGCTGGCGCCCTCGCTGCTGGCCGTCGTCGGTCTGGGCCTGTCCGGCAGACGGCCGCGCCTGGGCGGCACGCTGGTGGTGGCGGCGGCCGGGCTCTTACTCGGCACGGCGGCCGTCAGTTCGGCAAATGGCCCTGGGCTGCTCTGGCTGCCGGCGGCGCTCTTGCTGACGCTGGGGGCCTACGGGCTGGTGAGCGGGTTCAAACGAACGTGAGCGCCGGCCGCGGCTGGCGCCCGCGCAAGGTGCCCCGGCGCGGCGGACCGGGGCGGCAACAGCGCAGAGAGGTGCGACCATATGGCGCAGATGTACTACGACAAGGACGCGGACCTCAGCCTGCTCAGCAATCGGACGATCGCCGTGATCGGCTTCGGCAGCCAGGGGCACGCGCACGCCCTCAACTTGAAGGACTCCGGCTGCAACGTGATCGTGGGGCTCTACCCGGGCTCCAAGTCCTGGGCGCAGGCGGAGGCGGCCGGGCTGCGGGTGACCACCGTCGATGAAGCGGCGCGGGCGGCGGACATCATCATGGTCCTCACGCCGGACCAGGTGCAGAAGCAGCTCTACGAGGAGCACATCGCCGGCGGCCTGCGCGAGGGCAAGATGCTCATGTTCGCGCACGGCTTCAACATCCACTTTGGCCAGATCCAACCGCCGGCTGAGGTGGACGTGGCCATGGTGGCGCCGAAGGGGCCCGGTCACCTGGTGCGGCGGGTCTTCCTCGAGGGTGGCGGCGTGCCGGCGCTGATGGCCATCCACCAGGCCAACAGCGAGCTGACCAAGCAGATCGTGCTCGCCTACGCCAAGGGCATCGGCGCCACCCGCGCCGGCGTGTTGGAGACGACCTTCCAGGAGGAGACGGAGACCGACCTGTTCGGCGAGCAGACGGTGCTGTGCGGCGGCGTCACGGCCCTGATCAAGGCCGCCTACGAGACGCTGGTGGAGGCCGGCTACCAGCCGGAGATCGCCTACTTCGAGGTCCTGCACGAGCTGAAGCTGATCGTGGACCTCATGTACGAGGGCGGTATGGCGTTCATGCGCTACTCCGTCTCGGACACCGCCGAGTACGGCGATTACACGCGCGGGCCGCGCGTGATCGACGAGCACGTGCGCCAGACGATGCGCCAGATCCTGGAGGAGATCCGCAGCGGTCAGTTCGCGCGCGAGTGGATCCTGGAGAACCAGGCCGGACGGCCCTCGTTCTTGGCCCTGCGCCGCCAGAACGCGGAGCACCCGATCGAGGCCGTCGGTAAGGAGCTGCGTGCCATGATGAGCTGGCTCGCGCAGGGGCGCAAGCAGCCCGCTGAGGCGCGCTAGGCAGCGAGATCACCCGCCTGCGTAGGACCGAGAGCCATGGATGGAGACGTACCGGTAGTCCGTCACGGCCTGTCCCTTCGCCGGCCCTCGGCCCGGTGAGCGCCGGGTTGGAGGGCGACCGGAGCGAGCGCGGCGCGCGGCTCGTGCCCTCTCAGCCAACGGTCGGCGGCTGCCCGGCCAGCGGAGGCCCGCCGTGTGACGCGCGATACCGACATCGCACTAGCCAACAACCCCGAAGGAGACAGGCCATGCCAGAGCGCGTGATTATTTTCGATACCACCCTGCGGGATGGGGAGCAGACGGCCGGCGTTGCCCTCAACGCCGAGGACAAGATGGAGATCGCCGAGCAACTGGCCAAGACCGGCGTGGACGTCATCGAGGCCGGCTTTGCCGCCTCGTCGCCCGGCGACTTCGAGGCGGTGCGCAACATCGCCCGCACCATCCGCGGCCCGGTGATCGCCACGCTGTCCCGCTGCGTGCCGGGCGACGTGGAGGCGGCCATCGCCGCCATGGAGGGCGCCCACAACCCGCGCATCCACGTCTTCATCTCCTCGTCGGACATCCACCTTATGCACCAGATGGCCAAGGACCGCGAGGCGGTGCTGCTGCAGGCCGTGGCCGCGGTCAAGCGCGCCAAGGAGGCGGTGGAGGACGTGGAGTTCTCGCCCATGGACGCCACCCGCTCCGACCCGCGCTACCTGTACCAACTCCTGGAGGCGGTGATCGACGCGGGGGCAACGACGGTCAACATCCCTGATACGGTAGGATACACGGTGCCGCAGGAGTTCGAGCAGCTCATCCGCGGCATCTTCGAGAATGTGCGCAATATCCACAAGGCCGTGCTCTCCGTGCACTGCCATAACGACCTCGGCCTGGCCACCGCTAACTCGCTGGCGGCGGTACGCGCCGGGGCGCGGCAGATCGAGGTGTGCGTGAACGGCCTGGGCGAGCGCGCCGGCAACGCCTCGCTGGAAGAGGTGGTGATGGCGCTCAAGACCCGCAACGACCAGTTCAACGTCGAGCTGGGCATCAACACCCGCGAGCTGTACCGCACCTCCCGCCTGGTCTCCGACCTGACGGGCATTGTGGTGCAGCCCAACAAGGCGGTGGTGGGCCTCAACGCTTTCCGCCACGCCTCCGGCATCCACCAGGACGCGGTGATCAAGCTGCGCGAGAACTTCGAGATCATGGACCCACGTGAGGTCGGTCACCCGGAGGCCACCAAGATCGTGCTCACCAAGGTCTCCGGCCGCGCCGGCCTCAAGAAGCGGCTGGAGGAGCTGGGCTACGAGCTCACCCAGGAGGAGCTGGATCGGGTCTTCGTCCGCTTCAAGAACCTGGCCGACAAGAAGACCGAGATCGACGACCGCGATCTGGAAGCGCTGATGAGCGAGGAGGCGCGCACCCACGAGGAGGTCTGGCACCTGGAGCGGGTGCACGTCATCGCTGGCGATACGGTGCGGCCGACGGCGACGGTCCTGCTGGTGGACAAGGATGGCAACCGGCATGAGGACGCCGCCGTGGGCGACGGGCCGGTGGACGCCGTCTACCGGGCGATCAACCGCATCATCGGGGTGGAGAACACGCTCACCGAGTACACGGTGAAGAGCGTCACCGAGGGCATCGACGCCCAGGGCGAGGTGATCATCCGCATCGCGGCCAACGGCCGCACCTACACCGGCCGCGGCGCGGACACGGACATCATCGTCGCCTCGGCCAAGGCGTACATGAACGCCCTCAACCGGCTGCTCGTCCTGCGCCGCGACCGCGCCGAGCAGCGGATCGTGGTCTCGTAGGCCGTGCGCGCGGGCCCCGGCCACCGCCGGGGCCTGACGGACAAACCCGTAAACGGAGCAGGCTGATGGTGCCGAAGACGATGTTCGAGAAGATCTGGGAGGCGCACGTGGTGCGGGAGGAACCGGGCAAGCCAGCGCTCCTGTACGTGGACCTACACCTCGTGCACGAGGTCACTTCGCCCCAGGCCTTTGAGGGCCTGCGCCTGGCCGAGCGCACCGTGCGCCGCCCGGACCTCACTGTGGCCACGGTGGACCACAACATCCCCACCACCGACCGCTCGCTGCCCATCCTGGACGAGATCGCGCGCCAGCAGATCGAGACGCTGGAGCGCAACTGCGCCGAGTTTGGCATCCCCCTGTACGGCATACGCTCCGAACGGCAGGGGATCGTGCACGTCATCGGCCCGGAGCTGGGCCTCACCCAGCCCGGCATGGTCATCGTCTGCGGCGACAGCCACACCAGCACCCACGGCGCCTTCGGGGCCTTCGCCCTCGGCATCGGCACCTCTGAAGTCGAGCATGTGCTCGCCACCCAGTGCCTGGTGCAGCACAAGCCCAAGACGATGGAGGTGCGCGTTGAGGGCAAGGCCCCGCCGGGGGTGACGGCCAAGGACATCATCCTCGGCATCATCGGTCGCATCGGCGTGGACGGCGGCACCGGCCACGTGATCGAGTACACCGGCGAGGCCATCCGCGACCTCTCCATGGAGGGGCGGATGACGGTGTGCAACATGTCCATCGAGGCCGGTGCCCGCGCCGGCATGATCGCGCCGGACGAGACGACCTTCGCCTACCTCAAGGGCCGACCGCACGCGCCCAAGGGCGCCGATTGGGACGCCGCGGTGGCCTACTGGTCCTCCCTGCGCACCGATGAGGGTGCGGTGTACGACAAGACGGTTGTCATCCCCGCCGCCGAGCTGGAGCCGTACGTGACCTGGGGCACCAACCCCGGCCAAGTGGTGCCGGTCACCGGGCGCGTGCCGGACCCCGATTCCTTCGCCTCGCCGGCGGAGCGGGCCGCCGCCGCGCGGGCGCTGGCCTACATGGACCTCACACCGGGCACGCCCATCGTCGATATCCGCATCGACCGGGTGTTCATCGGCTCCTGCACCAACTCGCGCATCGAGGACCTGCGCGCCGCCGCGGCCATCGTCAAGGGGCGGCGGGTGGCGCCGGGTGTCCGTGCCATGGTGGTGCCGGGCTCGACGCAGGTCAAGCGCCAGGCGGAGGCGGAGGGGCTGGACCAGATCTTCATCGAGGCCGGCTTTGAGTGGCGGGAGGCCGGCTGCTCCATGTGCCTGGGCATGAACCCGGACATCCTCCAGCCCGGCGAGCGCTGCGCCTCCACCTCCAACCGCAACTTCGAGGGGCGCCAGGGCAAAGGCGGGCGCACCCACCTGGTGAGCCCGCAGATGGCGGCCGCCGCCGCCATCGCCGGCCACTTCGTCGATATCCGAAACTGGTGACCGCTCACGCAGGAGGACGAGGCGTCATGGAGCCCTTTACCACGCTGACCGGCATCGTCGCGCCGTTGGACCGGGTGAACGTGGACACGGACCAGATCATCCCCAAGCAATTTCTCAAACGCATCGAGCGCACGGGGTTCGGTCCGTTCGCGTTCTTCGACTGGCGCTACCTGCCGGACGGCTCGCCCAACCCCGAGTTTGATCTGAACCACCCCGCCTACCAGGGCGCTACCATTCTCGTCACCGGCCGCAACTTCGGCTGCGGCTCCTCGCGCGAGCACGCCCCTTGGGCCCTGCGCGAGTACGGCTTCCGCGCCCTGATCGCGCCGTCATTTGCCGATATCTTCTACAACAACTGCATCCAGAACGGCATGTTGCCGGTGGTGCTGCCCGAGGAGCAGGTGCAGGAGCTGATGCGCCGCGCCAAGGCCGCGCCCGGCTACCGGGCCACGGTGGACCTCGTCACCCAGACCGTGCGCGATGACCAGGGCTTTTCTGCCGCGTTTACGGTCGACCCGTTCGTGCGCGAGCGGCTGCTCAACGGCCTGGACGACATCGGTATGACGCTCATGCACGAGGCAGAGATCGCCGCCTTCGAGGCGCGCCGCCCGCGCTGGCTGGCGGGCGCGCGCCCCTGAACCCGTCCCGCGCCCGGGCGCCGGTCTCGAGGCTGGAAAGGACGCGACCATGACCGCCGCCTTCACCGATCGCTATGGCCTGCCGCTCAGCACGTCTAGCGCGCGGGCGGCCGAGCTGTACATCGAGGCCGTCGACAGGCTTCTGGCCGGGCGCGCCGGCGCCGAGGGCCTGCTGCAGGAGGCGCTCGCGGCCGATGAAGGCTTTGCCCTGGCGCACGTCGCCCTCGCCCGCGAGCGCCAGTTCCGCGGTCAGGTGGCGGAGGCGCGGACGCTGGCCGCCCGCGCCCGCGCGCTCGTGCAGGGGGCCTCACGCCGTGAGCGCCAGCACGTGGAGGCCCTGGCCACGGCCATCGAGGGTGACAACGCGGGTGCGGTGGCCCGCATCACCGCCCACCTGCAGGAGTTCCCGCGCGACGCCTTTCTCCTCAACCAGGTGACCGGCCCCTTCAGCCTGATCGGCTTCGGCGGCGGCCCGGACTGGCGGCGGGAGTGCTACGCCCTGCTCACCCCACTGGCACCGGCCTACGGCGACGACTGG